>JBQTGT010000001.1:0-84321 GCA_052390615.1 Actinomycetota bacterium
AAGATTGCGCGACGCACAACCACCGATCTGCCGACAACGACACCACCAGCGACCCGGCAACGCAACGCGACCCGCCCTACCCGTCAAACACGGCGCACCACAGCCCGTTCATGAATGATCGGGGCTAACTGCGCAGCAGGCGACCGGGTCGAGCGTCGAGCGCACCGGTCGCGTCGGCGCCGTCTTGGCGGATCACGGTGCCGTTGACGACGACGTGGCGCACGCCGACGGGTTGGTCGGCGACGAGCCGCTCGCCATCGGCGGGGAAGTCACGGATGCGGCGGAGCGGGCCGGGCGCAACCGTGTCGGGATCGAAGACGACCACGTCGGCGGCTGTTCCGACCTCGACGGTACCGCGGTCGCGTAATCCGAACACGCGGGCAGGCTCGCCGCTGAGCTTGTAGATCGCCCGCTCCAGCGGCATGACTTCCTTCTCGCGCACCCAGTTGCCGAGTAGGTCGGTGGAGAAGCACGCGTCGCACAGCTGGCTGACGTGCGCGCCCGAGTCGGCGAGGCCGAGCAGCACCGTGTCCTGGGGCAGGAGCCACGCGATGGCGTCCCGATCGTTGTTGGCGAGCACGCTCCAGAAGCGGGTCTCGAGGTTCTCGGCCAGCGAGATGTCGAGCATCACGTCGAGGGGTGTCGCACCCCATTCGAGAGCGATGTCGGCGACGCCGCGGTCGACGAGTTCGGGATGCGTCGTGCTCTCGGCAACTGCGAGCGACTCGAAGTTGATCGGCAGCCCGCCTTCGCGGCCTTGCAGGTTGTCCCACGCCCGCTCGCGCCACGACGGGTCGCGATATGCGGTCATGCGATCCGCGATCGGGCGATCCATGAGCTCCTTGAACGGGCCCCGCATGTTGAACGTGAACGGCTCGCGCAGGTTCATCTGGAACACCAACGGCCGACACGACACCTGCGGCCACACCTCGACACCGTCGGCACGGGCGGCGGTATTGTCCGCCATGATCTTCTCGTGCCAGGGATAACCCTGGATCGTGAGCAACGCGGTCCACGTCAACGGGCGGCCGATCGCGCGTTGGATGTCGTACACGTCGGCGTGCTTGATCGTCTCGCCGGGCAGGAGCGCGGCGACGCCCTTGTTCGCGTCGCGCAACGGTTCCAGCAGCGAGTTCAACTCGTCGAGTCCCGCGATGCGAGACGGCACCGGCCGGCCCCGGTCGCCGTTGTGGGTTGTCGACGACGACGTCGCGAAACCTGCTGCGCCGGCCGCGAGCGCGTCGGCGATGACCTGTTGCATGCCGCGGATCTCGTCGTCGGTCGCGACCCGCTCGTAGCCGTCCTCGCCCATCACGTACAGCCGCACCGCGGTGTGCCCGACGTAACACGCGTAGTTGAGCAACGTGCCCCGTCGCTCGATCGCGTCGAGGTACTGCGGGAACGTCTCGAAGTCATCCCACGGCACGCCGACCTGCAACGTCGCCGGCGACATGTCCTCTACGTGTTGCAGCGTGCGGACGAGCAGGTCGCGGTGCTCGGGTCGGACCGGGGCGATCGAGAAGCCGCAGTTCCCGGCAACCACCGACGTCACGCCGTGCCAGCACGACGGGCTCAACGCCGGATCCCAGAACACTTGCGCGTCGTAGTGGGTGTGAATGTCGACGAAGCCCGGCGCGACGACGTGGCCACTCGCATCGAGCACGCGGGCGCCGTCGACGCCGTCGCCGATCCCGCTCACGACGCCGTTCGTGATCGCGACGTCGGCTCGCCGTCGGGGCGCGCCCGTCCCGTCGACCAGCGTCCCGCCCCGGATCACGACATCTGGATTCGCCATGGGGCCAGTCTCGCGCGCGACCTTGACGCCCGTGTCAGGTTCGGGCGACCCTGGCCGCATGGGCGACACTCGTGTTCCGGAAGTGATGCCGGCTGCGGTCTTCATGGGGCTGCGCGTCGTCGTGGTCGAGGACCGGCCGACCCCGACCGTCGGTCTGCGCGACCTGTTGTTGGAGGTGAGCTACTGCGGCGTCTGTGGCTCCGATCTGCATTTCCTGCTCGAGTGGGGTGGGCGCGCCGGTGCCATCGAAGGCCACGAGTACTCGGGCACCGTCGCCGCGGTGGGCGACGAGGTCTCGGGATGGAAGGTCGGCGACCGGGCGGTCGGCGGACCGTCGCCGCGCTGCGGGCGCTGCGAGTACTGCCGGGCGTCGCGGCCGTCGCTGTGTGTCGAGCGGGGCCGGGTCGGCGTCGACGAGGACGGTTGGCAGGGCGCGTTCGCGGGCTACAAGCTCGTGTCGGCCGACGCGGCCAACCGGGTTCCCGACGGCCTCGACCTCAAGCACGCCGCGCTCGCCGAGCCCCTCGCGGTCGCGCTGCACGGCATCACGCGCGCGGGTGGGGCGCGGCCGGCGACCCGTTGGCTCGTGACCGGCGGCGGACCGATCGGGTTCTTGTCAGTGGCGGCGCTGCGCGCCTCGGGCGTCGACGACGTGGTCGTCAGCGAACCCAAAGAACGCCGGCGGGCGCTGTGCGAGAAGCTCGGGGCGCGCACGATTACCCCCGAGCAGTTGTCGACACCGCCGATGCCACACGACATGGTCGACGAGCCGTTCGACGCGGTGTTGGAGTGTTCGGGAAGCAACGTTGCCATGGAGGTCGGGCTCGCGCAGCTCAAGCGCGCCGGCACGCTCGTGATCGTCGGGGCCGGCATCCGCAAGCCGAAGTTCGACAACAACCGCATCCTGTTGAACGAGTTGGTCGTCACCGGCGCCAACGTCTACGACCACGACGGCTTCCCCCGCGCGCTGGAGCTGTTGGCGTCGGGCCGGATGCCGAACGACTTGTTGGTCGAGCCCGCCGACTATCCGCTCAGCCGGCTGCTCGACGCGGCCATCGCCTTGCACGAGGGCGAGCTCGCCGCCAAGGCGATGATCGTCCCGCGCATCAACTGATGTGTTTGGGCGCGCGCCGGGGCCAGGGGCCCGGCGGCTGACCAAATAGGAGGGAGCACGCAGATGACAGTGGGGCCGAGCTTCACGACCCGCACGCCGCGCATGAACCACGTGGCGATGAGCCTGTCGCCCGACATGCTCGACGAAGAGCACCGCCGGTTGCGCGCCGACTTCTACGCGGACGTGTTCGGGTTCGTCGACCTGCCGATGATGACGATCGATCGCAAACGCCAGGTGTTCCAGGTGCACACGATCGAGCAATTCGTGTTCCTCATCGCCGACGACCCGCCGATGGCGTGCCCGCGCCTCGACCACTTCGGGCTGTCGGTCGGTGCCGAATCCGAGCTCGACGACATCCTGGCGCGGGCCAAGGCGTGGCAGGCGCGCGACGACCGCGTCGACATCGTCGACAAGAACACCGAAGACCACGGCATGCTGGCGATCACCAGCATCTACGTGCGCTACCTGCTCCCGATGATGGTCGAGATCCAGTGGTGGGACTACAAGCAGGCGACGGCGGCGTCGACGGCGGCGACGTGACCCATCCCCTTCGCTACGGCGCGTTCGTGCCGCAAGGCTGGAAGCTCGAGTACAAGGGCATCGGCGCGGCCGACGCATGGGCACGCTCCAAGGAAATCGCGCAGCTCGCCGAGCGCATCGGCTACGACCACCTCTGGGTGTACGACCACGTCGAGACGGTGCCGACGCGCGAACCCACGCACGTGTTCGAGGCGTACACGACGCTGGCGGCGTTGTCGCAGCAGACCACGACGATCAAGCTCGGGCAGATGGTCACGTGCGCCGCATACCGCAACGCGGGCCTGCTCGCCAAGGAAGCCGCGTGCGTCGACTTGTTCTCGGGCGGCCGGCTCATTCTCGGGCTCGGCGCCGGTTGGTACGAGCGCGAGTACCAGGCCTACGGGTACCCGTTCCCGCGCGCGCGCGTGCGGCTGCAGATCCTCGACGAGACCCTCGAAGTCGTGAAGCGATTGTGGACCGACGAGACCGTGACGTTCCAGGGCAAACATCTCGCGTTCGACGGCGCCTACTGCGATCCGAAGCCGCTGCAACGACTGCCGGAGATCTGGGTGGGCGGTGGCGGCGAGCAAGTGACGTTGCGCGTCGCCGCCCGCCACGCCGACAAGACGAACTGGCAGGTCGGCCTCGACGGCTTCGTGCACAAGTCGACTCTGCTCCGCGAATACTGCGACGAGATCGGCCGCGACTTCACCACGATCGTGCGAACCCACGGCCCCGACTGCCGCATCTTCGACACCGAAGCCGACGTGCGTCGGTGGCTCGACTCGCCCACCGGTGGTCCACTGCGCAAGGGCAGCATGCCCGACGACGAATACGCGCGCGACCAGCTCGTCGGCACCGTCGAACAGGTTACCGAGAAGGTGCAGGCCTACGTCGACGCCGGCTGTCGCGAGTTCGTGCTCTGGTTCCGCGACGCGCCGTCGTCGGAATCGTTGGAGCGCTTCATGAACGAGGTCGTGCCCGGCATCCGCGGGTAGCACGGCTACGGTTGCCCGCCGTGACCGCCGTCTCCGAGGCGCCGACGCGCGAGCCCGCAGCGGCGAACCAAAACCGGCACCAGCCGCTGATCGGGGCCGCGGCTGCTGTCGTCATCGCCATCGGCGTCGGCTTCTACTTCGTCACCCGTTCGGACATGTGGCTCGACGAAGCGCTGACGGTGAACATTGCCCGACTTCCGCTCGGCGACCTGGGCGCTGCGCTCGAGCGCGACGGCGCCCCGCCGCTGTACTACGCCCTGTTGCACCTCTGGACGGGCGCGCTCGGTGACGGTGATCTGGCGGCGCGCTCGCTCTCAGGGGTTTGCGGGCTCGGCCTGCTGGTCGCGATCTGGTTCGCGGCGCGCCGCTACGGCGATCGCACGATGGCCTGGACGGCGGTCGTGCTGAGCGCGGCGAGCCCGTACGCGATCCGCTACGCGACCGAAGCCCGCATGTACATGCTCGAGATGCTGCTGGTGGCGATCGGGATCGTCCTGATCAATCGAGCCCTCGAACAACCCACGATGTCCCGGCTCGCGCCGATGGCCGCGCTGAGCATGGCGCTCGTGTACACGCAGTACTGGGCGTTCGCCCTGCTCGGCGTCGTCGGTGTCTGCCTGCTGTATGTCGCGTGGCGCGAACCGGCGATGCGCGGCGGCGCGCTCCGGATCGCGGGCGCGATCATGATCGGCAGCGCGACGTTCCTCTCGTGGTTGCCGACCTTCCTCTCGCAACGCGCGCACACCGGGACGCCTTGGGGCGATGCGGTGCTACCGGGCCTGCCGATCGGCGAGACATTCCTCGCGTTCGCGGGGGAGGAGGAGCAAGAGGGCTGGCTGCTACTGCTTGTGCTCCTGCCGATTCTGGTGTTGGGCTTGTTCGGGCGCGCGCTCGACGCACGCCGGGTCGAGCTCGACGTGCGCGTGCAGCCCGAGATCAGGTGGCTCGCGCTCGTCGGCGGGGCAACGCTCGTCATCGCGACCACCCTCAATTATCTTGCGGATCAGGCGTTCGAGGCGCGATACAGCGCGATCGTGTGGCCGATGTTCGTGATCGTGATCGCGCGCGGGGTCGTCACGCTCGCGGATGTCCGTATCCGAATGACGGTACTGGCGGTGATCGTCGCGCTCGGTTTCGCATCGGGAGTGCGCAACGCCACCGAGCAGCGCACGCAAGCGGGCGAGGTGGCGACCGCGTTGCGGTCGCTCGCTCGTCCGGGCGACCTGATCGTCTATTGCCCCGACCAGCTCGGCCCGGGTGTGCACCGGCTGCTTCCCGGTGGTTTCGACCAGGTGACATTCCCGGATCTCGACCCGCCCGCGCTGGTGAACTGGGTCGACTACGACGAACGGGTTGGCGCCGTTGATCCGAACGCGTTCGCGGCGGCGGTGCTGGCGCGCGCCGGTGCTGGCACGCTCTGGTTGGTCACCGGACCGGGGTATCCGACACTCGGCGGAAAATGCGAAGCCATCTCGGAGGCATTGGCGCAGGAGCGATCGCGCACTGCGATCGTGAACGCCAAAGAGGAGTTCTTCGAGAAGCCGGGGCTGCAACAGTTCGCACCGCCGATACCGTGAGTCGCGCACGGGACACCGATATCAAACCCGGATGGTTCCAGCCGTCGGCGGCGGAGACCGCGCGCGCGGTACTCATCCCGTACGTGCTGTCGCGCCTGCTCGTCGGTGCGGCGCTCCTCCTGACCCGTCATCTTGTCGACGAGCTCGCGGTCACGCCGCGCCCGTTGGCCGCACACGACGGGCTGCTCGCGTGGGACGCGTCGTGGTACGCCGACATCGCGCGCGCCGGCTACGACCCGCTGCCGCCCGAAGGTCTGCGTTTCTTCCCGCTGTTCCCGCTGCTCGCGCGCGCGCTGGCGGTGCTCCCGGCAGTTGATACAGATCTCGCGCTCCTGCTCGTGGCGAACGGAGCCGCACTCGCCTTCGGTGCTGCGCTCTACCGGCTCGCGTGGTCGGAACGACGGGACGACACGTTCGCCCGGCGAGCCGTGTGGATCGCGTATCTCGCCCCGCCGGCGTTCGTGCTCGTGATGGGATACGCCGAGTCGACACTGATGCTGCTGTCTGCCGTGGCGCTGCTCGCGCTGCGGCGGCGAATGTTCTGGGTCGCGGCCGCGGTCGGCGTCCTCGCCGGCCTGACTCGCCCGGTCGGTGTCTTGTTGGTCGTTCCGGCGCTCGTCGAGGCGCTGGCGCATCGCCGCGACCTGCTCCGGCGCGATATCGCGGCCCGCGTCGCGGCGGTCGCGGCACCGGTCGTCGGCCTGTTCACGTACCTCGCATGGGCGTGCGATCGCACCGACGACTTCTTCTTTCCGCTGCGTGTGCAAGAGGACCCGTCGCGCCGAGGCGACGCGCGGTTCCCGGTGACGAATGTGATCGACACGGCTCGTGACTTCGTTTCGGGCGACACTCCGACGGCGGGCCTGCACCTTGCGACCGCGCTCGTGATGGTCGTCCTGGTCGTTGTGCTGGCCCGGCGTTGGCCGCCGTCGTTCACCGCGTACGCAGCCGCGGTCGCGGTCGTCGGACTGACCGCAAGCAATCTCGACTCGTTGGAGCGTTACAGCCTGTCGACGCTGCCGTTTGTGCTCGCCGCGGCCGATGTGTCGGGAGGTGAGAACCGCGAACGGGTGGTGTTGACCGTGTCGGTGGCGGCGCTCGTCGCCTTCTCCGTGCTCGCGTTCAGCGGCGAGCTGGTGCCGTGAAGTTCTCGCGCGCGCTCCTGGCGATCGTCGCGGTTGCGTTCGGAGTGAGGGTCGCGTACGTCGAGCTGGCGAAGGGCGAGGACTGCGTCGTGCAGATCGGCGCGCTGCACCATGGATCCTTCCCGAGTGAGTGCCCGGTGGGGGACCAGCTCTTCTACAACAGCGAGGCCAACCGACTCGCCGATGGTGACGGATTCGTCGAGCCGCTGTGGAGCGTTACCAACCCCGGCGAGGACCCGCCCCCCGCCGCCGACCATCCACCGCTCACGGTCGTCGTGCTCGGCGGTGTGTCGTGGCTGGTCGAGCGGCCGCCGCTCGCGTGGATCGCCGGCGACGACCTCGACACGAACGTGCGTGAGCACCGCTACGCGATGGTGGCGCTCGGCACGCTCCTCGTGTGGTTGGTGGGGCTGCTCGCGCGCCGTGTCGGCGGCGATGTCGTTGGATTGGTGGCCGCGAGCATTGCCGCGGTGTCGCCGAACGTCTGGGTGAACGATGGACTCATGATGTCCGAGACCATCGGTGGGGTTGCCGTCGTCGGCGTGCTGTTGCTGGCGCTGGACGTGATCGATCAGCCCACAGCGAATCGGATCGCGCTCCTCGGCGCGGGCTGCGGTGTCGCCGCGCTCACGCGCGCCGAGCTCGCCTTGCTCGTACCACTGCTCGCTGTCCCGCTCGCCGTCCGACGTCCCGATGTCCTGCAACGGATCGTCACGCCGATTGGCGCGGCCGCGCTCGTGTGCGCACCGTGGGTCGTGTACAACATGGCGCGGTTCGACGAGCCGACGTTCTTGTCGACCAACGACGGCATCGCGCTCGCGGGCTCGAACTGCGACCCGGTGTACTCGGGAGAAGGAATCGGGCTGACCTCGTTCGATACTGCGGCCGGGTGCATCGACCAGCCGCACCCGCCGGGCGACCAGAGCGAGGTCGCCAAGATCTATCGCGATCGGGCCGTCGACTACGCCCGCGATCACCTCGGGCGCGCGCCCGTCGTCGCGCTCGCTCGCGTCGGACGGACGTGGAGCCTGTTCCGTCCCTTCGACATGATCGACTACAACCAAGGCGAAGGGCGGGAGTCGTGGGTGACGCGACTCGGGCTCGTGGCGTACTACCCGACGCTAGTTGCCGCGGCGGCGGGCGCTGTGTTGTTGTGGCGACAGCGAAAGAAGCGAGTGTTGTGGGTACTCGCGGTGCCGACGATCATCGTGACGCTCGGCAGCGCGCTCACATATGGTCAGACTCGATTCCGCGCCGCCGCCGAGCCGTCACTGGCGATACTTGCCGCCGTCGCGTTGGTCGCGGGATGCCGCGCGCTTCAGGAACGCGGCACGCTGAGCAGGACCCGGGCATCGTCGTCGCCGGCCGACACGTCGATGGCGGCGGGTTCTGGCGAGGTGTTGGCCAGTCGCGTGAATGCGATCGCCGCCAGCGCGTAGACACCCAATGCTGCGAACTGCACGGCGCGAAACCCGAATGTCATCGACAGGATCGTGGTGAGCACGGAGCCGATGACGGAGAAGAAGCCGTTCACCGCCCACGCCCACGCCACGTACTCCTCGCGGAGCAGCGTGAGGCGCGTGACGGTGGCCAGGCCGAGCGGCATGAACATTCCGAGGCACAACCCGAGCGGTGCGAGCACCGCGACGACGACGACGACGCGCACTGCGAGGCTCTGGTCGAGGAGCCCGTCGGTGATGTCGTCGAGCGCGAGCTGGTAGAAGGACGTCAGCACCGCGAGCATGCCCAGCAGCCAGAACACGACGACACGACCGCGGTCGACGATGCGCTGACTGAGGAGCGCGCCGATTCCCGTGAACACGAGCACCGACGCGAGCGTGACCGTCAGCGAATAGGTGGGATAGCCGAGGAACCGTGTCAGCCGCTGGATCATCGTGATCTCGAAGAACATGAAGCCGAGTCCGAGCGCCGCGAAGTACACGGCCGAGACCCCTTTCGACGGCAGCGCCGCCCACTGCCTGCGCACGACGACGAACGGCAGCAACAGGAACACGGCCGCATACCCGACCGCCATCAACAGGAGTAACAGGAGCACTCGTTCGCCGATCACGTCCTCGGGATCGCGCACGTCGAGGGGGTCGAAGATGTTCGCGAGCACGTCGCCGAACTCGCTGAAGTGCCAGAAGAACGGGCTGTCGTCGGTGATCGCGTCGATGCTCTTGTCGTAGTCGGCGACGAGCGCCGCGACCGTGCCCGGGTCACCCCCGGCCAGTTTCTTCACCATGCCGCGGTCGAAGCCGGCGCCGGGCGCGTACACGCCCTCCTGATTGGGAACCACGGCGAGTCCCTCGACGAACGCATCGACCTCGGCCGGCGTGAAGGGACTGCGTTTCACCACGATCGTCGAGAGATTCGACGTCGCCTCTGATGCCACGATGATATGCCGCGACGGATCGGCGACACCGACGCGCTCGAGCGCGTCGCGCGCGGTAACGACGTAGCGGCTCGTACGATTCGGCGCGCCCGCGAAGTCGATCTCGCCGAACTGCGCGACGGTGACGCCGTCGGGGGTGAGATGCTCGAGCGTCTCCTGGATCATTTCCGACGTATAGAGGTAGCTCTCGGACAGCACGAACGCGCCCGACGATGCCGCGTTGTTCGCCGCGTAGCTGTCGGGCGCGACGTACCAGACGAGATCGTAGCGCTGCTCACTACGAGCGAGATACGACCGTCCGTCGCCCTGGTGGAGGTCGACTTCGGGCCGGTCGGGCAGGTTTCCGGTGTAGTCCGCGAAGTGGTCGGTGAGGATCGAGACCGTCACCGGGTTCAGCTCGACCGCCTCGATGTGTTCGGCGCCGAAGTACAACGACGCGAGGATCTCGTTGCCGCCGGCGGATCCGATGATGAGTTCTCGTTCGGGCGCGTTGCCGAGGATGTCGAACGGAACTCGACGCGGATCGGTCTCGAAGCGCGTCTCGGTCGCGGGATTACCGCCGAAACGCCAGATGCCGGAGCCGAAGGTTGCGTCGTGTAGCAACAAGCGATTCTCGGGCAAGGTCGGGATGACGTCGACGCGAAACACGGGTCCCCACTCCGAGTAGACCGCGCCCTTCGGGTCGGCCTTGGTGTCGTCGACACGAACGTCCGGCAGCACCGACGCGGCCGCAACCGCGACAATGAGAAGAACGGTTGCCGCGCTTCCGAGCGCGAAGACGGAAGACTTGGGCGGACTCGACAGCACACCAACGACCGCGAAGATCAGGGCGGACAGTGCGATGACGCGAGGCGGGTCGATGGTCGTGATCAAGGGGATGGCGACCAAACAGCCGACGCCGGCACCGACGAGGTCGGCAAAGTACAGACGGCCTACCGCGTCACCGGCCCGGCCGAGAATCACCGAGATCATGATGCCGAGTGCGATGAACGTCGAGAACAACACAAGGCAGATCACCCCGAGTGCAGCGACATTTTTCAGTGACGAACGAGTGCCGTAGTCCCAGATCGCGACCGTGTTGACCGGGAGCCGCGCGATGACGAAATACCCGACGGCGATGCTGATCGCACCCCAGACCGAGCACACGGCGATGATGCGTTCCGTCGTCCACTGACGCAGGGGGCGGGCGACGGCGACGAAGACACCGCCGGAGCCGATGCCGAGCAGCGCGAGTCCGATGACGAGGTAGACGTAGTAGTAGTACAGCTTGAACGAGACGATCCGGGTGTAGCCGACTTCGAGCAAGAGACCGGCGAGGCTGACGAGCAGGATCGCAAGCCAGCGCGGCAGCCGCGGTGCTTCGGCCGGCACGACCGCGGCGCGCGGTGCTGTCATGTGCGCCTTCCCCCCGTCGCGTCGTGCTGCGAGTCGCCGTCGCTGGAAGGGCGAAATGTAGCGCGGCCCGGTGCGAGATCCGGGCTCAGGCGGTCGTGGCCATCAACTGGGGTACGAGCCACTGGGCTACGAAGTCGGCGCCCACTTCCGAGAGATGGCTGCGGTCGAAGCTCCTCACCGCGATGCCGTTGATCGTGTCGGTCCACGTGTCGTCGGGGCCCAGGAGCTGGTTCAAGTCGAGCAGCGTGACACGTTCGGCGTTGGCGGCGGCAATGAAGCGCAGCAACTCGTTGTACTGATCGATCCACGGTTCGTGCAGAGGCGACCGGTCGACCTCGACGCGCTGCGGCCACCCGAGCGCGTAGTACGGCGTCGTCAGCAGCACGACGTGCGCGCCCGAGGCGGACAGTGTGTCGATCGCCTGCTGCATCTCCCGGCCCGCAAGTTCGAGCCCCGCTGGAGTATCGAAGCGGATGACCTGCTCGCCGAAGCGGCGATCGAACGCGTCCTGCGCGCCGAACAGACCCACGACGACGTCGGGTCCGTACGCCGCAAGCTGGCTCGGCCAACGCTCGCGCCACCCCGGTAGGCATTGCGGTTCGACGTCGCGCCACTCGTCGAACCAACGATCGCCAGTGTCGGTCGCGATGCCGCAGCCGGGGACGCTCGCGTCCCAGAACTGGAACTGTTCGGTGTCAGCCAGACGTTGCACGCCCGGCGCGAGGCTCGTCGCCATCGAGTCGCCGACGAGCATCACTCGAGGGGGTGGCGGCGGTGCGTCGGGTTGTAGCACGGCGACGGCGGCGGCCGCGGCCGGGGCGTGCAATTGCGACGCCGAGATTTCCTGGAACGCCGGCGGGAGCGCGGCGCTCGTCGCCAGCACGAGCGCGACTGCGAGCGCGACCGCGGTGGCGGGCGTCGCAACGCGGATGGTCCACCCCTGGAGCGCGCCGTGCCGGATCGGCCGCTCGACGAACACGTAGGAAAGGGCCGCGACGGCGAAGGTGACCGAGAGTCGCAGCGCCAGCAAGGTGCTGCCCTCGAGATCGATGCGACTCGGTCCGAGCAGGACGTAGACCGGCCAGTGCCAGAGGTAGAGGCCATAGGAGATCATGCCGACCGCGCGCAATGGCGGAGTCGAGAGCGCGGCCGCGAGCGGCGAGATGGCGCCGGGTTGGGTGACACTCGCGATGACGATCGCGACAAGCACGGCCGCGAGCAGATAGCCACCCGTGTACTGCCAGTCGTCCCGTTCCGAGATGCTGCCCCAGAGCCAACCGAGCGCGACCGCGGCGCCGAGCGCGACTCGATCGAGCGCGGCTCGCGCCTTGGCAGGAACGATCCCTGCACTCGGCGCGAGCAAGAGCGCGAGCATGGCGCCGATGAGTAGCGACTGCGCGCGGGTGTCGGTGCCGTAGTACACCCGGGACGGGTCGGTCCCCGGCTGGTGCAGCGCGGTCATCAATACCGCCGATGCGGCAGCGAGCACTCCGCACGCCACCAACAGCGCGCGCCGCCCGCCGCGTCGCCACCGCAAGAATGCACACGCGACAAGTGGCCACGCCAGATAGAACTGTTCCTCGATTGCCAGCGACCACATGTGTCGCAGTGGCGACGGCGCCGCGAATGCCTCGAAGTACGACTGGTCCGAAGCGATCTGATTCCAGTTGTTCATGTACGCGAGCGCAGAGAAGGCGTCGCGCCGGAGCTGGCGAAGTTCGATCGGTTGAGCGAACACCGCGGCGTACACCGCGACGGCCGCCAGCACGATCAGCACCGCCGGAAGCAGTCGGCGCGCGCGGCGGGCCCAGAACGCACCCAAGTTGATCGTGCCCGTGCGGTGCCACTCCGAATACAGCAGGCTCGTGATCAGGAAACCGCTGAGCACGAAGAAGGCGTCGACGCCGAGGTAGCCGCCGCCGGCCCAGGAGACTTCGCCGTGGTAGAGCAATACGGCGACGACTGCCACGGCGCGCAGGCCGTCGAGCGCTGGCATGTAGCGCAGGCCCGCGTGTCCCGGCGCGGCACCGGTCGCCTCGTGCATGTCGTCCGGTCAGCTCTTTCGTACGGGCCGAGCACGCCCAGCACCGCTGGTTTCCCTTCGACCCAGCGGGACCGTGCCCGGACGAGATTCGGAGCCGATTGTACCGCTCCGTGGTCAAGAAGTGGACAGATCGTGGCAAAACGGCGCGGCTGTCGGCTCGAGTTGCAGGTCGGGATCGCCATCCCGACCCGCGACCCGCACCGGGTCGGGCGCCAAGAGATACGCGAGTCCGAACACCGAGGCGCCGTCGATTTCGACACCGAAGCGGCCCAGACGATTGTCGAAGGTGATCTCGATGCGCGTCGGCACGTCCGCCGGGAGTCGCACGGGTTCGCTCGCTGTGACGTCGGCCACTCGCGCCGCGTCCAGCACGAAACGAACGCGGGAACCGTCGAGATACTCGATCCAGAGCTCGTCCTGGATCTCGGCGGCGCCCGCGCGCAGCAGCAGCTCGCGTGTCCCGACCGCTTGGTCGCGGCGGGTCATCAGCAGCGGGAAGCGCCCGGTGGCATGCGTGCGTTCGACGGCGTGCCACGCGGCGCCGTCGGACCAATAGACGCCGTCGCAGTCGCCGAGCACGAAGAACGTGCCGCCGGCGGCGGGTTCGGGGAGCGCGACACCGGTTACGACGGTCGCGCGCGACCCCCCGGGGACGTGGTCGTCGAAATCGTCCTGGAAGGCGAGATACGCGGCGCGCTCTGACTCCGTTGGAAACGGGCTGTACGCGCGCTGATACTGCAGCGCGAGCGCGAAGTTCACCCACACCGAGACCAGGGTCAACAGCGCGACCGCCACCAGCACGACGGACCGCCACCCGGACTGCGGACGCTCGAAGCGGCGGACGCCTTCGACCCAGCCCGCGGCGGCCAGCACGAGTAGCAGCGGCAGCAGGTCCGACTGGTAGCGGTGGTTGACGAACGGGATCGTGAGGACGCCGAGACCACCCGCGATCCCCCCGACAACGAGCACACGCAACCTCGCGTACGCAGGCGCGCCCGGGCGCGCCCGTCGGAACACGAGGTACGTACCAACGCACGCGCCGACAAAGAGCGATGGCGTAGACACCGGCAAGCTCGCCGCCGGATCGAAGGTCGCGAACGTGACGTCGCCGAGTTCGTGGGCCCGTTCCGGAAACGTGACGAACGGAAAGAGTCCGTCGATCGCAATCGCGTCCGGCCGGAACATCGCGACCACGTTCGTCGGCACGAACTTGGGTGCGAAGAGGCTCCCATCGGTGCCTTCGAAGATCGCCGGCCGGACGGGGTCGATCTGGGTCGCGATCTGGTCCTCGATCGGGAGCCGCCACGGATGATCGAAGCGCGCCATGTTGACCGCGGCATACAGCATGAACGGAACCGTGCACGCACACAACAGCGGCACCGCGAACGAACGGATCGCGCCGGCGTCGACTCCCAGCGCGCGCGCGGGCACCGCGAGGGTCTGGTGTCCTGTGCGCGCGGCCACGATCGCGGCGAGCGCGACGGCGAGCAGGCATCCGAGGGCGACGAGCGGGCTCAGGCCGACCGACCCACGGGTCAACAGCGCGAGCGTGGTCGCTACGGTCGCCCACACGAGGTCGCGGCGATTCGGCGCGCGGACGAAGCCGAGGATCGCCGCGAACGCGGCGACGGCCCACGCCGCCCCCCACAGCTCGGCCTCGTGGTACACGACCGGCCGGCTCGCGAGGAACAGCACTACCGATCCAGCGCCGACGATGAAGACGCAGGCACCGGCCGCGACCTGTTCGGCGCGCGTGACGGGCTCGTCGCCGCGTGCGAGTTGGCGGATGCGAACGCACAGTCGGCTCGTCGCGACGAGCAGCACTGAGAATGCGCCCAGCATCGACACCTGGGTGAGGCGACCATCGAAGCGGTCGGTGACCGCGAGCACGGGCATGCGCAGCACCGACGGCCACAGGCCGAAGTAGGTGTATGACTTGCCGTCGACGATGAAGGCTTCGAAGCCCAGCTCCTCGCGTGGGATATCCCAGTGTCCATCGAAGAGCGCACGTGCCTGCGAGTCGAAGAATGTATCGAGCGAGCCCGAATGCAGCAGGTCGAGTCGCCCAATGGCGAGCATCCACGTGAACACGATCGCCGCCGGGACCGCGCCCCATGCGCACGCGCGGAGGAGCGAACGGCGCGCGGGTACGGACTCATCAACCGGCGGCGCCACGGGCGGTCACTGTAACCAGGCCGCGCGCGGGCGGTTCGAGAGGAAGCACCATCACGCCCGTAAACTGCCGTGCTTCCATGACTGATTCGCCGCGCCCCAGTCCGTCCGGTGATCCGACGATTGTCGTCATCGGTGCGGGACCCGCGGGTCTCACGGCCGCGTACCAGTTGACGAAGCGCGGCGTCGCGCCAATCATCCTCGAATCCGACGCGGTCGTCGGTGGCATCAGCCGGACCGCGCAGCGAGACGGATGGCGTTTCGACATCGGTGGCCATCGGTTCTTCACGAAGGTGCGCGAGGTCGAAGCATTGTGGTTCGAGATCCTCGGGCCCGACGACTTCCTGCGGCGGCCGCGCCTCAGCCGGATCTATTACAAGGGCAAGTTCTACGACTACCCGCTCGTCGCGATGAACGCGCTCCGAAACCTCGGCCTGATCGAGGCCATTCGCTGTGGGCTGTCGTACCTGTGGGTGCGGGTTCACCCGCCGAAGGACCGGTCGACGCTCGAAGGCTTTGTCGCGTCGCGTTTCGGTTGGCGCTTGTATCGGCATTTCTTCAAGACCCAAAGCGAGAAGGTGTGGGGGGTGCCGTGCACCGAGATCGGCGCCGACTTCGGCGCGCAGCGCATCAAGGACTTATCGCTGCTCCGTGCGGTGCTCGACGCCTTGACGCCGAAGTTCGTCAAGGCACATCGGAGCAACGAGCAGCAGATCACGAGCCTGATCGAGGAATTCAACTACCCGAAATTCGGGCCGGGGATGATGTGGGAACGTTGCACCGAGCTCGTCACCGCGGCCGGCACCAAAGTGCACTTCGGGGCGACGGTTGCGACGATCGAGCGCGAGAATGGCCGCGCGGTCGCGGTCGTCGCGGACACCGACGCCGGCGCACAGCGGTACGAGTGCGATCACGTGATCTCCTCGATGCCGATTAGCGCGTTGCTGCGGGCGATGGATCCGCCCGCCTCACTCGAGGTACTCGCGGCCGCGGGGGCACTGCGCTACCGCGACTTCATCACGGTCGCGCTCGTCGTCCCCGAAGCCGACGGGTTCCCCGACAATTGGATCTACGTCAACGACCCCGCGGTGAAGGTCGGGCGGATCCAGAACTTCGGGCAGTGGTCGCCCTACTTGGTGAAGGACGGGAGAACTTGCCTCGGTCTCGAACTGTTCGTGCAAGAGGGTGACGAATGGTGGACGATGGCCGACGACGACCTCATCGAGAATGCCACGAAGGAGCTGTGCCAAATCGGGTTGCTCGACGATCCGGCCCGAGTCGAGTCGGGCTATGTCGTGCGCATGCCGAAGGCATACCCATTCTACGACGCCCACTTCAAGGAGAACGTCGCCGTCCTTGCCGAGTGGCTCTCGATTCACACCCCCAACGTGCATCCTGTCGGACGCAACGGGATGCACCGCTACAACAACCAGGATCACTCGATGCTCACCGCGATGCTCACCGTCGAGAACATCTTCGGCGCTAGCCACGACATCTGGGCCGTCAACGTCGAAGCCGAGTACCACGAAGAGCGCGTCGGAAACGACGCCCCTTCCTAGCCAGCAATCCGGTACGCCGGCTGCGTCGAACTGGCGTGACAGAAGCGCGGCTGGCGCGCCTTTGTCACGCCGGTTCGGGTGGGGTCAGTCGATCACGCACAAGGTGGCGCCGGCGTGCCGGTGCGCGAACCGCGGCGCAGCACCCGATCGCGCAACCCCCACCACGTCACGAGCGTCAGCTCTTCCATTGCGACTTGCCACGTCATCTTCGACTCGCCCCGCACCCGGTCTGTGAACACGATCGGGAGTTGCTCGATGTGCCCGCCGTTGCGCCACACGCGGTAGGCGAGCTCGATCTGAAATCCGTAGCCCTTGGCGCGGGTGCTGCCGTAGTCGATCGCCCGCAGCGTCTCGGCCCGATAGACGCGGTAGCCGGAGGTGGCGTCGCGGATCGGCATGCCGAGCACCGCGTTCGTATAGCGATTGCCCCACTTCGAGAGTGCTCGTCGTAACCACGGCCAGTTGGGGATGGCGCCTCCGGGGATATAGCGCGACCCGATCGCCATGTCGGCGCCGTTCTCGACCGCCCGCAACATGGCGGGGAGCGCCGCGGGGTCGTGGGAGAGGTCGGCGTCGATCTGTACGAGGAGGTCGTAGCCGCGCTGGATCCCGACCGAGAACCCCGCGCGGTACGCGTCGCCCAATCCGATCTTGCGCGGACGCCGGAGCACGTCGATCCGGCCGAGATCTGCGCCGGCTTTCTCCGCGAGGTCGGCGGTGCCGTCAGCGCTGCTGTCGTCGACCACGAGGATGTCGGCGTCGGGTACCGACGCGCGCGTCTGCTCGAGGAAGATCTCGATGTTCTCGGCTTCCAAGTACGTTGGCGTGACGATAAGTACCCGCACCGGCACTGAGGCTAGCGGCCGTCCTCAGCGGCCTCCGGGTCGGGAGACGCGCAGCGTTCGTACAGTTGATAGTGGCCCAGGAAGTCATCGACGAGACAGAAGTCACGATCGAGGACCGCTTCGGATTTCCGCGAGCCGTCGACGCGAGAGTCGTTGGGCTCGCTCCAGTCGTCCCAGATCGACGACAGGATGACGATGTCTGCGGACGCGAGGTCCTCGTCCATGCCGGAGTCGTCGGCGTTGGCGACGCCGGGATCCATTTCGATGTAATACGTGGCCGGTTCGAGCTCCGGCAACATGTAGTAGAGGTACGCATCGCTGTATGGGGTCTTGCGCAGGTTGGTTGGACCGACGAATAACCGATCGCCCGGCTCGGTGATCGCCGCCGCGGCCGCGATCACCATGTTCGCGGCATCGGCGCGGTCCTCCTTGCCGTAATAGAACACACGACCGTCACGTTCGATGCGATGCGCGGTGCGGTGCACGTCGAACGACTGTGCCGCGTAGTCGGCGTAGCGCCGAAACGTGAAGCCCGGAATCGTCGCGAGCATGATCAACAGGACCGTCGTGCCGCTCACGAGCGCCAGACGCCCGGCTTGTGAACGCGGGAAGCGCTGACGCAAGAGGTGCAGCAGCGCGACCGCGAGGAAGCCGAAGGGGACGCATCCCACCCACGCGAGGTGGGCCGAGTCGACTCGCTGGATCGCCTGCGGCAGCAGGCCCGCGCTGAAGGCACCGACGACCAAGAGCGTGCGCGCTCGGCGCGACGCCGGGGCGGCGCGCACCGCCCGCACCCCAAGCGTCACCAGGAGTGCAACAACGATCAGCAGCAGGAAGAACCACAGGAACAACTGTTGCGATGCTTCGGGTTCGGGCAGCGGCCACGAGAGCTGTTCGAGCGCACCTGCCCGTTGCAGGAAGCCGTCGAGGTGGGACCACGACGGTGGAACGGGCAGACCGCGCCCGCCCCGGAGCTCGAAGACCGGGTCGCGCACCATGCCTTGGAACACGTGGCCAGGACCCGCAGTCGCGACGTGGACGAGATACGGCGCGCTCCCGAATGCGATGCCGGCGACGATACGCTTCGTCCGCGCCGTGGCCATGCCGCGAGCCAGGACCGCGGTTGCGAGCGCAACGGCGAGTATCAAGTCGAGGCGGAACAACAGCGCGACGCCGAACAGCACTCCCGCCGCGAGCGCCCTTCGCTGCGCGCGTCCCTCGTCGGACGTGAAGCGAGCCGACAACGCGGCCGTGATGCCGACGAGCGCGAGCCCCACCGCGCCAACCCACGCGAGCGCAGTGAGTCCGAACGGGATGATCACGAGCCCCGAAGTCCACCCCGCCACCACAGCGACGCGGCGGCCCCACGGGCGCGCGAGCGCGTACATCCCGAACACGATCGCCATCTGCTGAAGGAGGCCGAATAGCCGCTCGGTCACGAGGGAGACGCCGAACACTTTGAACGTGGCGGCGAGCGTCCACAAGCTGCCGGGGCCGTAGAGGTGGAGGAAGTCGCGGTTGGGAAGGTGTCCCTCGAGCACGAGCTCGGGGAACACGAGCATGAAGCCCTCCTCCATCGGTGGACCCTGCGATCGCAACAGGCCGCGCAACGGGAGTGCGAAGACACATCCGACGAGCAACACGGCGAGCGCATCGCGCTGACGCGCACTCGGACGCCGCGCGCCACGTTCCTCGTGAACAGTGGGCGCGGTGGCGACGGGCATCGGGCGTGCAATGTAGGGCGGTCGGTGCCTCGCCCGGGCGAACGGCAGCTGGGGGACGGGCGACTAACGTCAGCGGCCGTTGTCGGGAACCACGAGGGAGCGCTGTGAGAGCTGCAAGCCATGCGCGCGACGCCGCCAACCCGACGGCCGTCGTGACCGGCGCGGCCGGGTGGCTGGGCCAGAACCTCGTGCGTGCGCTCGTGGCCGAGCCGGCGCGCGAACGCATCCGTTGTCTCGTCGCGCCGAGTGAGGACGGGGCTCGGCTCGAGATCCTCGACCCGCGCATCGAGGTGGTGTCCGGCGATATCCGTGATCCGGTCGCGGTCGATCGCCTCTTCGAAGGGATCGGGGCCGCGACCGTCTTCCACTCCGCGGCAGTGATCCACCCGCGACGCGCGGTCCGTGAGCTGTTCGATGTCAATGTCGGCGGCACCCAACTCGTGCTCGACCGGGCGCGACGCGTCGGTGTGACGCGATTCGTGCACGTGTCTTCGAACTCGCCGTTCGGTGCCAACACCGGCCCCGACGAACGATTCACCGAAGCATCGCCGTTCGCGCCGTACATGGGGTACGGAAGCTCGAAGCTGGAGGCCGAGCAACTCGTCACGCGGTCGTTCGAGCGCGGTGATCTGGCGACGGTTGTGCTGCGCCCGCCGTGGTTCTACGGTCCGTTCCAGCCGGCGCGCCAGACACAATTCTTCGCGGCGGTGCGGCGCGGTCGCTTCCCGATCGTCGGGTCCGGTCGCCAGCGGCGGTCGATGGTGTACACCGGCAATCTCGTGCAGGGAGCGCTCCGGGCCGAGCGTGCCCCCGCGGCGCCCGGCAACGCCTACTGGATCGCGGATGCTGTGCCCTACGCACTGGCCGACGTGCTGCGCACCGTTCGCGACGCGCTCGCCGCGGAAGGGCTTCCGTGTTCACGTCGCGTCGCGTTCCGCGTTCCGTACGCGGCCGGAGCAGTCGCGGAACACGCTGATCGTGTGTTCCAGGCGGCCGGCCGTTACGTTTCCGCGGTACACGTCGTCGGGGAACTCAAGGACACGATCGCATGCGACATCAGCAAGGCGCGAACCGAACTCGGGTACGAACCGCAGGTTGAGCTGTTCGAGGGTATGCGCACGAGTGTGCGGTGGTGCCTCGACCGGGGCGCACCGATCTAGATGGGGCGCTCGATACTCGTCACCGGCGGGAGTGGCTACTTCGGCAGCACGCTCGTTCGCCTTGCCGCGTCCCGCGGTGACGCGGTGCGCATTCTCGACGTCAATCCACCCGATTCAACGCTCACGGAGTTCGAATACGTCGCGGGCGATGTTCGCGACCGAGACACCGTCCGTGCCGCCTGCGACGGCGTCGACGTCGTCTTCCACAATGTCGCGCAGGTGCCGCTCGCCAAGGATCGGGATCTCTTCAACGCGGTGAACGTCGGTGGCACCGCGAACGTGCTGGTCGCGGCCCGTGACGCCCGCGTCGCAAAGGTTGTGCATACGTCGTCGAGCGCGGTCTTTGGGGTCCCCGAACAGAACCCGGTAACAGAGGAGACGCGAGCGCGGCCGCTGGAAGCGTACGGCCGCGCGAAGCTCGAAGCCGAGCTTCTCTGTCATGACGCGACCGCCGCCGGACTCGACGTCACGATCGTGCGGCCGCGCACGATCCTGGGCCACGGCCGCCTCGGCATCATGGCAATGCTGTTCGATTTCGTTGCCGACGGCGCGCCCGTGTTCGTATTTGGCCAGGGCGCGAACCACTATCAATTCGTGCACGCCGACGATCTCGCCGACGCGTGCCTGCGGGCTGCCGATCGAGCCGGGCCGGCGGTATACAACGTCGGCGCGACGGAGTTCGCCACGATGCGCGAGACACTCGAAGCACTCGTCGCGCACGCCGGCACAGGGTCGCGCGTGCGCTCCCTACCGATGGCGCCGGCACGGCTAGCGATGCGCGCGCTCGCGCGGCTTGGGCTGGTGCCGTTCGCGCCGTACCACTGGCTGCTGTACGGCGAGTCGCTGTGGTTCGATGCCACGTTGGCGCGGACCGAGCTCGGTTGGGAGCCGCAGCACTCGAACGTGGCGATGGTGATCGAGTCCTACGACTGGTACCTCGCGCACCGCGGCACCCTGAGCGACGACGCCGGGTCGCACCACCAGTCGCCCGTGCGTCCCGGGGTGCTGCGTCTGCTCAAGCGATTGCCGTGACGTCCCCGATTGTCCCCAAAGGACAGCACGCGCCGTCTGGCGTCCCGCTGTGTCCCCAAAGGACAATCCGAGGCGCGGCGAGAGTGCGATGACGGGCGAGCTGGCGACAATCGCGCGCGTGCCGTGGCGGCGCCGGATCGCGCCGGAGGCCTGGCTGCTGGCCGCGCTCCTGGCACTGCTCACGGTCCCGCTGTTCGTCGCGCTGGGAGTGCTGCACTCGCCGCGGTGGTATCCCCTCCTCGACCTCGCGCAGACGGAGATCCGCGTACGCGACATCACGAGCAGCCACCCGCCGTTGATCGGGTTGGCGGGACGCATCGGGCCGTACGGTCCGGGCGGCGGGAGTCATCCTGGTCCGCTCAGCTTCTACGTGCTCTGGCCGGTGTACCAAGCGCTCGGCGCGAGCTCGTGGGCGTTGCAGGTCGCGACGGTCGTGCTCGATGTGATCGCAATCGGACTCGCGCTGTGGATCGCCCGCCGTCGCGGGGGCGTCGGCCTGATGATCGCGATGGCCCTGCTGCTCGCGGTTCTCACGCAGGCGTACGGCTCGTTCTTGCTCACACTGCCGTGGAATCCGTACCTCCCAGTGCTGTGGTGGGTCGTGTTTCTGCTCGCGATCTGGTCGGTGCTCGACGAGGACCTCGCAATGGTTCCCGTCGCGGCGTTCGCGGGCACGCTGTGCGCGCAAACCCACATCCCGTACCTCGGGCTCGTCGGGGGCCTCGTCGTGCTCGCCGTCGCCGCGATCGCCGTGGCTGCGTACCAGCGACGCGGTGCCGCTGACGCTCGCCGGCCGGTGCTGCGCTGGGGGTTGGTCGGACTCGTGCTGGGATCGACGTTGTGGCTGCCACCCGTGATCGACGAGGTCGCGCACTCACCTGGAAATCTCACCGTCATTCGCGACCACTTCTCCGACCCGCCCGAGGACGAGCCCGTTGTCGGCGTGCGCGATGGCGTCGACGTATTGCTGTCGCAGCTGAACCCGTGGCGGTTGGTCAGCACAACGCTCGTGCGAGACGCCCGCCCTCGTCCGGTCGAGGGGTCGATCGCGCCCGGGCTGGTCTTGGTCATCGTGTGGATGGCCGCGGGTGCGCTTGCCCTGCACATGCGTCACCGTCGGCTCGTTTCGCTGCACGTGACCCTTGGCGTCGCGCTGGTGCTCGGCGTGATCTCGGCCGCGCGCATCTTCGGCTTCGTCTGGTACTACCTGCTGCTGTGGGCGTGGGGGCTCGCCGCGCTCTTGGTGCTGGCGAGCGCGTGGACGTTCGCCGCGTACGCCATTCCTCGCATCAATGGGTCGCAGCACGCACGCGTGACGCGCGCCGGGACTCGGTTCCTCGTTGGCATGACGGCGATTTCGACCGTGGCATTCACGTTCGACGCTGCTGATGTCCGGGTACAGGCACCTCAGCTCAACGAGGCGTTGGGTGCAGTGACCGAACCGACCGCCGCCGCGCTTACCGCCCGCGGGGAATCCGGTCCGTACCTCGTCACATGGCTGCCGGACCCACTTGGCATTGGTTCCCAGGGCTTCGGTTTGCTCAACGAACTGCACCGCCGCGGGTTCGACGTACGCGCGCGGGAGGCGCACACTCCCGGCGCGACGCGCTATCACGTTGCCGAGCCCGACGAGGTCGAGCTCGAGGTACACCTCGCGACCGGTCCCGAGATCGACAAGTGGCGCGCCGACCTGCGCTACGACGAAGTCGTCTACTACGACCCTCGCTCGGACGCGGAACGGGTCGAGCTCGACGAGTTGCGCGCCGAGCTTGTGGCCGCGCTCCGCGGGACCGACGACCGCGACCTCGTCGCGGCTGTCGACGACGACCTGTTCATGCTCGGGATCAACCCGGACGTCGACGATCGGCCGCGTGAGATCATCGCGAACATGCTCGCATTGGGCCTGCCCGCCGCGGTGTTCATCGGGCCGCCCGGCGACAACGTGTGAGGTTCCGGCCCGCGCTGGCGATCGTGGCGCTCGGCGCGCTGGTTGTACGCGTCGGGTACATCCTGGCGACCAACGGCGACTTCGTGGCGGACGGCGACGCGCGCTTCTATCACGAGGGCGCGAACCTGCTGTCCGACGGACACGGCTTCATCTCACCGTTCGTGGCCGACCGCACCGTCGAAGCGGCCGAGCACCCGCCCTTGTATGTGGTGTTCCTTGCGATCCCTTCCGCCGTCGGGCTCGAAACGGTCCTCGCGCACCGGCTGTGGTCGTGCTTGGTCGGTGTCGTGACCGTCGCGGTCACGGGTCTGCTCGGCCGGCGCGTCGCGGGCGACCGAGCCGGCCTGATTGCCGCCGCCCTCGCTGCGCTGTACCCGAATGTGTGGTCGCCGGACACGATGCTGCAGGCGGAGACGCTCGCCACTGCCGCGACGATCGGTGCGGTGTTGCTCGCCTACCGGTACCTCGACGAGCCGCGATTGCAACACCTCGCGCTCGCCGGCGCCGCGTGCGGCGCGGGCGCGCTCGCGCGTTCCGAGCTGCTGCTGCTCGTCCCGTTCCTGCTCGTGCCGGTCGCGCTCGCGGCACGGGCGGTGTCGTGGCGATCGCGGGTGCAGTGGCTCGGCGCCGCTGTGCTCGTGCCGATCGTCATGATCGCACCGTGGAGCATTTACAACGCGACGCGGTTCGAGCACCCCATCCTGCTCAGCAGCCAGATCTACCCCCTGCTGGCGTCGGCGAACTGCGACTCGACGTACGACGGCGAACTTCAGGGCTACTTCGACATCAATTGCGCGGTCGCCGTCGCGGCTCGTGAGGGTCTCACCCGCGCCGACGACCAGTCTGAACAAGGGATCGTGTACCGACGAGCGGCGTTCGAGTACGTGGGCGATCACTTGCAGCAGCTCCCGAAAGTCGTCGGCATTCGACTGTTGCGCATCCTCGGGCTCTACGAGCCCGAGCGCTTCATCCGGATGGACGACTTCGTCGAGGGTAGGGACGCGTGGGTGGCACGCGCCGCGCTCTACTCGTTCTACGCCGTGTCGATACTCGCGATTGCGGGTGCGATCATCCTCCGACGCCGCCGTCCGGTGCCGCTGTTCCCACTCGTCGCACCAATCGCGATGGTGCTGGTCACTGTCGTCGTCACGTACGCGAGCACGCGCTTTCGGGCCGCGACCGAGCCGGCGCTGATCGTCCTCGCCGCCGTCACCATCGACGCCCTCGCAACGAAGGTGCGTCGATACAGCCGCAAGATTTAGGGTCTATCGACGCATTGGGGGTTGGGCGCCGGAGAGGAAGTGGTCGCAGTTGCGGGCCGCGAGCGCCATGATCGTGCCTTGCGGGTTTACGCCGGGCGCATCTGGGACGAGCGACGCGTCGTTCACGTGCAGGTTGCGCAGACCCCACACGCGTCCAAAACTGTCGGCGCCCGTACGCGAGCGGTCCTCGCCGATGCGCACCGTCGACGTGAGGTGCACCGTCATGAGATTCGCGCGACTGCGGGTGACCGCATCCCACCAGCGCGCGAGATCTTCGGGAGCGCGCGCGACGCCAGCCCCTGTCACCGACGGGTAAAGCTCGCTCGCACCGGCCGCGAGCAGCACCTCGCCGAGATGGACGAGCGCGCGCGCGAGGCGGCTCATGTCTCCCTCGGTCAGGTTGTACGTCACGAGCGGCGCGCGGAGGCCGGGGAGCGCCAACACCATGCCCGAGCCCTCACTGCGGATCGCGGCGTAATAGACGGCGACCTGTTCCCAGTCCGCGAGCGCGTCGGCATAGTCGGCACCGGAGTCGGAAAGCGCGAGCGCGACGTGACCGCGGCGGCTCGCCGAGCCGCCGATCGTCAAGCTCGGTGCGAACTCGGTCACCCGGTGCATCGGCACGTCGCCGTGGTCGATCGGATGCGGGAACCGAGCCGCGATCTTTACCGTCGCGTGCAGCTTGAGGCCCCGACCAGTCCGCGCCCGAATGCCACTGCGCTGCAGCAGCGCCGGGGACTGGATCGCGCCACCGCAGACGAACACGTGATCGGCGTCGATCGTGTAGCGCTCGACCGAACCGTCGGGATGCCGGCGTTCGCAGCGGGCACCCGTGACTCGCTCCCTGTCCCGCAGCAGTTTCACGACGCGCGTATCGGCGACGATCTCGGCGCCGGCCGCGACGGCACGCGGAAGGAACGTGCGCGCCATCGTCTGCTTGACTGCCCGACCGTTGCCCTCGTATCGAAAGACGCGGGAGAACTCGACGGCGCGCCATCCGAGCTTTGTTGCGCCGCGCTCCAGCACTGCGGACGACGTTGGCGGCGCGCCCGGAAGCCGCGCGACCGAGAGTTCGGCCTCGATACGGTCGGCGTAACGGTCGAGCACGTGCGGTGCGAACTCTTCGATGTGGTACGCGCGCTGCCACTCGTCGGCGAGCTCGGCCGGGAGCCGGTGGTAGAGCCCGCTGTTGATCTCGGTGCTGCCGCCGACGCAGCGGCCCTCGGCGTACACGATCGCGGGTCGGCCGAGCGCAGCTGACGAGCCGCCGTGGCGGTACTTCGCGGCCATCTCCGCGAGCGAGAACGGTTCCATCGCGTCCGGATCGATCCACGGTCCTTCCTCGACGACCGTGACCGTGCGACCGGCGCGCGCGAGGTGCGCCGCGGTGACTGCACCACCCGCTCCGGATCCGATGACGAGCACCTCGGTGGACTTACCGCTCACGACTGTTCCGCGAATTCGTGCTCTGCGAACAGCACGAGCGACTGCAGCAGCCGCACGTACTGACGGACTACGTCGACGCGGCTCGCGCGGAACCGGTCGACGCGAGCGGCGAGCTTGTGCCGGTCGAGTCGGCCGAATGCATCCTCCAGCCGCGACCAGGCGCCGAACGCGATCGACTCGACCGCCACACCGGCGCGCAGGTGCTCGGGCATCGATCGCAGCGTCGAGTCCACGTACGACTGCACACGCGCGTGCGTGTCCGCGTCGAGCGCGGGGTTCATGAGCGTCGCGACGACTTGGCGTTCGAACCACAACACGGCCCGCAAGCCTACCCGTGGGTCGCGCGCCCGAACCGGGTCGAGCGTGCGAGTTCGCTCATGCCGACCGCCGCCGCGACGAGGATTACCGGCTCGGCCGCGACGCGAAACCGCTGCTGCCCGTACGTCGCGGCGGCGACGGCCGTGACGGCGATTATCGGCGCGAGCAAGGGTCCGATCGGTACCCGCAGGCGGACACATATGACGATTCCGGCGATCGCGAACGGCAGCGCGAACCAATGCATCGTGGTGCCCGCCCGCTGCCATGCGCGCGGGCGCCCCTCCAGCGATTCGAAGTCGATCTGTTGGCCCGGCGCATACACGCCCCACGTGCGCAGGATGCGAACCGTCGCGATCTTCGGCAGAGACCCGACGTGGTCACGCGCGTAGCCGGCCCCGGCGCGCAGGTGGCGTTTCGCGACTTCAGCCTCCTCGAATCCCGGATCGGCGATCGCGAAACCTTCGAAGCAGGCCTCGGATTGCGGGTGGGTGCGGGCCGCGTCGCCGAACTGTGAGAACGTCTCTCGCCAGAGTCCGAGCTGTCTGCCGCTGTACACAGGATCGCAATTCGCACCGTCGACGAGCGTCGCCGCGTTCGTGGATACGGGCACGAACGCGTCGAGGCGTATCGCATTTCGAACCGTCCACGGCGCAACGACGACGATGAGTGCACTCAACGCGAGCGTCGCCGCGACCATGCGGTGGCGGACGTCGACGCCGCGCAGGCGGGTGCAGATTGCGACGACGAGCACGACCGCGAGCAGTAATCCCTCGGTGCGCGTCAGTGTCGCCAATCCCAGAACGACGCCGAGTGCCGCGAACCGCGCCGGAGTCGGCGCGTCGAGCGCTCGGTACGCGCCGAGGATCGCAGCCGTGACGAGTGGTGCGTAGATCGCCTCGGCCATCACGATCGCTTCGCTAAGGAACAACATTGGCCAGCACGCGGCGAGGGCCGCGGCGATGAGGCCGGCGCGCTTGCCGGCGACGCGCCGGCCGAGCAAGCCCACGAGCACGGCCGTGCCGGCCCCGATGACCGCGAGGAACACGCGGTGCGCGTCGATACTGTCTGCGCCGGCGAGCGAAGGAACGGCGAGCGCGGCGGGGAACAGTGGTGGGTACTCCGCGGTCGCGCGCTCGATGCCGAGGAGCGAGTAGTCGAACGGGCGGATGTACCCGCGCCCGTCCGCGAGATTGTTCGCCAGGAGGTGGTAGGCGGAGGCGTCTCCGATGTCGGGGGCGTCGGGGTCGACCGTGACGACGAACGCGATTCGAACGAGAAGCGCAATGAATGCGATGACCAGCAAGCGGCCCCAGAACTGGCGTGCGCGCGGCGGCGAACCGGACGCGTTGGTCATGCGCGTCGATGCTACATGCGATGTCGCAGCCGCCTCGCGGTCCGTAACATGGCCACAGTGGCGACGACCTCGTTTCGGGTTCGCGCGCGCGTTCCACGCGTGACGCCGTTCGGCGCGCTCGTCGTCGTGGTGCTGGCGCCGGTCGCGGTTGCGGTCGTATCGGTCGTGGGATCCCACTGGTATGCAACGGCTGATTACGTGTTCGAGGTCCTGCGCATCGACGATGTCGGCGGCCGGCACACGCCGCTCGTCGGGCCGTACTCGCGATTTGGATTCGATCACCCCGGGCCGTTGCTGTTCTGGGTGTTGGCGCCATTTCACCTCGCGTTCGGCGACACGGGGGTCCTGGTCGGTGCCGGAATGGTCAACGCCGCCGCGATCACCGGCGCGCTCTTCATCGCCCGCCGCCGCGGCGGTTTGCCGCTCTCCACGCTTGTCGGCGTCGCTGTGTTACTGCTCATGCAGGGCCTCGGTAGCAGTCTGCTCATCGACCCGTGGAATCCCTGGATTCCCGTGCTGCCGTTCCTCGCGTTCATGTTGCTCGCGTGGTCGATTGCGGAACGCGACTTCGCAATGCTGCCGTGGCTGGTGGGTGTGGGTTCGTTTGTCGTCCAGTCGCACATCGGATACGCGCCGCTCGTCGTGGGATTGGGAGGGCTGGCGGCGGTTCTCGCTCGCACCCATTCGCACGCGACTCGAATACCGGGCGAGCTACGCCGGTGGACGCGCGTCACCGCGGCCGTGTTTGGCTGTTGTTGGATCGCACCGGTGATCGAACAGCTCACGGGCAACCCCGGGAATCTCTCCGAGATCGTCGACTACTTCCGGGACCCGGCCGAGTCGCCCATTGGGTGGAGCGCGGGCTTCGGGATCATGGGCGTCCAACTGCGATTCCCCGGCGCGTGGGTCACCGGTGACGACACGTCGGCGATCGGCACCGTCGCGAGCGGCACGACGGTTCCGGCGCTCGCGTTGTTGGGCGCGACCGCGCTGCTGGCTGGTGTGTGCTGGCGGCGCAAGCATCCCGACGTCACGCGGCTCGCGCTTCTAGCGCTGACCGGTGCGGCACTGGGCGTGTCCGCGGGCGCGCGCGCCACCGGGATCACGGGGCCCTACGTCGTGCGGTGGTGGTTCGTGCTGGCGGCGACCGTGTGGTGCTCGATCGCGTGGTCGTTGTGGACCCTGTCGGCGCCGATCCGTGTCGGGCGGGGCAAAGGGATCGTGCGCGCAATACCCCTCGTCGGCCTCGTCGCGCTCGCGGTCGTCACTGCCGCGGACGCCGTATCGACGCGCATGCCCGTCGAAGATCTGTCGGACACCGTGCGCGGACTCGCGCCGCTCGTCGCCGACGAGCTCGCGCCCGAGGGGAGCTTTCTGGTCACGTGGGTGGACGCGCGCACCTTGGGTGCTGTTGGCACCGGCGTGTACCTCGCCCTCTACGAACGCGGCTTCGATGTCAAGCTCCGTCCGTATCACGTCGCCGGCAACTGGCGTACCGCCCGCCCCGACGAGGTCGACACGATCCTCTTGGTCGTCTCCGGCGACGCGCTCGAGGACGACTGGCCGATCCCGGCCGGCGCCGTACGGATCGCGACCTATGACCCGCTCACCCCGTCGGAGCGAGGCCGGATCAGCGAACTCACCACCGAAATCCGCGCCAGCGTCGACCCACCGGTCGCGTCGGGCTCACTGCGCGTGGATCTCCCGGCGGCGCGCCAGGACCTCGTCGATCGTGGCGCCGATCCGCGGCTCGTCGCGGAGCTCGGCGAGTTGCGCAGCCACTCGGCCCACACCGTGTTCCTGGCCGCGCCGCAAGTCGCCGCCAACATCGGCGCCTGAGCTCAGGTGACGAAACGGCGCGGACGGCGGGCGATCGCAAACAGCACCGGCGTCGTCCGGGTGATGTCCCTCGTGATGTACAGATGGTCGGCGCCGATGCCCGAACCGATGCCGGCACGGCCGCGTCCGAGCAGGCGGTATGCGACCGGGAGCGCACGCTCGTACGTCCACACGTAGGCGCGGCGAGGGAGTCGCCGACGGAGTCCAAGTATGTCGAGGCGCAGGAGCCGATCACCGCTCACTCGCCGCTGCGCGAAGTCGGTGTGCAGCACGTCGTCACCTTCGAGGCCGAGGCAGTCGACGTCCTCGAAGAACAGCGAGAGCATCGACACCAAGTGCTCGCGTTCGAACAGGTATACGTGGAACGGGTTCTCGAAATCAGCCGGCGCATTGGGCGTGATGACGTACGCGATGCCGTCGGCGCGAAGAACTCGCGCGAGCTCACCGACGTGGGGTACCGGATCGACGAAGTGTTCGATGATGTGTGACGAAACGACGGCATCGACCGCGCCGTCCGCGATCGCCAGTGTGCTGCCGTCCATGCCCGCGAAGCGCAGCTCGGCTTGTCGCCGGGCGCGGCCGGCCGCGACAACGGTAGGCGCGTCGTAGTCGGTCCCGACGACGAATCGGTCGTTCGCCACCAGCGAACCGGTCTCGTCGCCGACCCCGCAGCCCACGTCGAGCACGACACCGCTCCCGAGCCGCGCGCGAATTTCGCGATAGCCCGCGTGGTGCAGCGCGAGCAACGAGTCGGGCGTTGCGCCGCGCACCGGCCGCTCGCCGGTCAGTCCCCGTTGTCCCGACCTCACACGACCCTCCTTTGGGCGCGCGGCGAGCGTAGACTGCCGCCGCTTTCGCCCGAGGACCCGAGGTCCGATCCGAGAGACTGCGATCACACCGTGACCGAACCTCAGCGCGTGCCCGACGGCTCGCCCGACGAACTTGTCGCGAAGATGGGTGACGTCGCCGCGGCCGCCGGTTTACGCCGAATCGCGATCCTCGCGTGGCGCGACCTCGAGGACCCCGAGGCCGGCGGCAGCGAGATCCACGCCGCGAATGTCGCGGCGCTGTGGGGTGCGGCCGGTATCGAAGTGACGATGCGCACGTCATACGCCGCGGGTCGCCCGCAGGTGAGCTGGCGGGACGGGTATCGCGTCATCCGCAAGGCCGGGCGGTACCTCGTGTTCCCGCGCGCTGCGTTCAGCGAGATGATGGGGTGGCACGGAGCCAGTGACGGGCTGGTCGAGATCTGGAACGGCATGCCGTTCTTCTCGCCTGTGTGGGCGCGCCGTCCGCACGTGGCGTGGCTGCACCATGTCCACGACACGATGTGGGAGATGACGTTGCCCCGGCGGTTGGCGCGGCTCGGACGAACGTTGGAGTTCCGAGTCGCGCCGCGGTTGTACCGGCGTACGCCGATCGTCACGCTGTCGGAGTCGTCCCGACGAGAGTTGATCCACCGGCTCCATTTTTCGCCCGCTCGCGTCCATGTCGTTCCGCCCGGCGTTGACGTTCGATTCTCGCCGGGTGGCGAACGGTCGGCGACGCCACTCGTCGTCGCCGTCGGCAGGCTGGTGCCGGTCAAACGTTTCCACGTTCTCATCGACGCACTCGCGGCGAGCCGCGCTCGCCATCCGAATCTGCGGGCCGTGATCGTTGGTGAGGGCTACGAACGCGAGCGGTTGCAGGCCCTACGCCGCGAGCTCGACGCGGAAGAGTGGTTGGCGCTGCCCGGTGCCGTGACCGATGCGAAGCTCGTCGATCTCTACCGAAGCGCGTGGCTCATTGCGAGCACGTCGGCGCACGAGGGGTGGGGGATGACGCTCACCGAGGCAGCCGCATGTGGGACACCCGCCGTCGCGACCCGCATTGCCGGACATCAGGACGCGGTCGTCGACGGGACGACGGGCCTGCTGGTCGGCGACGCGACTGGGTTCACCGAGGCGATCGAACGGATGCTTGTCGATTCCGTGCTGCGCGAGCGTCTGGGCGCGGCCGCGTGCGCGCGGGCGGCGGGCCTGCAATGGGGTGCGACGGCGCGAGGAACGTTGGAAGTCCTCGCGGCTGAGGCTCAGCGCCGCCGTCACACGTGAGGCTCCTCGGAGCGGCTGATCGCCGCACGCGAGCGGCGTTGGGATACGTCGCGCTCGCGGTTCTCGCGTACGGACCCGTGCTGCGCTCCGCGTCCGGCAAGGTCGCCGCCGACACGAAGCAGTATCTGTACCTCGATCCCGCGCGCCTGCTCGAGCGCTCTCCGACGATGTGGGATCCCAACATCGGGATGGGCACAGTCACCCACCAGACCATCGGATACCTCTTTCCGATGGGCCCGTACTACTGGACGCTCGATCGGCTCGGTGTCCCCGATTGGGTCGCGCAGCGGCTTTGGCTCGGCTCGTTGCTGTTCGCGGCGGGCCTCGGCGTCGTGTACATGCTGCGCACATTCGGCATCCGTGGTCCGGGCGTCGCGGTTGGCGCGATCGCATACATGCTGACGCCGTACTCGCTCGACTACGCGGCGCGCATCTCCGTGCTCTTGATGCCATGGGCGGCGTTGCCGTGGATGATCGGGTTCGTTCGCAAGGCACTCGCCGACGGTGGGTGGCGCTACCCGGCGCTCTTCGCGCTCGTCGTCCAAATCGTCGGTGGTGTCAACGCGACTGCGTTGCTGTTCGCGGGGCTCGGTCCCGCACTGTGGGTGCTGTACTCCTGGTTGGCCGCGCGCGAGGTCTCGGCCGCGCGCGCGTTGCGCGTCGCCGCCAAGATCGGCGTCGCCACTGTGGTGACGTCCGCGTGGTGGATCGTCGGGCTGTCAATTCAGGGCGGCTACGGCTTGAACGTCCTGCGCTATACCGAAACGGTTGAAGCGGTGGCGCGCACATCGACACCCAACGAAGTCCTGCGCGGACTCGGCTACTGGTTCTTTTACGGGCAGGATCGGCTCGGCCCGTGGATCGAGGCGGCCGAGAACTACACCCAGCGGACGTGGGTGATCCTCGCGGGCTACGGCCTCGCCGCGCTCGCGCTCCTCTCGGCGGGGCTCGTTCGCTGGCGTCACCGCGCCTTCTTCGGCGGGTTGTTGATCGTCGGCGTCGTCATCGCTGTCGGTGCCAACCCCTACGGAAGCCCGACGCCCCTCGGTGCCGCGATCAAAGCGTTCGCGACGAGCTCGACCGTCGGTCTCGCGATGCGCAGCACGGCGCGCGCTGTTCCGCTCGTTGTCCTCGCGACTGCTGTCTTTCTTGCGGTTGGTGTGAACGCGGTCCACGACGCGCTGCAGCGCGCCGCGCGTCCGCGACTCGCCTTCGCGAGCGTCGCGGCCGTGGTCGGCTTGGTGTTCGCCAACTTCCCCGCGCTCGCCGACGGCACGTTCTATGGCGAGAACCTACAGCGGCCTGAGAAAGTGCCGGCCTACTGGCACGGCGCCGCCTCGTACCTGGACGAACGCGGCGACGAGACGCGCGTCCTCGAGTTGCCGGGCGCCGACTTCGCTTCGTACGACTGGGGCAACACGGTCGATCCGATCACGCCGGGTTTGATGGATCGTCCGTACGTCGCACGGGAGCTGATCCCGTGGGGGAGCCCGGCGACCGCGGACCTGCTGAACGCGATGGATCGTCGGATCCAGGACGGTCTGTTCGACCCCAACGGCTTTGCGGCGCTGGCGCGTCGCATGGGGGTGGGCGACGTCGTGCTTCGCAACGACATCCAGCACGAGCGCTACGACCTCCGCTCCGCGCTCGCGCTCGCCCGTGACTTCTCCGATGTTCCGGGTCTCGGCGGCGCGGTCGCGTTCGGCGGTCAGGCCGCGGCGCCGACCACGTTCGACGAGCTCGCCATCGCGGCGCCGACCGGTGAGGGCCAGCCGGCACCTGTCGTGATCTATCCGGTGGTGGATCCCACGGCCATTGTCCGTGCGGAAGCGGTGACCAACGCGGTGATGGTCGCCGGCGACGGCGAGGGCATGGTCGATACCGCGGACGTTGGGATCCTGGACGGTGCGGGTGTCGCTCAGTACGCGGCGTCGTACGCGACGGCTGACGAGCTGCGGGCCGCGATCGCCGATGACACGGTGTTGGTGCTCACCGATTCCAACCGGCGGCGCGCTCGGCGTTGGACATCGGTACGCCAGAACCTCGGAGTCACCGAACAACCTGGTGAGGTCGCGCTTCGGGACGACCCCGGCGACGCGCGACTGGCCGTGTTCCCCGACGGACGCGACGACGCGCAATCGACGGTCGATCAGCGCGGGGTTCGGTGGGCGACCGCCACGTCCTACGGCAACACGATCACATATACCCCCGAAGACGCCGCACCGCGCGCATTCGACGGCGACCCGTCGACGGCATGGCGGGCAGGCGCGTACGGCGCCGGCATCGGCGAGCGCATCCACCTCGAGCTCGACCGGCCGATCACGACCGACCGTGTCACCCTGGTGCAGCCGCAGAATCGGGGTCGCGAGCGACGCATCACCGAGGTCGCCGTGCGCTTCGATGATGGCGCGCGCGTCCACGCCGAACTCGACGGCACCAGCCTCACGGCCGCGGGCCAGGTCGTGACGTTCCCGCGCCAGCGGTTCCGCAGCCTCGACATCGAGGTGACCGACGTGAACTTCGGGGCTCGACGCCTACACGGTGGCTCCAACGCCGTCGGCTTCGCGGAGATCCGCGTCCGCGACGAGCAGAGCAACGACGACATCCGCGTCGACGAGGTCGTGCGCATGCCACGCGATCTCCTCGATTCCCTCGGCGACGCACCGATCGCGAACGCGCTCGTCGTGGTCATGACGCGCGACCGCATCGTGCCGGTACCGCCCCGCGCGGATCCCGAGGCCGCGCTAGTGCGCGAGTTTTCGCTCCCGGTCGGGCGCGAGTTCTCGCTCACAGGTACGGCGCGACTGACAAGCCTTGGCGACCACGAGAGCATCGCGCGCGTCCTCGGGCGCACGGACGAAATGCCGACCGATGCGAGCGAATTCTTGCCCGGTTGCGTGGGCTGTCGCGCCGACGCCGCGTTCGACGGCGACCTCACCACTGCGTGGCAGACGCCCTTAGAACGAGTTCGCGGGCAATGGGTGGAGATCGAGACCGCAGCACCCCGAACCGTCGACCAGATGCAGCTTGCAGTTGTGGCCGACGGCCGTCACTCCGTGCCGACGCGAGTCCGTCTCGAAGTCGACGGCGGGACGCGCGACCTGGCGGTACCGGCGATCGCAGATCAGCCGACCGAGAACGCGGCGACGACGGTGGCGCTCGAGTTCCCGGCGCTGACCGGGCGCCGTTTCCGGCTCACCGTGACGGCCGTGCGCGAGGTCGCGTCGTTCAACTACTACGCCAACGCACCGGAGTTGCTGCCGGTCGCGATCGCCGAGGTCGGTCTTCCCGACGTTGTGCTTTCTGCGCTCCCGCCGGTACTCGCGGGGGAGTGCCGCCCCGACCTGCTCGAGGTCGACGACCGTTCGTTCCCGGTCGCAGTGATTGGCCCGACCGACCGCGCGGTGGACTCCGGTCCGTTGACGCTCGAGCCGTGCGACCCTGCGGACCCCGCGCGCACGCCGACGCTGATGCTCGAGGCGGGATCGCATCTCGTGCGAACAGCACCAGGTGTCGACACCGCGCTCGCGCTCGATCGCCTCGTGCTCGCGTCCGAGGCGGATGGTGACGCGCTCGCGGTCGGCGACGGACGTGTGACCGGGCTCCCGCGCACGCCGCCGCCGACACCGACGGTGCGCGTCGTCGACGACGGTCGCACGCATGTTCGGGTGGAGGTCGACGGGGCTCGCGAACCGTTCTGGCTCGTGCTCGGTCAATCCGACAGCACCGGATGGCAGGCATCGGCCACCGGCGCCGAACTTGGGCCGCGCCGACTGGTCGACGGGTACGCGAACGGTTGGCTCGTTGACCCCACGACAGAGTCGTTCTCCGTCGTGTTCGATTGGGCACCGCAACGCCGCGTGTGGGCGTCGCTGTGGGTCTCCGCGATTGCGGCGGTCGCGTGTCTCGGGATTGTGATCGCGACCTGGCGCCGTCGTCGGATCGACGCGCCCGCGGCACTCCCGATCGAGATCGGCCTGCCCGCCGGACTCGAGCTCGCATCACCGCTGGTCCGAGCGCTGGCGCCGATCGCGCTCGGTGTCATGACCGGTCTGATTGCTGCCCCGTGGATCGGTATTGTCGTCGCGGTTGCGCTCTGGGCCGCGACGCGTTCGCGCGGCGTTCGGTTCGTGCTCGCAGTCGCACCGGCCGGGCTCGTCGCGATCGCGGGCGTGGCGATCGCAGCCGCCCAATCCCGCTACACGATCCCGCCTGTGTTCGAATGGCCCACGCTGTTTCCCCGCGCGCGCACGCTCGCGTGGCTGGCCGTCGCGCTCCTCGCCGGACTGTTCGCATGCGACATCGTGCGGCCGGCGACGCGGCGCGCGGCGCGCGACTCGGGCTAGCCTCGGCACCGTGGCGGACACACCTTGGCTGGGCGACACGGCCGGCCACGAACACGCGCTCATCGTCTCTGACGATCGGTCCTTTCGCATCAGACCCGACGAGCTGCGCGCCACGACGGGATGGGAACTGAAGCCCGAAGGACTCTGCCGAGAGGACATCTGCGTGCCGGTGCGCAACCGCGAGACGTTGCTCGTCGACGGGACTGTCGACCTGCGGGCGTTCTCCGAGTTGTCGCGCCGCCCCCTCGCGCTCGACGAGGAGACCGGCGTCGCGGTGCTCGGCGCCGCGGCCGCAGATCGCGCGGCCGAACGGGCATCGATGCACGTTGGTGACTTCACGCTCACCGATGCCGACGGCAACCAGTTCCGCTGGGCATCACTGGGACGCAAGAAGAAACTGTTGTTCGCGTGGGCATCGTGGTGAGGATGCCGCTACGACCTTCCCGGGTGGAAGGTGATCCACGACGAGCTCGCCCCTGACGACTTCACGGTCGTCGCCGTCGCGCTCGACGAAGCCGACGCCGCGCGCGAGTGGATCAACGCCGCCGCGCCGACCTATCCCGCCCTGGTCGATCCCGACCATCTGACCGCCGAGCGATTCGCAATCGTGAACGTCCCGACCGTCGTGTGGATCGACGCGGACGATCGCATCGTGCGGGCGCCGATCATGGCGCCGGTGGACGACCTGTTTCGCGACTTCACGCATGTCGACTCGTCCGTGCACCACGAACAACTCCGCGCGTGGGTCCGCGACGACGTCTTGCCGCCCGTCGCCGACGAGGCGAGCGCGCGAATTCTTCCCGCGTCCGCCGACGAGCAACTCGCGCGCACCCATCGCCGCCTCGGCGCGTACCTCCACCGCGAGGGGCACGACGAGCGCGCGGTCGTCCATTTCGCGCGCGCCGCCGAGCTCGCGCCGATGGATTTCACGATCCGGCGCGGCACGCTGCCGTTGCGGGGCGGCGACCCGTTCGGACAGGAGTTCTTCGATTTCTGGAAGGAGTGGGAGGACGCGGGCCGGCCCGGATACCTCTCCGCGGACCGCGGCGGCTGAGCGGCGCCCGCCGACCGCACGACGGCCGCGCGCGTGCCGTACGCTCGACACCTCGCACGCCGGCCGCCGCGTTTTCGACTCTGTGGAGGATCGAGACACGCGCCGGCCATCGTTTCGACCGTCTCGACGTACTCCTCGACCATGTCGAGTATCACCTGCTTCGACGTGCGCGCTCGGTTCATGCACGTTTTTCGGCAATCGTCCGATCGGCGACGCCTACCATTGCCGGGTGCTCCAGACCCGCGAACTTGCCGTCGAGGTCGGCGGCCGGTTCACCACGACTCGCGCGTCGTTCTCGCTGCAGCGCGGCGACAAGGTCGGGCTCGTCGGGCGCAACGGCGCCGGGAAGACGTCCTTGCTGAAGGTGCTCGCCGGCGAGGTCGACCCGGCGGGTGGTGTCGTGTTGCGACCGCCGCGACTCGGTTACCTCGCGCAGGACCCGCCCAAGCGCGGTCTGGACTCCGAGATGACCGCGCTCACGCGGGTCCTTTCGGGACGCGCGCTCGATCTCGCGGCGCGCCGCGGCGAACAACTCCACCGCAAGGTGGACGCCGATCCGTCCGAACGCAACGTCAAGGCGTACGCGAACGCCGAGGACGCGTTCCGAATGGCCGGTGGGTACGCGGCCGAATCCGAAGTGCGCCGGATCGCGGCCGGGCTTGGGCTCGGCATCGACCGCCTCGACCTGCGCGTGGGCGCGCTGTCGGGAGGCGAGCGGCGCCGCGTCGAGCTCGCGCGCATCTTGTTCGCGGGCGACGAGACGTTGCTGCTGGACGAGCCTACGAATCACCTCGACGTCGACGCCAAGGAATGGCTGATGACGTTCCTGCGCTCCTTCCGAGGTGCGCTCCTCGTCATCAGCCACGACCTCGCGCTGCTCGACCAGGCGATCACGCGCGTGCTTCACCTCGACGACGGCGAACTCGTCGAGTATCGCGGCACGTACTCCGAATACGTCGTGGCGCGCGCCGGCGACGAGGAGCGGCGCAACAAGCTCGCGGCCCGCCAGGACGCGGAGATCAAGCGCTTGCAGTCACTCGCCGACGTCATGCGCCACCAGACTCAGAGCCGGGCTCGAACGGCGAAGGCGCTGGACACGCGCGTCGCGCGGATGCAAAAGGATCGCGTCGAGACCAAGAAGGGCGAGCGCACGCTCCAGGTCAAGTTGCCGGATCCGCCGCGCCCGGGTCGTACTGTGCTCGAAGTCGAAGACCTCGCCAAGGCACTCGGCCCGAAGGTTGTCTTCGAGGACGTCAGCTTCGACGTCGGTCGCGGCGAGCGTCTCCTGGTGCTCGGGCTCAACGGCGCCGGTAAGACGACGCTGTTGCGCACGCTCACCGGTGAGCTCGACGCGGAGCTGGGCGAGATCCGCCTCGGTCATCAGGTGTCGCTCGGCTATTACGCACAGGAGCACGAAGGGATCACGGCCGGCACCAGCGTGCTGGACCATGTCCGCGAGCAATCGGGCCTGGCCGACCAGTACCTCCGCGGATTGCTCGCCATGTTCGGGCTGCGCGGCGATCTCGCGTTTCAGGACGCGGGCACGCTCTCCGGCGGCGAGAAGACGAAGCTCGCGCTTGCGCTTCTGGTCACAAGCTCGCACAACCTGCTGTTGCTGGACGAGCCGACGAACAACCTCGACCCGCCGTCACGCACCGCGATCGGCGCGGCACTCCGCGACTGGAAAGGCGCGATGGTGCTCGTGAGTCACGACACGGAATTCGTCGAGGAGCTGGCGCCCGACCGGGTGCTGTTGATGCCCGAGGGCACGCTCGATTACTGGTCGGACGACTACCTCGACCTCGTCGAACTCGCGTAGTTTCTTGGTCGCGCTCGCTCGGCGCCGGGATACCCGTCGCCGCCCTTCGGGACGCTCGCCGCTCCGGCGAGTTCGCTGCGCCTTGCGGCTCCGCTCACCGCGTTGTTGGCGCGCGCGTTCGCGGCGACAAGACAAGGTGACATGGGCGTCATACAGTGCGCCGCAGTCGGCTCGACCCGGGGGGTTCCATGACACGCAGCGGGTACCAGCAGCGACGCGGACTGCGCGCTTTCGTCCTCGGAATGATGGCGGCGATGTTGGCGCTCGCGGCGTGCGGTGGTGACGACGACGACGCCGAGGAGGAGCCGAGCGAGGAAGTCGATCCGGACGATGACACCGACGCGACCGACGGTGAAGAGGACGAAGCGCTCACCGCCAGTGCGACCGGCCTCACGGAGACTGCGCTCAAGCTCGGTGTGACACTCGTCGACTACGAGGCGATCGCGTTCGCGGTCGACTTCAACCGCGGCGACCAAGAAGCGGTCGTGCAAACGCTGATCGACTGGATGAACGAGGAGAAGGACGGCATCGGCGGCCGTCAGATCGAGCCGGTGTACCAGCTGTACCCGCCGATTCCGGGCATGACGCCGAGCCCGCTCGACATCTGTACGCGCTTTACCGACGACGAACAGGTGTGGGCCGTCATCGGCGTCTTCATCGACTTCTCCGGTGAAGGTCAGCTGTGCCTGACGCGCGACAAGCGCACGATCCACATCGGCCACGAGCTCGAACAGCCGTGGATCGACCAGGCGGAACCGGCGTTGTTGCTCGGCACCGGCACCACCGCGGACCGAACCGCCGCCGACTTGATCGCGTTGCTCGGCGAGGAAGGCACGCTCGACGGGAAGACAGTCGCGATCCTCGGCGACCAGGACGCGCAGAGCCGCATCGACGACACGATCACACCCGCACTCGAGGAGCTCGGTGTCGAGCTCGGCTCGACCGCGGTCCTGAACATCGTCGACGAGGACACGACAGCCGCGCAGGCGCAGCTCGACGGCTTCATCGAACGGTGGGAGACCGAAGGCGTCGACACGATCTTCTACGCGGGGTTGCGCGCGTCTGCGAAGCAGTTCGCCGAGAAGATCAAGGCGGCGTTCCCCGATGTTCTCGTCGTCACGGACTCGACGTCGCTCGCTCTGCAGGCCCAAGACGAGGTCGTCGCCGGCACCGACCCGAATCCATACGAGGGATTGCTGACCATCGAGGGCCAGACTCGTTCGGAGCGTTGGGCGGCGCCGAACGCGCTCTTGCAGGAATGCATCGACGCGTACGAATCGCGCACCGGCGAAACGATCCTGGGTCCCGACGAGCTGCAACCCGGTCCCGACGGCAAGACCACCGAGACGTATGTCATCGTCGAGGACACGTGCGACGAACTCGTGCTGCTGAAGCTGGGTACCGAAGCCGCGGGCCGGAACCCGACGATCGAATCGTGGCAGGAGGCCATCAACAGCCTCGGCCCCATCGAGCTCCCCACGGCCGACATCGCGTCGCTGTGCGAGGGCAAGTACACGGCCAACGATGCGGCCCGGCTGGTGGAGTTCGACGAGACGATCGGTGAGAAGGGCGACTGGTCCGGCATCACCGAGATGATCGACTCGAGCGGCGGGCGCTGCGCGTAGCAAGTCCCATCCGAACTGGCGTGACTGAGGCGCGTGTGGCGCGCCTCTATCACGCCAGTTCGGTCGTCTAGTGGGTCGCGTGGCTGCGTTGAATCGCGCGCTCGTCAGTACCGAGGTACGACGAGACGACGCGCGCGTCGTTGCGGACGGCATCCGGAGTGCCTTCGGCGATCACTCGCCCCGCTTCGAGGCAGTACACGCGGTCACTGATCGACAGGATCAACGGGAGGTCGTGCTCGACGACGATCAACGTCGCATCGAGCTCCCGCTGCACGAGCTTGATCAGCGGCCCGAACGCTTCTGCCTCACGTTGCGCGATGCCTGCCGTTGGTTCGTCGAGGCAGATCACACGGGGCGCGACCGCGAGCACGCCCGCCAGCTCGACGATGCGCCGGGTTCCGGTCGACAGCTCGGCGATGTAACGGTCGGCGTAGCGGCCGAGCCCGAGGAAGTCGATGATCTCGGCGGCTTCCGACCGTTTTGTTCGTTCGCCCGCGAACGCCCACGGCATGCAAACGAGCGTGGACCAGAACGGCGTCCGGTGGTGCGCTTCGAGCGCGAGCATCACCGTGTCGCGCACCGTCAGGTCCGGGTACAGCTGCGCAGACTGGAACGTCCTGCCCAAGCCCAGCGCGGCCCGCTGGTGGGCCCTCCTGGTGCTGACGTCGCGGCCGAGCAGCTCGACCGTGCCGCTCGCGGGCACGTACCCGCCGATCGCGTTCAGCAACGTCGACTTGCCGGCGCCGTTGTTGCCGATGAGCCCCACGACCTCGCCCGGCGCGGCGCGGAGGTCGACCTCGTTGACCGCGACCAGGCCGCCGAATCGCACGGTGAGCGCGGCCGCGCTCAGCGCGCTGCCGTCGGTATTGGTGCGGTGCGAGGCGGCGGCACGCACCGGACGCAACGCGGCCGGCGCCGAGGTGGTGACCTTGACCGGTTGTGGTGGGAGCCGCCGTTCGAGCAAAGTGAACAGCGCACCGCGCGCGTAGTTGCCGATCTGCACGAAGCCACCGGGCAGGTACAACAGGATGATGAGCAGCCCGATGCTCGAGGTCAGCAAGGGCACGAGCTCGTTGCGCGGCCAGAACGTGGGCAGCCCGGCCAGCCACAGCGCGCCGATCACGGCGCCCGCGAGGCTGCCGAGGCCACCGATGACGGCCATGCCGACGAGGCGGAGCGAGTCGCTGACGAGGAAGTACCGGGAGCCCGGCGAGAACGACAGCTCGGTGGTTGCGAGCAGCCCGCCACCGAGTCCGGCGACGAAGCCGGCGAGCGCGAACGCGGTGAGCTTGATGCGGGCGGGCGAGATCGCCATGGCCGCGGCCGTGAGCTCGTTCTCGCGCACGCCGATGATCGAGCGCCCGATGCCGCTGCGCTTCAGGTGGCCGAGCGAGAGCAACACGATGACGAGACAGGCGAGGACGAGGAAGTAGTACGCGCGGTTCTTGTTCCCGAAGTCGAACACGACGTCGGCACGGTCAAACGGAACGGAATTCGCCCGGTCCTGGAAGAACGGCCGCTGGAACACATAGAGCTGGCACGCGATCGCGAACGAGAGGGTGCTGATGGCCAGGAGCAGTCCGCGCACGCGGAGCGCGCCGACGCCGACAGCGACGGCAACGAGACACCCGACGCCGGCGCCGACCAATAGGTTCCACGGGAACCCGATCGTGGGGAGCGTTGTGTCGAGTCGCCACTCGCGCCAGCCAATGTCGATCGACTCCCCGCGCGCGAGCGCTGCACCGAAGAGACCTGCGACCGCCGCGAACGCCATCTGGCCGAGCGAGAGCTGACCGGCCCAACCGGTGAGCACGGTCACCGATACCGCGCAGATAGCGAATGCGAGGATGGCGGCCCAGAGCTTGTGCCGCAGCGAGAGGTCGGTGAGCAGCGGGGCGACGATCGCGACCGCCAACGCGAACAGCGCGACGAAATGCGGGAGCCGCCGCATCCACCAGATCTGGCGGAGCCGTTCGGGGATCGCGGGCGGGCGCGGCGCGAACTGAAAGCTCTCGCCGCCGACCTCGGCCCGCCGGCTGACGCGGGACACCATGACCAGCACCGCGAGGAACAGAATGAACTCGATGAGGCCCGTCTCGTCGGTGTAGTGGAAAAAGAACAGCCGGTCGATGATGCCGATCGCGATCGCGGCGGCCGCGGCGCGCGGGAACGACACCATGCCACCAATGAGCGCCGCGACCATGCCCCGCAGCAGCGTCTGCGGGCCGATCGACACGAGGTCGGTCGAGCCTCGGTCGGTTGCCGTGAGGAAGATAGCGACGAACGACAAGGACCCGGCAAGCGACCACACCGCGGTCGAGACCAGCTTCGTACTGATGCCGGTCATGCGCGCGAGGTCGGCGTTGGTCGACGATGCGCGCACGGCGTCGCCGAACGCCGTGCGGTTCAACAGCCACGCCAGCGCGAAAGTGACGATCGGGACGACGATCAGCACGAGGAGCTGGTTGCTGGTGATCGCGACGTCGGAGAACGGGACCCATGTGCCCTCGAACGGGACCGGGAAGCTCGTTGAGGCTTTGCCAGTTCGGTACTCGGGAAGGCTGCGCGTCACCGCGATCATCAAGTCGGCGACGCCGATCGTTGCGACGAGGACAATGACGCGCGGCGCCTTGAAGAGGCGGCGGATGACGGCGAGCTCGATGACGGCGCCCGTCAGCGTGCCTACGAAGAGGGCCGCGATGAACGCGGGCCAGTAGGGCCAGCCGTGCTTGGCGGCCATGATCGCGAACAACGCCGTCGCGGGAACGCCCATCGACCCGACCGCGAAGTTGATGACACGACTCGACCGGTACACGAGGATGATGCCCATTGCGGTGAGCGACACGATGGCGCCGCCGATGACGCCCTTGAAAACGAGGTCGGCTGTGAACAGCGCGGCGCCGAGCATCAGCCGCCCTCGGTGCCGAAGAAGACGGCGCGCGCGAGGTCGTCGCGTTCCAACAGCTCCTGCGCCGGCCCTTCGAAACGAACTTCTCCCTTCTCCAGGAAGATCGCGCGGTCGGCGACGGCCAGCGCGACGTTCAACGACTGTTCGACGATGATCATGGTCTGGCCGCGCCCCTTCAGCTCCTCGACGAGCTCGAGCAGCCTCTGCACGACGACCGGCGCGAGTCCGAGCGACAGCTCGTCGATCAAGAGGATGTCGGGGTCGTGGATCAGGACCCGCGCCAGAGCGAGCATTTGTTGCTGTCCGCCGGACAGACTCGACGCGAGCTGGGAGCGGCGATCGGCCAGCTCGGGGAAGAGGGTGAGGATGCGCTCGACACGCGTGTCGACGTCGGCGCGCGACTCGGCATTGAGACGGGCGCTCACGATCAGGTTCTTCGCCACAGTCAAGTTCGGGAACACGCCTTTGCCACCGGGCAGCTGCATGATGCGCAGGAGCCCCGCGCGTGCTTCCGGCGCGACATACGTGATGTTCTGGCCGTTCAGCCGCACGACACCACGCTCGGGTACGGCGAGGCCACTGATGACGCGCAGCACCGTGGACTTGCCCGCGCCGTTGGTGCCGAGCAGCGCGACGGTTTCGCCCTTGGCGATCTCCATGTTGACGCCGAAGAGCACTTGGACCGGGCCGTAGGAGAAGTCGATGTTCACGAGCTGGAGCGCGGGCACCGGCTCGCCGCTCGTGTGACGGCGGTGAAACTCCTCTTGCTCTTCCAATAGCTCCTCGACGGCGAGCGACAGATCGTTACGGATGTAGCGGGCGCCGTTCATCAGCAGTAACCCGCCGATGATCGACGTCGGGATGTTCAGCACCAGGACCGCGCCGCGCTCGCCGATCCAGTCGACGAAGAACATGGCGAGCAGGCCGCCCCCGAACGCCCCGATGAAGAAGATGTACATGGTCGACAGCGCGGCGCCCATGCCGCGCAGGCGGTACGGCACAACCGCCCACAACACCGGACCGACCATGGCAAACGCGCAGGTGGTCAGCACGGCGGTCGGGATGTCGAACAGCACGAACAGCACTTCGCTATGCGTCGAGAAGCGCAGCGGCATGAACACCGCCGACGGCAGGATCAACGCGCCGACGAGCGCCAGCGCTCGGGCGGGGTTCACGCGGTAGACGCGGTCGAAGTAGCTCCCGAGGATAGGCAGGAACGGCAACGCGGCGAAGCCGCTCAGGCTCAGAAGCACGCCCCGTCGGAACAGGCCGTCGACACCGATCTCGTCCTCGAGATAGAACGCGGCGAGCGAGCCTTGGCTGAAGAGGCCGAGTCCGAGCGCGCAGAACCCGACCATGACGGTCCTGAGGGTGCGGACGCGCTTCAGCCGCGCGAATGCCGCCTCCATCGAGATCGGCGCTGGTCGCTCTTCGTGGACGAGCTCGCCCAGCACGTCTTGTTGCTCGTACTGGCCGCGCGGCGGTTCCTTGATGAAGAACGCCGCCAGCGCGACCACCGCAACCGGGATCCCGAGGATCAACCACGCCCAGCGCCAGCCCTCGTCACCACCGGCCATGGCGGCGATGCCGGTGACGATCATCGGGCTCGCCTGGCCGAGGCCGTGACTGAGGCCATAGTTGATCGCCGACATTCGGGCGCGCACGCCAATCGGATAGTTGTCGGCGATCAGCGATTGGTGCACCGGGATCGTGTTCGCCTTGGCAATGCCGGTGAAGAAGCGGGTCCAGAACAACATGAACGCGTTCACTGCGAACCCGGACAGGAACACGAAGAAGCCGAAAAACACGCTCGACCAGGCCACGAGCGGCACGCGCTTGACCCGATCCGACAGCCAGCCCATCGGAAGCGCCCCGAGCACAAAGAAGCCGGCCGAGGCCGTACCGATGAACACGACGGTGCCTTCGCTGACGCCGAACGTCTCCCGAATCTCCGGGCCCAGCGCGCTGATTGCGGCGTTTTCGAGCTCGTCCAGCGCGTTCAGCAACACGAGCACCACGAACATGAACGCGCCGCCGGCCTGGATGCCCTGTCTCAATGAGACGGGCTCCGAGTTCACGCCTGGGAGCAGGTCGTCAGGGAAGATCACCTGGTCGCGCGCGCGCACTCGCGCGTCGTCGCGCGCGGTCTCCTCGTCGAGCACCGCCGCCGCGAGCGCGGCCGCCCCCGGCGGCGCGTCGTCCGGCGTGTCGTCCACTGCCACAAAACCCCCGTTCCGGCAGTCGGCGGATCGTAGCTCTCCCCGACACGGACGTCAGCTCCCATCCGGCCCGTACCATGCGCGCCGTGGACTTCCCGAAATCCTTCTTGCTGTCACCCGAACAGCACGAATACCTCATCGCGCACAGCTCGCCGCTCGACGACGTACAACGCGCGCTGATCGAAGAGACGGCCGCGCTCGGTCCGATCGCGATCATGCAGATCGCGCCCGAACAAGGAGCGTTCCTCACGATCCTCACCCGGCTTGTCGGCGCGCGTTTCGCAGTCGAGGTCGGAACATTTACCGGCTACTCGTCGCTGTGCATCGCGCGCGGGCTGGCGCCCGGCGGGCGGATGTTGTGCTGCGACGTGTCCGAGGAATGGACCGCCGTCGCCCGCCGCGCGTGGGAGCGAGCAGGTGTCGCCGATCGGATCGAGCTGAAGCTCGCGCCGGGCGTCGAGACCCTGACCGCGTTATCGAAGGAAGCAAACGTCGACCTCGCGTTCATCGACGCCGACAAGCCGAGCTACGCGCGCTACTACGAAGAGCTGCTCGAGCGCCTCGCGCCAAGAGGTGTGATCGCTGTCGACAACGTGTTGTGGGGCGGTACCGTGATCGACCCGAAAGCCGACGACGAGAACATCACGGCGATTCGCGCGTTCAACGACATGGTCGCGGCCGACGACCGCGTCGAGACGGTGATGCTCCCGATCTCTGACGGCCTCACGTTGATCACGAAGCGCGGCTGACGCGCGGACTACATGCCTCTCAGGAGCTTGTAGATCGGCGCCATCTTCTCGGTTGTCGAGGCAGGGAGGGGAACCAACTCGCCCAGCGCGCGCGCGCCCCAGACGATCTCGGCGGTGAGCTCGACGAGGTTGGCGATCTTCAGCGCGTCCTTGGGTGACTTTCCGACCGTAAGCAGGCCGTGGTTCGCCATGAGTACGGCGGCCCGGTCGCCGACCCACTTCGATACTTCGTCGGCGAGCTCCTGGGAGCCTGTCATCTCGTACTGCGCGATCGGCACGTCGCCACCGACGAACACGTCGACTTCTTCGATGACGCAAGGAATGGGCTGGTGCGTGATCGCGAACATCGTGCAGTACTTCGCGTGGCAGTGGATCACGGCGTGCACGTCGTCGTACGCCTTGAGGCACGCGAGGTGGAGGGCCTTTTCGGTCGTCGGCGCGCGCGTGCCTTCGAGCACGTTGGCATCGAGGTCGACGACGACGAGATCGTCCACGGTCATCGTGTCGTACTCGACTGACGAGGGCGTCACGACGACGTTGCCGTCGGGCAGTCGCGCCGAGAAGTTTCCGGCCGTGCCGTGCACGAGGTTCGCGCGCAGGCTTTCCTGGGCGGCCCAGAGCAGCTGCGCTCTGATCTCGTCCGCGGTGCCCTTCGGGATACTCATGCAGCTACGCCCTCCGGTCCTCGATCACGGTCTGTCGAGCTCGTACGCACCGGACCTCCGGTGTGCGCCTGGCCGGTGCACTCACCGTGCCAGCACCTCCGGGTTGACGCAATGGACCGGCGGCTCACCGCAAAGGATGCGCGCGACGTCGTCCGCCACAAGCTTGGAGTGGTTGGCCTCGGTGTCGTAGGTCGCGCCGCCGACGTGCGGTGTGAGCACGACGTTCTTCATCGAGCACAGCGGATGGTCGGTTGCAAGGTTCTCACCTTGGAAGTGGTCAAGTCCGGCGCCACCGAGGTGGCCGGACTGGAGGCCGGCGGTCAACGCGTCGATGTCATGGAGCTGCGCCCGTGCCGAGTTGAGGAAGATCGCGCCCGGCTTCATCGCGGCGAACTCGCGGGCGTCCATCATCCGGTTTGTTTCCGGTGTAACGACTGCGTGCATCGACACGACGTCGCACAACGCGAGCATCTCGTCCAGTGATTCGTGGGTCGCGTCGGCACTGTACGGGTCGTAGGAGAGCACGCGCAGGCCGACTCCTTCGAACCGCCACTTGGTCGCGCGGCCGACCGCGCCGAGGCCGACGATGCCGACCGTGCGCCCGGCGAGCTGCCACGCGCGGTAACGCTGGTAGGGGATCCTCCCGTTGGCGTACACGCGACCGGCGCGCACGTCCGCGTCGGCTGGGACCACGAAGCGGTTCAGGGCGAACAGCAGTGCGATCGTCATCTCGGCGACGGCGTCGGCGTTGCGCCCGGGGGCGTGTAGCACCGGGATCCCCGCAGCGGTGGCCGCGGCGACGTCGACGTTGTTCGGATCGCCGCGGCACGCACCGATCGCGATCAAGTCACACTCGAACACTGGTCCGTTCACGAAGTCGGATTCGACGATCAGGATGCGGGCGCCGTGTTCGCGGATGCGGGCCGCGAGCTTCTCGCCGTCGAGTAGCTGGAGCGGGACGTGCTCGATCCATGGGTCGTAGACCACCTCGGCGATTGATCGCAGCGTGGCCATTCCCTCGCCCCGAAACGGGGCGGTGACGAGAGCGGTCGGTCGCTCCGAGTTCACCGCCTCATACTCGCGCGGGCTGACGTGCACGTCAGGTTCGGCGGTAGCGTTGCGCCCATGCCGATCCACTACGAGACCGACATCGACCACGTGGTGCTCATCACCATCGATCGGCCCGAGGCTCGCAACGCGTGCGACATGGAGCACTTCAAGTTGCTGCGCGAGGCGTGGGGTCGGTTCGCCGGCGACGACCGGGCGTGGGTTGCGATCATCACCGGGGTGGGCGAAGCCTTCTTCTCGGGCGCCGATCTCAAGAAGTACGTCCCAGAGGTCACCAAGTTCCAAAAGCAGATCGCGGAGCAAGGGATCAGCGAGCTGAACGGGTACCGCCTCGACGACGGCACCAAGGCGGTACTGCGGAACACGACGCTGTACAAGCCAATCGTCGCGGCGGTGAACGGTTTCTGTACTGCCGGCGGGATGGAAATGCTCGGCGGTATCGACATCCGGGTCGCATGTCCCGAGGCCAAGTTTGCAGTCATGGAGCCCAAACGCGGACTCTTCGCGGGCGGCGGAACCACCGTGCGCTTGCCCCGCCAGATCCCCTGGGCCCAGGCGATGGAGTTCCTGCTGTGCGCCGACCTGATCCCGGCCGCGCGGGCATTCGAGATGGGCTTGTTGAACGCGATCGTGCCGCGAGACCAGTTGCTCGACGCCGCGCGCGAATACGCGCAACGAATGATCGCCAACGCACCGCTGGCGGTGCAGGCGACCAAGCAGAGCGCGTTGCAAGCGCTCTACTTCGACGAGGACGTGACCCATCAGCTGCGCACGGCGATCCGCGCGCTGCGCGACGCGGTTGCCGACGGCGCCGATCCCGCGGCCGCGGCCGACATCCTCGAACGGCTGGGACGAGAGCTGCGCACGCCGTTCGAGAAGGAGTCGAAGCTCTCGAGCTGGATCTTCCAGACCGAGGACGCCAAGGAAGGCCCGAAAGCGTTCGCCGAGAAGCGCCCACCGGTGTGGCAGGCCAAGTAACGACAGTGCTGAATGTGACCAACGCCGATCAGGCCGTGCGCGAGCTGCGCGAGCGCATTGGCGGAGTCCCGAGCGGACGCGAGTGGGGTATCCCCGCGAGCAGCGAGGGCGACAAGAGAACATGATCGATCCGCGTACTCCGTGCATCGTGGGCGTGGCGCGCATGACGTGGCACCCCGAAGCCGTCGGCGAGATGGGCGCGCCCGAACCGATCGCGATGTGGGAGCACGTCGCGCGCGCGGCGGCGGTGGACGCCGGCCACTCGGACCTTGCGGCCGCGGTGGACGCGATCGAAATCGTGTACTGCCAGACCTGGCAGTACGACGACGCAGTGGCGCGGCTCGTCGAGCGACTGGATGCCGACCCGCGCCGCCGTCACTATTCCGGCATTGGCGGCACGACCGGCCAGCAGCTCGTGAGCGCGACGGCCGCGCGGATGCTGCGCGGTGAGCTCGACAGTGCGCTGATCGTCAGCGCGGAAGCGTTGGCGACGCAACGGTCGTACAAGAAGCGGGGCGAATGGGCGCCGTACTCCTTCAAGCCCGACGAGAAGCGGCCCTTTCCGTGGGAGTCACCGCCGCACCCGGTCGAGGTCGCGCACGAGGTGTTCCAGGCGTGGCTGACGTTCGCGATCTTCGATAACGCCCGGCGTGCGCAGCGCGGCGAAGATCTCGACGCGTACCGCCGGGGCATCGGCGAGATGATGGCGCCGATGACCACGATAGCGGCGGCGAATCCCGACGCGTGGTTCCGTGTCGAGCGGTCTGTGGACGATCTCGTGACGGTGCGACCCGACAATCGGATGGTCGGCTATCCGTATACGAAGTACCTGGTGTCGGTGATGGACGTCGACATGGCCGCGGCGGTGCTGATGACGACGCACGCGCGCGCCGATGCACTCGGCGTCCCCCCCGATCGGCGCGTGTACCCGCGCGGGTGGTGTTACGCCACCGACCCTGTCCTCGTGGCGGAACGGCCGGACATGGGGCGTTCGCCGGCGATGACAGGGGCGTCGAGCGCAGCGTTGCGAGCGGCAGGTCTGGGTGTCGACGACATCGCCTGCTTCGACCTGTACTCGTGTTTCGGGAGTTCGCTGCACTTCGCGTGCGACGCGCTGGGACTCGCGCCGCTCGACGAGCGCGGCCTGACCGTCACCGGCGGTCTCCCGTACCACGGCGGACCCGCGAGTGGTTACGTCGTGCACTCGATCGCGAAGATGACCGATCGCCTCCGCGCCGATCCCGGCTCGTACGGCCTCGTGAGTGGCGTGGGCATGCACATGACCAAGCACGCGTTCGGCGTGTACTCCACGGTTCCCGGACCGGTCGAGATCGCCGATGCCGCCGCGGTACAGGCCGATCTCGACGGATTGGCACCTGTGTCTATCGTCGCCGAGCACGACGGCGACGCCGTCGTCGCCGCGTATTCGGTGATCCACGGCCGCGACGGTGCACCCGAAGCGGGTGTGCTCGTGTGTGATGTCGGCGCCGGCGCCCGAACCTACGCCCGAGTTCAGGATTCCGACTTGTGCCTCGACGCCGAAGCGCGGGAGCTGGTCGGCACGAACGTCCGCCTGGCACCTACGACGAGGAGCGGCCCGATGGGCGAGGCGAGAGTCAACATCGCGACCTGGTAGGTGGGCGTTGCCCGACCTGTTTGACGGTTCTATTCGTGCTTCCATAGCGTCGCAGAGCTGGATCGGCGAGCGTGGGAGAACCGGGTGAGGGTCAACACATCAACAGGTGGCGCCCGCGGGCGACGTCTCTTCGGCGTATTCCTGGCATTGGCGCTGGTGGCCGGCGCGTGCGGCGGCGACGACGACGGCGACGGCCCGGCGACTGGCGAGGGCGACGACGACACCGAGACCACCGAGGCCGCGAGTGACCCGGTTCCGGGTGGCGACCTCGTGATCGGCGTCGAAGCCGAGTCCGACGGACTCAACCCCACGGCCAACCGGTTCGCGGTCGCGGGGTCGTGGATGGGCAACAGCGTCTTCGACACGGTGGGCAAGTTCATGCCCGACGGCACCGTCGCGATGAACCTCGCAGAATCGCTCACGCCCAACGACGACTACACGCAATGGACGATCAAGCTGCGGCCCGGGGTCACCTTCCACGACGGCACGCCACTCACGTCCGAGGCGATTCAGGTCGGCGTCGAGGCGCAGCGGTCCGACCCGCTGATCGGCATCGCCGTTCGCCCGGTAGTGGCCGACCCGCCGGTGACGATCGTCGACGAGCTCACGGCAACGATCAACCTTTCCCGGGCCATGCCGCACTTCCCCGGTGTCATGACCACCCAACTCGGCATGGTCGCGTCACCGACCTGGCTGCGGGCGGCCGCCGCTGATCCGACGTTGAACCAGCAGCCCGTCGGCACCGGACCGTTCAAGTTCGACAGCCGATCGCTGAACACGTCGACGAGGTTCGTCCGCAACGAGAACTACTGGCGGGAAGGGCTCCCGTACCTCGACTCGATCACGTTCGTGGTCGCTACCGACGCGCAAGTGCGCGCCCAGAACCTGTCGTCGGGAGAATTCGACGTCCTCCACACATCTCGGGACGAGGACATACTTGCCTACCGGGACGATGAGAACGTCCAGCTCTATGAGGACGAGGCGGGCGAAGAGACGTTCCTGATGATGAACACCTCGACGCCGCCATTCGACGACGTGCGCGTTCGGAGGGCGCTGGCGCATGCGACGAACCGACAGGAGTACGTCGACTTGACAGGTTCGGGCATCCTCACGATCGCGAACGGTATGTTCCACCCCGACAGCCGCTGGTATACGGAGCTCGACAACTTCCCCGCGTTCGACCTCGAGGAAGCCGCGTCTCTGATCACGGAGTACTGCGCCGACGTCCCCGATCAGTGCGACGGCGACCGAGTGAAGTTCGGATACAAGACGACGCCGAACCCTGACAACGAAGAGGTGTTCCAGACCCTCAGCGACATGTGGGGTGACATCGCGGCGATGGAGCGCACGCCGGTGGAGCAGACCCAGATCATCACCGACGCCGCGCTCGGCAACTACCAGATCGTGCTGTGGCGGCAGTTCGGTGCCGGCGACCCCGACCAGGACATGCTGTGGCTCGACTCCGAGAGCATCGGGGCGATCTCGGTGAACTGGCCCCGCATCGACGATCCCGAGATCGACGGCTGGCTCGACGAGCAACGCGTCGAGCTCGACGTCGACGCTCGGCGACAGGATTGGGCCAACATCGGCGAACAGCTCAACGAGCTCGTGCCGTACATCTGGCTGAACCACACCCTGTGGGCGGTGGTCGCCAAGGACAACGTGCACGGACTCGGCGAGCAGACAGCTCCCGGCGGCGAGGAGATCGAGGGGTTCAACAACGGCCGCGCCGAGATCACCCAGGCGTGGATGGACTGACCCGGCACTGGGTCGGTGGCGGCGGCTCGCCGCCGACCACGCCGGCGCCCCGAGCCTGGCGAGTCGGGTGCAGATCGGGCCGCGATCTGCCGCCGATCGGGCTCGATCGGTTCCGTGGGGGACCGCCGGGACGCGGCAGGAGTGCCGCGGCTATTGTCCGCCCGCCGAGTGACATCGGTCACCAAATTTCAAGATTCGCCAGCATTCCGGCGCCCGCGACACGGGTGCCCGGGTGACGAGGGGGCTGCGTGATCAGGGCGCGACGTACCGCACGAACGACGACATGGGCGAGGTTCCTCACGGCCGGGCTCGCACTGATGCTCGGCTTGGCCGCGTGCGGCGGTGGTGACGACGACGACGGCCCCGCCACCGGCGAGGGCACCGAGAATGGCGACGGCGACGAGGGCGACCAGCCCGACGCCGAAGGCGAGCCCGTCGCGGGCGGCGAGCTCATCTACGGCATCGAAGCGGAGACCGACGGCCTCAACCCGACCGTGAACCGCTTTGCCATCGCCGGCGTCGAAATGGGCCGCGCCGTGTTCGACGCCCTGACCGCGTTCGACGAAGACGGCGTCGCCCAGCCGTACCTCGCCGAATCGCTGACCCCGAACGAAGACTTCACCGTGTGGACGATCACGCTGCGGCCGGGAATCACCTTCCACGACGGCACGCCGCTGACATCCGAAGCCATCAAGGCGCACTTCGAGGGCATCCTCGCCGATCCGCTGACAAGCCTCGTGCCCAAGTGGATCTTCGAAGGTACCAATCCTGTCGCCATCGTCGACGAGCTCACGGCGACCGTGACCATGAGCGGATCGGTCGCGACGTTCCCGCAGTGGCTGACCGCGCAGTTCGGCATGATCGCGTCACCGACGTGGTTGGCGGCGGCGAAGGCCGACCCGACGCTCAACCAGAGTCCTGTGGGGACCGGGCCGTTCAAGATCGAGAGTCGTGAGCTGAACACGCAGACGACGTTTGTGCGCAACGACGCCTACTGGCAGGACGGGCTTCCGCACCTCGACTCGGTCAAGTTCGTCGTCGCGGTCGACCATCAAGTGCGGGCCCAGAACCTCACTGCCGGCGACTTCAACATCATCCACACGACTCGTGGCGAGGACATCGCGAGCTTCCAGGATGACGACAGCGTCCGGCTCTACACGGACGAGGTCAACGAAGAGACCTTCCTGATGATGAACATGGACGAGCCCCCGATGGACGATCTTCGCGTGCGCACGGCGCTCGCGCAGTCGACGAATCGCGAGGAATACGTCGAGCTCAACAACGGCGGCATCGGGACCGTCGCGAACAGCATCTTCCACCCTGACCACATCTTCTCGACGGGTGTCGAGAACTTCCCGGAGTACGACCCCGACGCGGCCGCCGGCCTGATCGAGGAGTACTGCGCGGAAGTGCCCGACCAGTGCGACGGCGGCAAGGTGAAGTTCGAGTACAAGACGACGCCGAACCCCGACAACGACCTCGCGTTCCAGACGTTCTCGGATCAGTGGGGCGACATCGTCTCGATGACGAAGGTGCCGGTGGAGCAGGCGTCGTTCATCACAGAGGCCGCGATCGGGAACTACCAGATGGTCTTGTGGCGCCAGTTCGGTGCGCTCGACCCCGACTACGACGCGACGTTCATCGACCAACGGTCATTGGGTGCCATCTCGATCAACTGGCCCCGCCTCGACAACGACGAGATCCAGGCGCTGATGCTCCAGCAACGCGCCGAGCCTGATCTCGAGGCCCGGAGGGAGGCGTGGGGTGAGATCAACACGCTGATCAACGACGTGGTGCCGTACATCTGGCTGAACCACACGGTTTGGGCGATCACGACGACACCAGAGGTGCACGGCGTCGAAGCGGCAACCCTGCCCGACGGATCGAAGGCCTACCCGATCGCCGAAGGCCGCCACTTCCTCCAACAGATCTGGGTCGAGCCGTAAGCGGGCGGGGCGACGTGCGGTTCCTGCTCCGGAGAGTGTTCGTTCTGGTACCGGTGCTGTTCGTCGTCTCGTTCCTGACATTCATCCTGATGAACCTGCTCCCCGGCGGCCCCGAGGTGAACTTCCTCGGGGTGCTGACGGTCAACGACCTGAGCGTCTGCGACGACCCCGGCATCGACACCAGCCTGATCGAGGGATGTCGGGCGACGAAGGAGCTGCGGGCGAAGCTGGACCTCGACGAACCATTGCTGGTCAGGTACGCGACGTGGGCCGGCAATGCGCTGACCGGCGACCTCGGCACGTCCTACGTGTCGAAGTTCCCGGTGCTGGACACGATCCAGGATCGACTCCCCACGTCAGTCGCGCTGATGCTGTACGCACAACTGATCGCGTTCACGATCGCGATACCGGTGGCGCTGCTCGCGGCCTACCGGCCGGGTGGGTGGTTCGACCGCGTCAGCGCGTCGCTGTCGTTCGGCATCATCGCGGTCGCGGTATTCATCATGGCATTGCTGTTGCAGTTCATCTTCGCAGCCAAGCTCGGGTGGTTCCCGGTGCGCTACGACTCCGACGCGGAGTTCGCCGAACGAGCGAAAGGCATGTTCTTACCGGCGGCGGCGCTCGGGCTCGGGCTCGGCGCGGTGTATGCCCGATTGCTCCGCGGCGACCTCGTCGCGACGCTCCAAGAAGACTTCATCCTGATGGCCAAGGCCAAGGGCATGCCGGGCCGTCGGATCATGTTGCGCCACGCGTTGCGCCCCTCGACCTTCTCGTTGCTGACCGTTATGGGCATCCAGGTCGGCGCGTTGATCGGCGGCGCGCTCGTCGTCGAGCAGATCTTCCTCGTGCCGGGTATCGGGTTCATTCTCACCGAAGCCATCTTCAGACGCGACTACCAACTGGTCCAAGGGATCATCTTGGTGCTCGCCGCGATCTACGTACTCACGAACTTCGTCGTGGACGTCGTCTACGGCATGCTCGACCCGAGGGTGCGCGATGCCCGATCACGCTGACGCGCCGCACGCGACGCTCGACGGGTTTGCCGTCGTCGGCGCGGCGGGTGCCGCGCTCGGCGTGGAGCTGCCGCCGGAAGTCGCCGAAGAAGAAGGCGTTTCGCGTCGGAAGCCCGGTCCCGTCTTTTGGATCTCGATCTCGTGGCTCGTGTTCGTCGCGCTCGTGGCGATACTGGCGCCCTTCCTGCCGCTCGCCGACCCGAAGGACACGCTGAACCGCGGGGCCGGGAAGTTCGAGGGCTTCAGCTCCGAACACTGGCTCGGAACCGACAGCCTCGGCCGCGACATGCTGGCGCGCGTCGTCGAAGGCTCACGCGTGTCTCTGACGATCGGTTTCGGTGCGATCGCCGGCGGGCTGCTCGTCGGCGGCACGATCGGCCTCCTCGCCGGATTCCGCCGGGGGTGGCTCGAGCGTGTGCTCATGGCGGCGACCGACGTGTTGCTGACGTTCCCACCGATCGTGCTCGCGTTGGCCATCGTCACGTTCGTCGGACGCGAGATGAAGGACATCGTGCTCACCCTCGCCATCTTGTCGATCGCACCGATCGCGCGTCTCGCGCGCGCCAATACACTGCAGTGGTCGCAGCGAGAGTTCGTTCAGGCTGCGCGCGTCCTCGGAGCGAGAGATCGCACGCTGATGTTCCGGGAAGTTCTGCCCAATGTCGTCATGCCGATGGGCTACCTCGCGCTGATCGGTGTCGCGATCGTCATCGTTGCCGAAGGCACACTCGCCTTCTTGGGTTTGGGAATCAACAACCAGATTTCGTGGGGCGGGATGGTCCTCGAAGGCAGCGGTACGCAAGAGCTCGAGTTTCACGGACACGTCGCGTTCGTGCCGTGCGCGGCGATCTTCCTCACGGTCTTGGCGCTCAACTTCGCAGGCGAACGTATTCGCGCCCTGTCGGACATCAGGGAGAGCGCGCTGTGAGCCGGAAGCGAGGCGCAGACCGCTATCCCGACGCGCCGGTCGACGTCTCGCTCATAGAAGTCGACAACGTCTACACACAATTCAAGACCGAACGTGGGCTCGTGCGTGCAGTCGACGGCGTCAGCTTCTCTCTCGAACGGGGCAAGACGCTCGGCATCGTCGGTGAGTCGGGTTGCGGGAAATCGGTCTTGTCGCGATCGATCATGGGTCTCCTCCCAAAGCACATCACCGTGCGGAGTGGCAGCATCAGGTTCGAGGGGCACGAGGTCGGCGACCTCCCGCAGTCCGAGATGCAAGACTTCTGGGGCACGCAGATGTCGATGGTGTTCCAGGATCCGATGACCGCGTTGAACCCCGTCATGCGAGTCGGAAAGCAAATCACCGAGTCGCTGCGCTACCACCTCGATGTCTCGCGCGAGTACGCCAACGAGACAGCTGAATCGTTGCTGGCGTCGGTCGGAATCCCGGAGCCCAAGCGGCGGTTGCGCGACTACCCGCACCAACTGTCGGGCGGCATGCGCCAGCGCGTGATGATCGCGGTTGCGCTCGCGTGCGGGCCCAAGCTCTTGTTCGCCGACGAACCGACGACTGCGCTCGACGTGACTGTCCAGGCACAGATCCTCGATTTGCTCGAACGGCAACAGCGCGAGCGCTTCATGGGGATGATCCTGGTGACCCACGACCTCGGTGTCGTCGCCGGGCGGGCCGACGATATCGCGGTCATGTACGCGGGTCGGATCGTCGAGAAGGCGCCGACGCGCACGTTGTTCACCGAGATGCGCCACCCGTACACCGAGGCGCTGCTCAACTCGATCCCGAAGCTCACGGATCCCGCGCACACGCGCCTTGAAGCAATCGAGGGTCGGCCGCCCGACCTCGTGAACCCGCCGCAGGGGTGCAAGTTCGCGCCGCGTTGTCCGTACGCGCAGGAACGGTGTCGCGTCGAGGACCCGGTGCTCGAATCGCGTGGTTCACCCGGTCACGAGTTCGCGTGCTTCTTCCCGGTCGGCACGCCGGAAGGTGTTTCGGCCCTCGCGCGCAACCGCGCGGCTGCGGCGACATCGTCGGCGTCGATCGCGTTGGCGGGGGGAAGCTGATGGCCGGGAGCGGCACCGCCCACTTGCGCCCGGAAGGTGAGACGCTGCTGCGCGCCGAGCATCTCACCGTTGAGTTCCCGGTGGGTCGCACCGGCCTGGTAGTGCACGCGGTCTCGGATGTCAGCTTCGACATTGCCGAAGGCGAGACGGTCGGTGTGGTTGGCGAGTCCGGGTGCGGCAAGTCGACGACGGGACGTGCCATCATCCAGCTTCCCGCGCCCAAATCCGGGCGGGTGCTGTTCGGCGGCACCGACCTCACGCAGCTCCGGGGTGACGCGCTGCGCCAGGTGCGACCACGACTCCAAATGATCTTCCAGGACCCGATCTCGTCACTCAATCCTCGGCGACGAGTGGAGGACATCATCGGGGAGGGCTTGCGCATCTGGAATATCGGCACCAAGGAAGAGCGCGCCGCCAAGGTCGACGAGGTGCTGAGCGCGGTGGGCCTCGACCCTGCGGTCGCCCGCGGACGCCGACCGCACCAATTCTCCGGGGGACAGTGCCAACGCATCTCGATCGCGCGCGCGGTCGTCACCGATCCCAAGGTGATCATCTGCGATGAACCCGTCTCCGCGCTCGACGTCTCAGTGCAGGCCCAGATCCTGAACCTGCTCGAGGAGATGAAAGCCCGCTACGGACTGACGCTCGTGTTCATCGCCCACGACCTCGCGGTCGTGAAGAACGTGAGCGACCGTGTCGTCGTCATGTATCTCGGCAAGGTATGCGAGGTCGCGCCACCGGACCTGCTGTACGCCCGCCCCGCCCACCCGTACACAGCGGCGCTGCTTGCGGCGATTCCGATTCCGGATCCGACGGTGCGGCCCGGGGAGCGGACGAAGCTCAAGGGCGAGATTCCGTCGCCGCTCGCGCCGCCCAGCGGGTGTCGCTTCCGGACTCGCTGCCCCAAAGCCCAGGAACGGTGCGCGGCCGAGGAACCTCAGATCCGAGAGATCACACCCGGTCAGCACGTCGCCTGTCACTTCCCCCTCGGCGAAGGCGAGACGCTCCCGTCCAGCAATGGGCAAGGCACTATCGTCTAGGACGGTGTTGAACAAGGCGCTTCCGCGGAAGCGTTTGGGGTCGTAACGTTTGGTTGGGCGCGCGTTGTCCCCAGAGGACAGAACGCGCCCGTAGAGGGCGCGCGTTGTCCCCAGAGGACAGAACGCGCCTGGCGCGTCAGCTCCGCGGTAGGCCGAGGATGCGCTGGGCGATGATGTTCTTGTTCACCTGCGTCGTGCCGCCCGCGATCGTCAACGCCCTGCTGTAGACGCGATCGCGCGCCCAGGAGCCCGACAACGCGTCGGGCCCGAGCACGTCGCTCGCGACCTCCGTCAGGTGTTGTTCGGCCTCGCTCCAGAGCAGCTTCGCGATGCTGCCTTCCGGTCCCATCGTGCGGCCGTGGATCTCGGCCGACAACGCGCGGTCGGAGATGAGCTTCAGGAGCTCGCCTTCGAGATAGATCCGCGCCAGCTTGTGGCGCAATACCGGGTCGTCGGTCGCGACGCGCCCACCGTCGATCGGTGTCGCGCGCGCGTCGTCGATGAGCCGGGCGATCTTGGTGCGCGTCCCGAGGTGCAACTTGGCGACCGTGCCGCGCTCGTACGCGAGCGTGGTCATCGCGACCCGCCAGCCCTCGTTGGGTGGTCCGAGTGTGGCCTCGACCGGCACGCGCACGTCGGCGAAGAAGATCTCGTTGAATTCGTTCTCACCGGTAATCGTCGTCAACGGCCTCACCTCGATGCCGGGCAGCGTCATGTCGACGAGCAGGCAAGTGATGCCCTTGTGCTTCGGCGCGCTCGGATCGGTGCGCACGAGCAGCTCGCACCAGTTGGCGAGATGGCCCAGCGTGTTCCACGTCTTTTGCCCGTTGACGATCCACACGTCGCCATCGCGCACGGCCGACGTTCGCAACGACGCGAGATCGGAGCCGGCGTCGGGTTCGGAGAACCCCTGGCACCAGATGTCGTCACCGCGCAGCATGCGGGGGAGCAGCGTCTGCTTCTGGGCGTCGGTGCCGTGCTCGACGATCGCGGGGGCGATGTTGGACAACCCGAGCGGGTTCAGCGTGCCCGGTGCATCGGCTCGGTGCATCTCCTCGGCGTACACCACCTGTTGCATGACGCTCGCACCCCGACCTCCCCACTCCGTCGGCCAGGCGATGGCCGCGTAGCGCGCGTCGGCGAGCGTGCGATTCCAGGCCCGCAGCCGCTCGATGGTCGGGGGGTCGACGCCGCCCCCGGCCCAGCCCCGTCCGACGATGTCGGTGGGCAGGTTCGCCTCCAGCCACGCCCGGAACTCGGCGCGAAAGGCAACAGCGTCGGGCGGATAGGTGAAGTCCACGGGGCTCCGGAGCGAAAGCTGACGTTCGTGTCAGCGTAGACCTCGGGCGCCGCGAGTCACTCGTGGAGGCCGCCCCGGGCCAAGCGCGCCTCGACCTCACCCTGCTTGGCCACGTTCTCGGCGTGCAGCTCCTCGGTGGTGCGGATGCGGCCGTCGACCTTGAGCTCGCCCATCACGTGCACCTCCCCGAGGGTTTCTCGCATGTAGTCGGGCCCGTCGGCGGTTGGGACGAACCAACCAGTCGGGCACATCGTCAGCACCTCGACGAACGAGAAGCCCTCGCCGCGGAGCTGGGACTCGAACGCGCGTGTGAACATCTTCTTCGTGCGCGCGACCGCGCCGGCGTTGTGCACAGAACCGCGCGCGACGTACGCCGCGCCTTGGAGACGAGCGATGAGGTCGCCGATGAGGATCGGGTAGCCGTGGTACTCGGCGTCACGGCCGTCGAGCGAGTTCTTCGTGCGCTGCCCGAGCACGCTCGTCGCGGTCATATGGCCGCCCGTCTCGCCGAACACGCCATTGTTGAGCAAGATGCAGGTCACCCGCTCGCCGCGCGCGGCGGTGTGGATGACCTCTTGCAGCCCTTCGTTCACCATGTCACCGTCGCCCTGCAACGTGAAGACGAGGGCGTCGCGGAGCATGCGCTTGACACCGGTGGCAACCGACGGGGCCCGTCCATGCAGCGCCTGTACGAGGTCGACGTCCATCGTCGCCGAGAAGGACGTGTAACAGCCGATGCCGGCGACCGCGACCGCCCGCTGGGTGACGCCAAGCTCTTGGATGGCTTCGAGGAATTGCCGGACCGCGAGCGGTTCGCCGCACCCCGGACACATGTGGTGCTCTTGCGACAGCAGCAAGTCAGGCTTGAGCTGCTCGATCTTGCGGGCGTTCGACGGCGGTTGCGATGTGTCGATCACATGGCGGCTCACGTCTGGTGGTCCTTCCGCTCGTAGGTGAACTGTTCGTAGCCCGGCACGACCGGGAGCGGTTGCTCGAGGTGGGCGGCGAGGATGCGTTGCGCGATCACGTCGACGTCGAGCAGCCGTCCGACACCGAACCCGGAGTGGTCGGTCGAAACGCCGCCGATGAACTGCACCGGTGCGCGATCTCCGACGCCGATCCGCACGTCGTCCAGCATCTGTCCGGCCGAGAGCTCGAACGAGGCGACGCGGCGCGCACTCGCGGCTGCGTCACACACGGCGTCGTACGGGAACGGCCACAACGTGATCGGCCGCACGTACCCGATGCGGTGTCCGCGCTCCCGCAGCTGCGCGATCGCGTACTTCGCGAACTTCGCCGGTGACCCGTACGCGACGACGACGGTTTCGGCGTCGTCGAGCATCCCGGTCTCGACGCGCACCTCGCGCTCCATCAACGGTGTCTTCGTCGCGATGTACTGGAACTTGCCCTCTTGACCGAACGCCATCTGACCGGTCTTGGCCACGCCGAGTGGCGTCACCGACTTCGACCAGCCCGAACCCGACGCGGTGCCGTCGACAGCCCAGTTCTTCTCCGGCAGCGGCGGGAACTCGATCGCGTCGATGCGCAACGCCTCTTGTGTATGCGCGAGCAGATAGTCGCCGTAGATCAACACGGGATTGCGCCACTTGTCCGCGAGGTAGAAGGCGAGCTGCACGTGCTCGACGCCTTCGCGTACGTCCTGCGGTGCGAGCACGATGTGGCGGTAGTCGCCGTGCCCGCCACCGCGCGTCGCCTGGTAGTAGTCCTGCTGGCCGCGCGCCATGTTGAACACGACCAGCGGAAGCTCGGCCAGCGTCATCTCCGAGAACGACTCCTGCATCAGCGACAGGCCTTGGCCGGTCGAGCCGGTTGCGGCACGCGCGCCCGTCGCCAGCGCGCCCCACGCCATCCCGACGGCCTCGAGCTCGGACTCGGCGTTGATGCAGACCCCACCCGCGTCGGGGAGCAGACGGGCGAAGTGCTCGAGCAGCTCGGTGAACGGCGTCATCGGATAGCCGGCAAAGAACCGACAGCCCGACGCGATCGCCGCGCGCGCGAGTGCTTCCGAGCCCTCCATGAGCACGCGTTCGCCGGTCGTCGCGGTCATGTCTCGACCCCGTGGGCCTGCGGCGTGTCGAAGCGGAACACCTCGAAGACGAAGTCGGGGCACACGTACAGACAGGCCGCGCAGCCGGTGCATCCGGGATGGAGCTCGGGATACCGGTAGCCCATGTGGTTGGTGGCCGTGGACATGGCGAGCACCTTCGGCGGGCACGCCGGGATGCACAGCTCGCATCCCTTGCAATGCTCGACGTCGACGGTGACGGTGCCGCGGCTCTTGATCGTCGTCGGCTCAGACACGGGCGACCTCCCACGCGGGGTGCGCATTCGTGGGAAGCAGTGCCCAGCCGGCGCGCAGCGCCAGTTCGTTGGTCTCGATGTGCTGTGTGCGGTACGAAGGAACGGATTCGCGCATGGCGGCGACGAGCGCGTCGCACGAGACGATGCCGGTGACCGCGGCGTACGCACCGATGATCACCATCGACGCGGCCAAGCTGTTGCCGAGATCGGTCGCGACTTCGGTCGCTGTCACCCGGTGCACGACGGCATCGCTGTCCACCGCGGTGGTGAACGTCGAGTCGTTGACGACGACGAGGGCGCGCGGGCGGAGCTTGGCGGCGACCGGGGCCCAGAACTCGTCGTGCATCGCGACCGCCGACCACGTCCGCGACACGACGGGGGGTGCCGTGATCGGTGCGTCGCCGATGACGACCGTGCTGTCGGTGTTGCCGCCGCGCATCATCCCGCCGTAGAGACCGAGGTACATCACTTCGCAGCGTTCCAGCGTGGCGGCCCGCGCCAGGACCTGCGCCGCGAGCTGGACCCCTTGCCCGCCGATGCCGGTGATGAGAACTTCACGCTCCATCGCGCACCCCCGCGAGGCAAAAGGCGACCAACCGCGTGATCTCGCGCGGCGCAGGGACGCGGCGCTCGACGAGGGCGTCGTTCATGCGCGCCATGACGAGGTCGTGGACGAACTCGACCGCGAAGTCGTCGCCGCCGAGCGCGTGCACCAACGGCTGGAGGAGCGCGAGGAGCTCCGCCCGGCTTGCGGCAACGGCGTCGGGGAAACGCGCGGCCAATCGCGTGCCGTTGAGCGCGAACGGTCGGGTCGCGGCCGCCGCGTGCGCATTGCGCGCCTGGGCCATGACCCCTTCGACGAACCGGGTCAGCTGGAGCGTCGGATCATCGGCGCGCGCCATGCGGTGCGCGAGGTACTCGACCAACTGGCGGCGGCCGTCGGCCAGCACCGCGAGCAGAAGTGCATCCCGGGACGCGAAATGACGGTAGAACGCCTGGTTCGACAGCTCCGCTTCGCGCACGATCTCGCGCACCTGCGGGTCGAGGTGCTCGGAACGGCGGAGCACGACGAACGCGGCGTCGATCAGCCGCCGGATCTCGTCGACGTATTGCTCTCGGCGGTCAGCGAGGGCACGGTCGGCGAGTGTTTCCGGGAGCGGAACAACGTTCTGCATCCACAGAACCATATTCTCATGGTCGAGACGGGTCAACGTTCGGCGAGGAGCCGCTCCACGATCAGGGGGCGCTGCACCTGCCCCGTCGCGGCGGTGCGGGGAAATCCGTCGACGATCGCGACCTGGCGCGGGTGCTTGGACGGCGCGAGACGACCGGCGCAGAACGCACGCAGCGCGTCGACGTCGGGTGGTATCGCGCCGGGTCGCAGGACGATTGCGGCGGTGACGACTTCGCCCCACTGGGGGTCTGGGATGCCGACGACGGCGACTTCGCGCACCGCGGGATGGTCGGCGAGTACGGCTTCGACTTCCGGTGGCGCGATCGTCTCGCCGCCGCTCCGAATGACGTCGCGCGCCCGACCGATGATTGACAGGTAGCCGTCGTCGTCGAGTACGCCGAGATCGCCCGTGTGGTACCAGCCATCGCGCAGCACTTCGGCAGTGGCGTCCGGGTCGTCGAAATAACCGTCCATGAGGAACGGGCTGCGCATGCGCACCTCGCCCGCGTCGGTCGTCGTGACCTCGACTCCCGGTTGCGCGATGCCGACCGCGCCCGGCTTACGGAACAGGTCGGCGTCAGCGAGTTGGACGCCCGGCCCGCCCTCGGTCGAACCGTAGAACACGCGTGTCACCGTGTGGGGCAGCGCGGTCTTGATGGCGTGCAACAGCTCCGGTGGCGTTGCCGACGTACCCGTGTCGGCTTCGACCATTGCCGACAGGTCGTACGAGCCGACACCGTGGTCGAGCACGCGCGCCCACACGGCGGGAATGCAGTACAGACGGGCCGCGCGCCAGCGCGCGGTCGTCGAGCAGAGGGTTTCCGCGTCGGGCGTGCGCACGAGGTGCACAGCGCGGCGCGCCTGCCATGCGCCGAGCGCGATCGTCCACCCCGCCATATGGAACAGGGGGAACGCGCACACGGTTCCGCCTCCGCCGCTGGTTGCCGTCGCGCTCGGGTAGGTGCGCAGCCAGTTCGCCCGGTGGGAGAGGACGACGCCTTTGGGCCGACCGGTCGAACCGCTCGTGAAGAAGATGACGTGCGGATCGCGCTCGTCGGGGCCAGGGCCCGCGGGCGCAGACGGGGCGCCGGGCGGGATGTCCGTGACGAACTCGATCCCGAGCTCGGCTGCCTGCTCGCGATGCGACGGCGCCGCGAGCACCAGCCGCGGGCGCGCGTACCCCGCAACCGGTCGGATCTCTTCGACGCTCGCCCGCGCGTTGAGGGGCGCGAACACCGCGCCGAGCTTGGCGCACGCGCCGAAGACCCCTATCGCGTCGAGTGTCGTGTCGCCCCACCACAGCACCCGGTCGCCGCAGCCGACGCCGAGACCGGCCAGCCCGTTGGCGACGCGATTGGATTGTTCGTGGATCTCGCGGAAGGTCATCCTTCGGTCATCGAGCGTCGCGCCGATCGAGCGGGGCGCGACGCGTGCCGCGTTGGCCAGCACGTCCCCGATCCGCAGCATCGTTGCATCGTGCCACGCCCGAGTTGCCCCAAAGGACAATCGGGACCGTCTGCGGGTGCGCGGTGTCCGCAAAGAAGTGTCGCGCCCGACCCGGCTTGCTTGCCAACAATCGTTGTTGATAGCGTGTCATTGTCATGAAGACTGTGGAGCAGCTCACAGAACTCTTCCGCCGCCAAGGCCTGCGGGTCACGCCCCAGCGCCAGGCGATCTTCGGGCTGCTCCAGAACGAGGTCAGCCACCCGACGGTCGAAGCGCTGTTCGATCGGGCGCGCGCCGACATGCCGACGATCTCGTTGAAGACCGTGTACCAGACCGTCCACGACCTCGAAGCACTCGGCCAGATCAGCGTGCTCGATCTCGGCACCGGGTCGCTGCGCGTCGACCCGAACGTCGACGACGAGCACCACCACCAGGTATGCAGTCAGTGCGGTCGGGTACGCGACGTGCCGGTCGAGTTCGCCGGACTGCGCCTGCCCATCCGCTACCGGCGCGACTTCACCGTCGACGCGGTACAAGTGATCTTCCGCGGCCGTTGCGAAAACTGTTCGTACTAGGGGACCAAGCCCGTCATCCTAGAGAAGGGGAGCCCGCCCACCATGCCCAAGCTGAACGGCACCAAGACCCACGATAACTTGAAGGAAGCCTTCGCCGGTGAGAGCCAAGCGAACCGCCGGTACCTGTACTTCGCACAGAAGGCCGACGTCGAGGGCTACCCCGATGTCGCGGCGCTGTTCCGCTCCGTCGCCGAAGGCGAAACCGGGCACGCGTTCGGACACTTCGACTTTCTCGCCGAGGTCGGCGACCCCGTGACGGGAGTCGCGGTGGGTTCGACTGCCGACAACCTCAAGTCCGCGGTCGCCGGCGAGACGTACGAGTACACGGAGATGTACCCGGGTTTCGCCAAGACCGCGCGCGACGAAGGGCTCGAGGAGGTGGCGGAGTGGCTGGAGACGCTGGCCCGTGCCGAGAAGAGCCACGCCGGTCGCTTCCAGCAGGGCCTCGAATCGGTCTCCTGACACAGACACCCAAGCCAGGAACGTACTGATGGCGATCCATCTCTACGACCCGCTCGCGCCCGATTTCTCCGACCCCGTGGCGACGCTCGCCGAGCGCGACCGAACGTTTCACATATGCAGCGACTGCCGCGTCTGCGTGAAGCTGTGCCCGAGCTTCCGCAGCCTGTTCGAGATGATCGACGACCTCGGCGGCACCGAGCGCGTGGACGAGCTCACCGACGCGCAGCATCGCCGCGTCGTCGACGAGTGCTACCAGTGCAAGCTCTGCTACGTGATCTGCCCGTACACGCCGGACCAGCACCAAGAATGGCGAGTCGACTTTCCGCAGCTCATGTTGCGTTCACTCGCGATCGAGGCGCGCGCAGGGCACGGGTCGCGCAGTGCCCGGCTGCTGGCGCGCACCGACCTCCAGGGCAAGGTCGCCACGACGCTGGCGCCCGTCGTCAACAAGATGAACGAGGTCAAGCACGCACGCGTCCTCATGGAGAAGGTCGTCGGCATCTCGCGCGAGCGCTTGTTGCCGTCGTTCGCCAAGGTCCGGTTCTCGCAGTGGTTCCGACGCCGTCGCGCCGCGACCGCCGGACGGGAGTCGAAAGGCTCGGTCGCGCTGTTCCCGAGCTGTCTGGTCGAGTACCAGGAGCCGGCGATCGGCAAGGCGACCGTCGGTGTGTACGAGCGCAACGGCTACGCGTGCACGCTGCCCGAAGGCCAGGTGTGCTGCGGGATGCCGTGGCTCGACGCGGGCGACACGAACAAGTTCAAGGAGAACGCGCAGAAGAACGTCGACGCGCTGCTCCCCGCGGTACGGGCGGGCATGAAGGTCGTCGTGCCGCAGCCGACGTGCGCCTACACGCTGAAGGACGAACTGCCGGCGTTCCTCGGCACCGACGAGGCGCGCGAAGTGGCCGCGAACACGTTCGAGGCATCCGAGTTCCTCGTCAACGAGCACCGCCGCGGCAACACACTCGACACGAACTTCGAAGGCACGACGTACGACTCGATCGTCTGGCACGCCGCGTGCCACTACCGCGCCCAACAGATGGGCCCGAAGAGCAGTCTGTTGATGCAGATGACGGGCGCACACGTGCAGATGATCGAGCGGTGCGCGGCAATCGACGGCACGTGGGGCCTGCGCGCCGACAACGTGGGGATGGCCAAGCGGGTGGCCAGACCGCTGATGGAGCGCATCGCGCAGTCCGACGCGCTATTGGTCGCGGGTGACTGCCAGCTCGCGAACGTGGCAATCGAGGAAACAACGCGCCGTGCACCAACCCATCCGATGCAAGTGATGGCGCGCGCCTACGGCATCGAAGAGGAACGATGACTTCGGGTCAGCCGCGCGGCGAGTGGAGCGCAGCGAGCGAGCTCGCCGGAGCGAGGAGGACCAGCGGGCCGGGTATCCCGGCCCGCCCGACGAGCGACAAGGAACGACAGGGAACAATGAGGAAGTTGACGCTCACCGACATCCAGGACTTCCGCGCCTACGAGCGTGAACGCGACGACTTCCGCCGTCGCATCATCGACTTGAAGCGGCGGCGACGACTCGCACTTGGGACCATCATGACCCTCGTGTTCGAGAACACCGAGACGATGCGGTTCCAGATCCAGGAGATGGCACGCGCCGAGCGCATGCAGCGCGACGAGCAGATCGAGCACGAGATCGGGACGTACAACGCGCTGATCCCAGAAGTGGGTGAGCTGTCGGCGACGTTGCTGATCGAGCTGCAATCGGACGAGCAGCTGCGGGAGTGGCTCCCGAAGCTGGTTGGCATTCACCGGTCGATCGCGATCGCGCTGCCCGACGGGTCGGAGGTGCGCGGCGAGGCCGAAGACGAGGAGCGCCTGACGCGCGATGACACGACACCCGCCGTCCACTTCGTGAAGTTCCGCTTTCGGCCCGAGCAGGTCGACGCCTTCGCGCGCGGACCGGTCCGCGTCATCGTCGACCATCCGTCCTACCGCGAAGAGATCGACCTGGCCGAAGGCCAGCGGTTCGAGCTGCTCGGCGATCTCCGCGACACCGCGTAGCCGCGCGTAGATTGCGCGCCGTGCGCATCCCGATCCGCCGACTCGACCCCGAGCTCCCGCTCCCCGTCGCCCAACGGGCCGGTGACGCCGGGCTCGACCTGTACGCACGCGAGGGCGCCCTCCTCGCGCCCGGCGGCGGCCGCGCGCTGATCCCGACCGGCATTGCCATCGCGATCCCACCCGGCTACGGCGGCTTCGTCCAACCACGATCGGGGCTCGCGCTCCGCCACGGCGTGACGTGCCTCAACTCGCCGGGTCTGATCGATCCCGGTTATCGCGACGAGATCCGCGTGCTCCTGATCAACAGCGACCCCGCCGAGAAGTTCGAAGTGCGGCGAGGGGATCGGGTCGCGCAACTCGTGATCCAACGGGTCGAGACCGTCGAGTGGGACGAGGTCGAGACTCTCGACGGCAGCGAGCGCGGCGTCAGCGGCTGGGGATCGACGGGCCGGCTCTGAACCTCGTCCGGTAGCGTCACCGGCCGTGCACGACCGCAAGTTCCGGTTCGGCGTCTTGGTGCGCAATGCAACCAGCGCGAAGGAGTTCACCGAGACCGCGCGACGCGCGGAGGCGCTCGGCTACTCGACGCTCTTCGTGCCCGATCACTTCGTCGACCACCAGCTGGCCCCGACGGTCGCGCTCGGGCACGCCGCCGCGGTCACCGACACGCTGCGGATCGGCACGTTGGTGCTGGGCAACGACTACAAGCACCCGGTCGTGCTCGCCCGGGAGGCCGGGACGCTCGACCTGCTCTCCGACGGCCGCCTCGAGCTCGGGCTCGGCGCGGGCTGGATGACCGTCGATTACGAGAAGGCCGGACTGCCGCTCGACCCACCGGGCGTTCGTATCGCGCGCCTCGCCGAATCGATTGCGGTGCTGAAAGGGCTGCTGGCAGACGGTCTGTTCTCGTTCGATGGCGAGCACTACCAGGTCACCGACCTCGACGGACAGCCGAAGCCCGTGCAACGACCGCATCCGCCGTTCATCGTCGGCGGTGGCGCGCCCAAGATCTTGGCGCTCGCCGCGCGCGAAGCGCAGATCGTCGGCATCAACGCCAACCTGCGATCCGGTGACGGCAGTTCGAAGGACGCCGCGCACTCGCTGACGCCCGCCGCCACCGACCAGAAGATCGAGTGGCTGCGCGCCGCCGCCGGCGATCGGTACGACGACCTCGAGATCCAGACCCTCGTTGGCTTCGTGTACACGACCGACGATGCATCGTCGATCGTCGACACGATCGCAGGAGGATTCGGTGTCAGCCCGGAGGACGCGTTGCTCGCGCCGGTCACGTTGGTGGGCACGCACGCCGAGATGGTCGACCTCCTCGAGCGGCGCCGCGATCGCTGGCAGATGTCATACGTCGTCGTGATGGCGGACGCGCTCGACGCCCTCGCGCCCGTTATCGCCCAACTGGCAGGAACCTAGGAGACCATCGTGGCTCGACCGTTTCGCTTCGGCGTGCAGGTGTCGACGGGAACGTCCGCCCGCGACTGGCGCGACAAGGCCGCCAAGATCGAGGACCTCGGGTATTCGACGCTGTTCATGCCCGATCATTTCGGCGAAGAGCTGGCGCCGATGCCCGCAATCGCCATGGCCGCGGCGCACACGACGACGCTTCGTGTTGGATCGCTGGTCTTCGACAACGACTACAAGCACCCCGCGATCCTCGCCAAGGAGGCGGCAACGATCGACCTGCTTTCCGACGGTCGCCTCGAGCTCGGGATCGGGGCGGGGTGGATGAAGACCGACTACGACGCACTCGGTCTTCCGTACGACCCGCCCGCCGTGCGCGTCGACCGCTTCGAAGAGGCACTGCGCATCGTGAAGGGATGCTTCGCGGGTCAGGAGTTCTCCTACAACGGCGAGCACTACCGCGTGACGCAATACGCGTCGTTTCCGGCACCGGCGCAGCGCCCGCGTCCGCCGATCCTCGTCGGCGGCGGCGGCAAGCGCGTGCTGTCGATCGCGGGCCGGGAAGCCGACATCGTCGGCATCAACCCCAACCTGCGGGCGGGCGAGATCAACCGGGAAGCGGCGCAGGACGCGCTGAAGGAGCAGACCGACCGCAAAGTGCACTGGGTCCGCGAAGCCGCCGGCTCGCGTTGGGACGACATCGAGATCCAGATGCGGTTCTTCGTCGCCAAGATCACCGACGACCGAATGGGTCTCGCCAACGCCATGGCGCCGATGCTTGGTGTCGAACCCGAAGCGGCGCTCGAGTCGGGTGCCGCGCTCGTCGGTACCGTCGACGAAGTGATCGAGCAGCTCCAAGAGCGACGCGAGGCGTGGACCCTGTCCTACGTCGTGGTCGGTGACGAAAACGTCGACGAGTTCGCTCCGGTCGTCGCCAAACTGGCCGGCGCCTAGCGTTCGGCGAACTGCGCCGGTATCCACGCGGCGAGACGCTCGCGGAGCTCCGCGGCCGCTTCGGTGAGCAGGTGTCCTGCGCCCGGAAGCAGGACGACCTCGCCGTGTCCGGCCATCATGTGGACCACGGCGCTGGTCTCCGGAGGTAGCAGCTCGTCGCGTGTCCCGTGGAAGAGGAGCAACGGCGTGCCGTGCAGTTCGTTCGCGTGCTCGCAGCCGGCGGATTGCGTAGACAACGTGACCACGCCGCGACAGTGGGCTCCGAGCACGACCCCCGCTTGCACCGCAACGGCACCACCGAACGAATGTCCGATCGTCACGAACCGGCGCGCGCCGCTTCGGCTCGCGAAGTCGGCCGCGGCGGCCATGTCGTGCACGCAGCGCGACAAGTCGTTGGGTTTCCGGTATCCGACGCGAACGGTGCCGATGCCACGCGCCGCGAGCGTGACGCCTAGGTCGTTGTACAGGCCCTCGGCCGGGCCGAGGAGACTCCCCATCGCGCCACCGCCGCTCACGACGACGTGCGCGGCGTCGCGCGGGCCGTGCCACAGGAGTGTCAGCAGCCCGCGCATCGTGTAGATCTCGACGTGGCGCAGCGCCGGCGTGACCTCGCTCTCTTGGACCGCGAGCGCCTCCAGGAGTTCGAGCGGTGAGCGCGGCGCCTCCGTCGACATCGTCGCGACGCGTCGCTAGAGGAGCGACTTCAGAACGGCGCGTGTGCGAGCGCGGTCTGCGCGCGAGCCGAAGACGGCGGCGCTGAAGTCGGTGACGCCGCCGTCGGCGAGCTGTCCGATCGCCTTGCCGATCGTCGCCTCGTCGCCGACCATTGCGACATCGGCCGGGCCCTCGGCCCCCTCGCGGTCGAGCATCGCGCGATACGAGGGCAAAAAGCCGTAGACCTGGAAGTCGGTTGCTGCTCTCGTGCGCGCGGCGTCGGGGTCGGCGGTGACGCAGACCGGGAGGCTGGCCATGACGCGCGGTGCGGGACGCGCGTTCTTCTCGGCGGCGGCGTTGATCGTCGGCACGATGTACGAGGCGAGCGTTTGCGGTCCGGTCATCCACGTGACGGTCCCGTCCGCGAGGCGACCGGCGAGGTCGAGCATCTGTGGGCCGAGCGCGGCGACGAGCACGGTCGGCGCCGCGATCTCGGGCGCGACCCCGAGGCCGATCTGGGCGCTGATCGTCTCGCCGGCGAAGTCGACGCTCCGTTCGTGCACGAGCGGCATCAGTACCGACAGGTACTCCCGCATGTGCCGCACCGGCTTGTCGAACGAGAGCCCGAACATGTTCTCGATCACCATCTGGTGCGACAGGCCGATGCCGAGGAGGAGTCGTCCACCACTTGCTGCCTGCACCGTCAGCGCCTGTTGCGCCATGGTCACCGGGTGGCGGGGATAGGTGGGCACGACGCCGGTACCGAGCTCGATGTCGGGCACTTCGCGTCCGACGACGGCGAGGACTCCGAGCGCGTCCAGCGCGAAGATCTGCGGGAGCGCGTACGACGCGAAACCGTCGGCGGCGACGGCGCGCGCGTCCTCGACGACGTCGTCGATTGTGCGACCAGCAGTGTCGCCGCCGAACATGCCAATGCGCATCTGGCCACCTCCCGGTTGCGGTGGGGCAGCCTACGTGACCGGTTAGATTGGTATAGTTCCTGCCCAACGCGGACGTGGCTCAGCTGGTAGAGCACAACCTTGCCAAGGTTGGGGTCGCGGGTTCGAATCCCGTCGTCCGCTCTCGTCGTCGAGGATTCCTCCTCGGGCCGTGCGCCGGGTGCCGTGGCCCTGTCCCGTCGTCATGGACTGCCTTCACTCCCGTCGTCTTGTCCTTGCGACGGAGGTCGTCCCGTCCGGAAGGCAGAGCTGTGCTCTGTCTTGCGTCGGAGTGCGAAAGTGCCGCGTGACGGATGCGCAACGGAATGCATCCGTCGATGTGAGTGCGAGCGTGCATATCGACAACGCGACGGAGCATCAGTGTGACGGGGCGAGCAACGAGATACCGAGGCGGACTTACTGCCGCGCAGATCGACGCGGTACAAGCGACTGGCGAGCAGTGGTTGACCGTCGGATTGTCGACTGAACGTTGCGATCGCGAGCACGGGGAACGCGCGGCAGCCCAGGCGTACCGGGCTGCGGGGCTCGCGCCGCCGCCGGTCGCCATCTGGATGGACTCACCGCTGGGTGGGGCCGAAGCGACCCTGCACCGGCGCGACCCTCGAATCGAGGGTCGGGACCTGGGTCTCGACTTCGGTACGCGTTGCGAACCGAGCTTCACAACCAGCTTCGAGCCGAGCTCGGCCGCGACCTGTGGGATCAGCTCGAGCGCGAGCTCGGTCGGCACTTCGAAGCACCACTTCGAAGTGCGCTTCGTCGTGATGAGGAGCACCTTCGGTTCTCACTCTGGACAGAGTTCTGGAAGCTCGACGGGGAGCGGCTGCCGCTTGCGCTCGGACGCGAGCTCGACCGCGCGCTGTTATGGTGGTGGGACGCCTACTGGATGGCGATCTTTACGCATGCGCTCGCCATTGCCGGGCTCGCCGGTTCGCACCGTCTGAACACCCTGATCGCGACGTCGCGCGCGGTGGGCTGGTGGTGGGCAATGCCTGACGCGGTCGTGTTCAGCGAGCGGCCGTCCCTCATTTCGCGTGATCCGAGCGGCCTATTGCACGCTGAGAAGGGACCGGCATTGTCGTTCGCGGACGGGCTTGTCGTGTATGCCTGGCACGGAACGCGCGTCCCGGCCGACTTCGTCGACGGTGCAGGCTGGCCGCCGGAACGGATCCGTCGCGAGCCGAACACCGAGATCCGTCGGTGCGCGATCGAGCGGTTCGGCTGGGATCGGTACCTGGCATGGCTCGGTGTGGTTCCGGTGGCCTCGGCTCCCGATCCGGGTAACCCACCGTTCACGGTCGACCTGTACGACGTGCGGGATGCACTGCATCTGCATCACTCGCCCGTGCGGCTGGTCGTGATGCGCAACGCATCGTTGGACCGAGATGGAACTCGTCGGACCTACGCCGAAATGGTGCCCGCGTCGTTGGATGATCCGTTGGCGGCGCAAGCATGGGCCTTCGACGTCGCTCCCGACGTGTACGCGCGGATCGCCAGAGCAACATGAAGCACGACAAGGGAGTCTGTCGGTGAAGACGTTCGCGGAAGTGCTGGGCAAGCATGCAGTGACGGTCCCGGCCCCACTGCTGTCGCAGGCCGAGGTGCCGGTCATCGCCGGACTGCCACAGCGACAGGGCGACCTCCTTGTGGTTCCTCGCGCGCCGCTGTCGGCCGCGGAACGGGCTGTGGCGACATTGGTTCCGGCGGACGGTGTCCAGGTCGTGCGGGGCGAAGCGACAGGAAATACGCATTGGCTCGACGCGTACAACGGCCCGATCTGGTGGTTCGTGAAGCCGAACGGTGTCGCCCTCGGCGTCGTTGACGTACCGGAAGGTTCGATCGCGATGCTCACCCACACGGACGAGCACGGTGCAAACGGCGTCGGTCCGGGCACGTACGTGTTGCACGGCAAGCGCGAACACGCTGACGTCACCCGCCGCGTCGCCGACTGATCGCTGAAGCGTGGAACTTCCGCAACGGGTACCGTTCGGCTTCCACGCCGCCTGGGTTCCGACGACCCGCGCCTGAGTCGCTATTGGTCAGCGGCCGTTGCGATAGCAACGGCCGCTGACCAAACAGCGTGCGCTACGTCGTGGTGCGGTAGTCGCCGAACGGTGCGTCGCGTTCTTGCAGCGCCTGGGTCAATCCCTTCTCGCGCGCGTTGGCGATGAACTCGGCCATCGCCTTCGTGTGGGTGCCGAGCGCGCACAACTCGGTGCCGGCGCGGATGCCGGTCCGAATGCCCATGTGCTCCATCTGGCGGTGCACCGCCCGCTTGTTGAGCTGCACCAGCTCGGTTGGGATCAGTGCGATGCGCTGCGCCACCTCGAGCACGCGTGATTCGAGCTCGTCGGCGGGATACGCGGCGTTCGCCCAGCCGAGCGCGGCCGCCTCGATACCGGTGATCGGATCGCCGGTGATCATCATCTCCATCGCCCGCCGCATCCCCAAGAACCACGGGTGGAAGTGCATGTCGGGGACGCCGAAGCGCACGGCGGGATAGCCCATGCGCGCGTCCTGCGCCATATAGACGAGGTCGCACCCGGTCGCGAGCTCGCTCGCGCCCGCGAGGCAGTGGCCGTGCACTTGCGCGATCACCGGCTTGGCGAGATCCCAGATGCTCATCCACCCCTCGGTGACGTGGCGCGGCCACGCGCCCTCACCGCCGGGCGTGTAGTACGGCATGTCGAGTCCCTCGTTCCCGCCCCCGAGGTCGTACCCGGCCGAGAACGACGGGCCCGCGCCGCGGATGATCGTGACCGACACGTCGGCGTCCTGGTCGTGGGCTTCGAGCGTCCCGAGGATCGCGCCCCGCAGCGGGTGGATCAGGCTGTTGCGCTTCTCGGGCCGGTTCATAGTGATGCGCCGCACCCGGGGGGCGGGTTCGTCGACCAGGATCACTTCGTCGCTCATCGCGGGTCTCCTCCGGTTCGGTGGCGAACCTAGCCGGGCGCCGAAAAACCGGGAACCGGGAACCAGGTGCCAGCGGCGCGCCGTCGAACCTCCAACCGAGTGTGGAGGTCTGCCATGTCGCATCCCCTGTCCCGGCGCGCCCGAGTCGCCGTGTACGTCGGCGTTCCCCTGGCTGTGGTCGGGTTGGTCGCCGCGCCCGTCGGCGCGTGCGGCGGGCTCATCGGAGAGAACGGCACCATCCAACTGGTGCGCACGACGACGCTCGCCGCCTACCACGACGGGGTGGAGCGCTACGTCACGTCGTTCGAGTTCTCGGGCGAGGGCCAGGAGATCGGTTCGATCGTCCCCCTGCCGGGCGTCCCGACTGACGTCGAGCGCGGCGGCGACTGGACGCTGCAACGACTCGCCCAGGAGGTCGCGCCGCCCGCGGAAGAGGACCGACTCGATGGATTCGCGGTCGCCGGCGCTGATACGTCACGCGCCGAAGTACTGCTCGAAACCGAGGTTGACGCGCTCGACATCACGATCCTGCGCGGCGACAGCAACGAGGTCGGCGAGTGGGCTCTCGACAACGGGTTCTTCCTCACGCCCGACGCACCCGAAGTGCTCGACTTCTACGCGGACCGCAGCCCGATCTTCATGGCCGCCAAGTTCGACGCGTCACGCGCGGCCGAGCTCGGCCAGACGTCGGGTGACGGCACACCGATCATGCTCACGATCCCGACCGACGAACCGTGGGTGCCTTTGCGGATCCTCGGCCTCGGACTCGACCGGAGCCAGGTCGTCGAAGCCGACGTGTTCTTGATGACCGACGAGCAACCCAAGATGCTCGCAGGTGGGCCCGGGCTCGCGATCGAGCGCAGTGTTGCGGCGTCGAGTGCGCTGCTCGACGACCTGCGGTCCGACGTCGGCATGGAATGGCTGCCGAGCTCGATGTGGCTCACGTACATACAGCTGGACGCCGACGCCGGCGACCTCGATTACGACCTCGCCCTGGCGACGCACGACCATGCGCTGCCGGCGCTTATCGACGCGGGCGTGACCGCGTCGCAAGCGCGGCCCCTCACCCTGCCCGATACCGGTCCGACGCTGTGGCCGCTCCTGCTGGGCGTGACGGTCGCGGGCGGTGCGTTCGTCGCGGTTGGCGCATCCGAGCGCGGCCGCGACAACTCGGCGCGGGTGACGGCGTCGTGAGCACGCGCCTGCGTCTCGTCGTCGCTGTCGCCGTGGGTGTGGCGACCGTGGGCGGTGGCTACGCCATCGACGACGCCGCCGGTGACGAACCGGAAGCGGTGCTCGGTCCTGGGCTCGTGACGGTCACCGTCGACATCGAATACAGCCGTTTCGACGCCGACCTGCGCGAGCTGCACGTGCGACCGGGCACGACGGTCGAGTTCGTGGTGCGCAACCACGATCCGATCAGCCACGAGCTGATCATCGGGGACGAGGCGGTACACGCGCATCACGCGGTCGGCCAGGACATCGTGCACCCGCCCGTTCCCGGCGAGGTGTCGGTCGGCCCCGGTGACACCGGCGTAACCTACTTCGAGTTCGACGAGCCGGAGGAGGTTCGGTTTGCGTGCCACCTGCGGGGACACGTCGAGTACGGGATGACGGGCACGGTGGTCGTCGCCGACTCATGAGCACGCCCGTCGGCCGGCGTGGATTCGCCGCCGGCCGACGAGATGCACGTAGCCTCGGCCGCAACGCCGATGCCGAGCCTCACCGACGAACTCGAACTGGTCCTCTCTCGTGCCATCGCGGACGCGTTCGGCGCTGGCCACGCGGGAATCGACCCCGTGTTGCGGCGCTCGAAGCCGGGGATCCCCGCTGACTATCAGGCCAACGCGGCGTTCGCGCTCGCCAAACGGGTTGGCCGCGCGCCGCGCGAGGTGGCGCAGGCGATCGTCGACGCGCTCCCGGCGAACGGTGTCGTGGACGCCGCCGAGGTCGCCGGCAACGGATTCGTCAACCTCCGGGTTCGGGCCGAGCACCTCGAGACACGCGTCGGCGCGGCCCTCGACGACGCCCGCCTGGGTATCGACGAGGTGGCCGATCCCGACGTCGTCGTCATCGACTACTCGTCGCCCAACGCCGCGAAGGAGCTTCACGTCGGCCACCTGCGCAGCACGGTCATCGGAGACGCGCTCGCTCGGCTACTGGCGTTTCTGGGGCACTGCGTCGTGCGTCAGAACCATCTTGGTGATTGGGGCACGCAGTTCGGGATGCTGATCGAGCATCTCGTCGGGGAAGGGAGCGCGACCGACGCCGCGCTCACGATCTCCGACCTCGACTCGCTGTATCGCGACGCCCAGCAGCGCTATCAGAGCGACGAGGAGTTCGCCGCGCGCGCCCGTCAGCGGGTGGTGCTCTTGCAGTCGGGCGACCCCGCGACGCTCGAAATCTGGCGCAAGCTCATCGACGAGTCGAAGCGTCATGTCGAGCACGTCTACGCACGGTTGGGTGTGTTGCTCGACGCCGACGACTATCGCGGCGAGAGCTTCTACAACCCGATGCTGGCCGAGGTGTGCTCCGACCTCGAAGCCCGCGGCATCGCAGTCGAGAACGACGGCGCACTCTGTGTCTTCGTACCGGGCTACGTCAACCGCGACGGTGATCCGCTTCCGATCATTCTGCGCAAGCGCGACGGCGGGTACAACTACGAGGCCACCGACGTCGCCGCGCTGCGCTACCGAGTCGACGAGATCAGGGGCACACGCCTCGTGTACGTCGTCGACGTCCGCCAGTCGCAACGGCTGGCGATGCTGTTCGACCTCGGGCGCATGCTGGGCTGGCTCGACGACGGGCGCCGGGCGGAGCACACGGGATTCGGGATGGTGCTCGGTGCCGACGGAACGCCGTTCAAGACTCGTGATGGCGAGACCGTGAAGCTCGCGGACCTCCTCGACGAGGCAGAAGGGCGGGCGCGCCGGCTGTTGGACGAGCGCGACGTCGCCGTCTCTGACCGAGACGCCCTCGCCCGTCAGGTCGGCGTCGGCGCGGTGAAGTATGGCGACTTGAGCAACGATCGCACGAGCGACTACCGCTTCGACTGGGATCGCCTGATTCGTTTCGAGGGCGATACCGCGCCGTATCTCCAGTATGCGGTCGCGCGCACTCGCTCGATCTTGCGCAAGGCACACGCGAACTTTGGGCTCGAGCGACCCCGCGGTGGCACCGAGATCCAAGTCGTCCACCCTGAGGAGCACGAGCTCGCGCTCCAGCTCGTCTCGTTCGAGGACGCGGTGCGGTCGGCGGCGGCCGCGCTCGAGCCGCACCGCCTGTCCGCGTACCTCTTCGAGCTGGCGTCGCAGTTCACTGCGTTCTACGACGCGTGTCCGGTTCTCAAGGCCGACGACGCGACGCGTGCGAGCCGGTTGGCGCTGTGTGCAGCCACGGGGGCGACGCTCGCGACGGGTCTCGATTTGCTCGGCATCGAGGCGCCCGAACGCATGTGATGGCCGCTGCGCGAGCGGCTAACCTCCAGCGCTCGCACCGGGGCGGTTAGCTCAGTTGGTTAGAGCGCTTGCTCGACACGCAAGAGGTCGGAGGTTCGAGTCCTCTACCGCCCACCCTCCAGCCCGCCCGATCACCGTCGAACCGGTCACGAAACGTCGCAATTGCAACACTTGTGGCGTACCCTGAGCAGGTGGTGCTGGGTTCCTCGCTGCCCGATTGGGTCGATCCCGACTTCTTGAAGTCCGGATCCGCCATCTTGGCGTTCGTCTGCGCCGCGTTGGTGATCGTCGTCTTCGTGTGGGTACGCGCGATCGGCACCAAGGTGCTGCTCACCGTGCTCCTGGCCGCCGGCGTCTTTGGCCTGTTTGCGTACCGGGGCACGATCGACGACTGCACCGCCGACTGCGACTGCTCGGTGCTCGGCCAGCAGGTCCACATCGACGGCTGCGCCGACGAGCCCGACGACAAGCCCGGGCTCGACTGAACGCTCCTCACGGGGCGCGCGCCGTAGCCTGATCTCGTCACAAAGTCGCGCCGCGAGCCGACCCGAGAGGATGGGGGGCGCGTGTTCATCGACGGGTCGATCCACCAGCTACCCGACATCGACCGGAACGAGACCGCGGAATGGCTGGAGTCCCTGGACGCAGTCATCAACCTGCGCGGCCGTTCGCGCGCCAACTACCTGCTCGCCCGCTTGATGGAGCGCGCCCGCGATCTCGGCGTCGGCGTGCCCGCGATGGTACAGACCGACTACATCAACACCATCCCGAAGGAGCAAGAACCGTGGTTCCCCGGAGACGAGCACATCGAGCGCCGAATCCGCGCGTTCATCCGCTGGAACGCGGTCGCGATGGTCGACCGCGCCAACCATCGTTTCGACGGTCTCGGCGGACACCTCTCGACGTACGCGTCGGCCGCCGCGCTGTACGAGGTCGGGTTCAACCATTTTTTCCGCGGCAAGGGTGACGGTCGCTTCGGGGATCAGATCTTCTTCCAGGGTCACGCCGCGCCGGGGATCTACGCACGCGCGTTCCTCGAAGGCCGGTTCACGGAAGCGCAGCTCGATCGCTTTCGCCAAGAAGTCGGCGGGGGACTGTCGTCGTATCCGCACCCGCGCCGCATGCCGCAGTTCTGGGAGTTCCCGACCGTGTCGATGGGACTCGGCCCGATCAACGCGGTGTACCAGGCGCGATTCAACCGCTACTTGTACCAGCGCGAGATCGCCGATACGTCGCAGGCCCGGGTGTGGTGTTTCGTCGGCGACGGTGAGATGGACGAAGCCGAGTCGACCGCGGGTCTGCCGCTGGCCGCGCGCGAGGGCCTCGACAACCTGATCTTCGTGGTCAACTGCAACTTGCAGCGACTCGACGGTCCGGTGCGTGGCAACGGCAAGGTGATCCAGGAGTTCGAGTCGATCTTCCGGGGTATGGGTTGGAACGTCATCAAAGTGATCTGGGGGAGCGGCTGGGATGAGCTCCTCGCGCGCGACGTCGACGGCGTGCTCGTCAACAAGATGAACGGCACGCTCGACGGCGACTTCCAGAAGTACCAAGTCGAGAGCGGCGGGTATATACGGGAGCACTTCTTCGGCCCCGATCCGCGCCTGCGCGCCATGGTCGAGCACCTCGGCGACGAAGACCTGGAGAGGCTGCCGCGCGGCGGCCACGACTACCGGAAGCTCTACGCCGCGTACAAGGCCGCGGTCGAACACGAGGGCTCGCCGACCGTGATCCTCGCCAAGACCGTCAAAGGGTGGACGCTCGGCACCGACTTCGAAGCGCGCAACGCGACCCACCAGATCAAGAAGATGAAGGTCGAGGACCTCAAGGCGTTCCGCGACCGCCTCTACCTCGATATCCCCGACAGTGAGCTCGAAGCGGGCGATCTCGCGCCCTACTACCACCCCGGATTCCGGTCGCCCGAGTACGAGTACCTGATGGAGCGCCGGCGCGCGCTCGATGGATACCTGCCCGAACGCGTCGAGCGCGTCAAGACCGTGGTGTTCCCACGCGACGACGTCATCGACCAGCTCACGCAAGGCACCGGCGACAAGGTGCAGGCGTCGACGACGACCGCGTTCACGCGGCTGCTCCGGACGCTGATGAAAGATCCCGAATATGGATTCCGGATCGTGCCGATCATTCCCGACGAGGCGCGCACGTTCGGCATGGACGCGCTCTTCCCGGAGTACAAGATCTACGCGCCGTTCGGCCAGAAGTACGAGCCGGTCGACGCCGCGCTGATGCTCTCGTATCGCGAGTCGGAGAAGGGCCAGATCCTCGAAGAGGGCATCACCGAAGCCGGTTCCATGGCCGCGCTCACCGCCGCGTCGACCTCCTACGCTACGTGGGGTCAGCCGATGATCCCGTTCTTCACGTTCTATTCGATGTTCGGGTTCCAACGGGTCGGCGACATGATCTGGGCCTACGGCGACCAGAGAGGTCGCGGGTTCCTGATGGGCGCGACCGCCGGCCGCACCACACTGACGGGCGAGGGACTCCAACACTGCGACGGGCAATCGCAGATGTACGCGCTCGCGTATCCGAACTGCCGCGCGTACGATCCGGCATTCGCATACGAGGTAGGTGTGCTCGTCCGCGACGGGATCCGGCGCATGTACGGCCCCGAACCCGAGGATTGCTTCTACTACATCACGCTCTACAACGAGAACTACGTGCAGCCGCCGATGCCCGACGGCGTCGAGGACGCGATCGTGCGCGGCCTGTACTTGTACCGCGCGGCCGCCGAGCCGCGTGAGCACCGTGCACAGATTCTCGCGAGCGGGCCGATGGTGCTCCAGGCGTTGGAAGCACAAGAACTATTGGCCGAACACCACGATGTCGCGGCCGACGTGTGGAGTGCGCCCGGCTGGAAGCAACTGCGCGACGACGCCATCGACTGCGAACGCTGGAATCGGTTGCACCCGACCGAGGCGCCGCGCACCCCGTATGTGACCGAGCAGCTCGGCCCCACCGAGGGGCCGATCCTCGCGGTCACCGACTGGGTGCGCGCCGTACCCGAAGGGCTCGCGCGCTTCGTCCCGCACCCGTACGTGGTGCTCGGCACCGACGGCTACGGCTTCTGCGATATCCGCCCCACACTCCGGCGCCACTTCGAGGTGGACGCGGCGCACGTGGTGGTGGGTGTGCTCGACGGGCTGGCCCAGACCGGCGACCTCAAGGGCGAGGTCGTCGCGGACGCGCTCCGCCGCTATGCGATCGATCCGGACGGGCCGGTGCCCCGGACCAGCTAGCCGGCGAGGCCGCTACCGCGTCTCTCGCTGGTGGTCGGGGTCCCAGTCTTCGTCCTCGACCTCGTCGTCCCAATCCTCGTCGTCTTCGTCGTCCTCGTTGTCGGCTTCGCCCGAGTCGACGTCGGCCAGGGATCCCGAGCCCTCGCGAAAGAGCCCGTCGTCGTAGCCCTGCTTGAGCCTGCGCGCTTCGCGGAAGCGGCGGGCTCGTCCTTTTCTCGCCACGTCGTCACCTGCCTGCGAGTCGTACACGTCATTGTGCCATGTCGCGCGCGATCCAGAACGGGTTGGAGTCCGGGTGGGCGCGGAAAGGCTGGTGGCCGTACCGGTCGAGGTGCACGAGATTCCCGATCGGCGCGACCGCGGCCGGGGAGGCAATACCCCGGGGCCGCCCAATGGGCACGACCGCGACGGCCGCGACCGAACGGGGGAGGCCCAGGGTGCGGCGCGCCTGCCAGCCCGACCACAGCGCGAGAGTGGTCAGGCCCGCGCCGAGCCCGGCGGCATGGGCGGCGAGCGCCAGGTTCTGGACCGCCGGGAACGCCGATCCGTAGAAGGCGGACGCCCCGACCGCGGGGAAGCGGGGCCGACGCCCGCGCACGCACGCGACCACGAGCACGGGCACGTCCTCGAAGTGGTCCGCCTCCCATTGTCGGGCGTCGAGCATCGCGTCGTCGCCCGCCCGACTGCGCAGGACGCGCTTGTAGATGCTCCACCCCTGCCGGTAGCTGCGGGCGAGTTGGTGGCGTACATCCGGATCGCGTACCACGACGAACTCGACGCGTCGCCGCCGGCCCGCCGCGCCATGGCTCGCGAGCTCGAGCAGCTCGAGGATCGTCGCGTCGTCGATGGGATCGGCGCGCAGCCGGCGGACCGGCGCTTGCGCGCGCATCGTCGTCGAAATCGCGTCGAACGTCATGGCTGAGACGCTAGTGGGCGGCACCGCCGGCGGTCAGCGGGACGAGAGGGTGCGCCAGAGCGCGGTGTACGTCGGATACTCGAGCGCGTCGGTGACATAGCCCGCCGCCGCGAGCTCGGCGTGGAACCGGGGGAGGTGCTTCATCGGAACGCCGGAGTCGACGTGGTGTGCGAGGTGCCAGCCGATGTGGAACGGCACGAGCCCGAACCGAGCCGCCCACGACTGGCGGACGGTGTGGGTCGTCTCCCGGCGGTCCTTCGAGCGCTGCATGCCACCGTGTTCGGCGATCGACCGCAAGCGGTTGATGACGCGCCACACGGTCATGTACGGCGCGAACCACAGGAACCAATACACGAACGGGTGCCCCAGCGCGATCGAGGTCGCGATCAGCACGAGCTGCACGGCCACGATGCGGCGCGCTTGCGCGCCGGTTGTTCCTTCGGCGCGCACGCCGCGCAGCAGTCCCTTGAACAGCTTCCAGCCCGTTCGGCCCGTCGCGTCGCGGATGAGCTTGCGGCGCAGCGACGCCCGTTCGATCGGGTAGCCGCGATACAGGGGGATGTCGGGCTCGTCGGGTCCGAACTCGTCGCGGTGATGCGCCATGTGGCCGCGGCGGTACAGGTCCGTGGGTGTGAACGACGCGTAGCCGAGGAGCCAGCGGCCGACGAAGTCGTTCCACTTCCGGTTCGAGAACAGCAAGCGGTGCGCGGCCTCGTGCATGAGCGCCGCGAACTGCGCGTGGGCGCGCGCCATCAGCAGGAACGCGGCGATCCACACGAGCGGATGGTTCGCCCAGACGGCGACCCCGACGGTAGCGAGTGTCTGGGTCCAACACGACACGACGGAAATGGCGTTGCGCAGGTTCGGAATTCGGCGCAGCTCGGCGCGCCAGGCCGGTGCGGGCCGGGCGTCGGCGTTGAGGCGCCCGGTGGGCCGGAACTCGCCGAGGAGCTCGGCGGCCGGAATCATCGTCGTGGCCACGAGCTGCACATTACACTTCTTCGACGGATGACGGAAGAACGTAATCTTACGGCGCGGTCGGTGATCGCGAGCTTGCTCCTCGGGATGCGCCCGCCGCGTCTCAGCGGCGCCCGGCTCGTGGCCTGGTGCGGGATCTTCGGGATCAGCGCCGGCACGGCCCGGGTGGCGCTGCACCGGATGGTCGAGCGGGACGAGCTCATGCTCGCGGACGCTGTGTACGAGCTGGCGGGGCGAATGCGGGACCGCCAGCCGGCGCAAGAGTGGAGCCTCGTACCGAAGCTCGGGCGGTGGAGCGGCACCTGGCGCATGGGAGCCGTCGTCGCGGCCGCGCGTACCGCCGCGGAACGGGCGGCGCTCCGGGACGCGATGCGCCGGTGCCGGTTCGCGGAACTGCGCGAGGGGCTCTGGGTCCGCCCCGACAACGTGCCGCGCGCCGCCGCGCCGGCGGCCGCGTGGCACGTCGCGGACGAACAATGCACCTGGTGGACGGGCCGTCCCGAGGAGGATCCGCTGGAGTTGGCCGCGGCGTTGTTCGCGGCGCCGGACTGGGCGCGACACGCGCGGGCGCTGCGCACGCGGCTCGCGGTCGTCACGACGAAGCTTCCCGGCTCGGAGCGAGACCTCGCCGACGCGTTCCTTGTCGGCGCGGCCGCGCTCGCGCACATCCGCGCCGACCCGCTGTTGCCGCGTGCGCTGTGTCCGGAGCCGTGGTCGGGGGAGGAGCTGCGCGCCGCATACCTGGGCTACCAGCAACGGTTCTCGGCAGCGGCGCGCGCCTGGTTCCGCAGAACCGCGTAGCCTCGCTCCATGGTGCGTCCTGAAAGTTGGATTAGGCCAGCGGGTGTGAGTCCCGTCCGGGTAGTCGCCGGAGAGCCCGGTAGCAGACCGCGGTTCGTCATTGAGAGGTGGCGGGCTGAGCGCGGTGTCGAGAG
>JBQTGT010000002.1:0-1873 GCA_052390615.1 Actinomycetota bacterium
GACGCGCGGCGGGGTCTGCCTCGCTGCCCGGCGACTCTGCAGTGGTTGCGGCGCCGTCGCCGGGATCGAAGCGATACGCGACCGGCGTTGCAGTCCCGGTCACGGTGTAACCGCCGAGCGACACGCCAATCACCACCGGCTCCACCGCCGCGCTCCACAACCACGTCTCCAGTCCCGTGATCCCGAACCCCGCCGGATTCACACCGAGCGTCGGCTTTGGCAACCGAGCACTCGCCCAAATCTCCTCGTAGGTCGGCGGCTCCGGCAACACCGGCGGCGCCGGCGGCTTCGACACATCACTCGGATCCGGCAACGCCACACACACCTGATAGGCACGAACCTGCTTGGCGGTCGCACGCTCCAAGACCCGCACGTCGTAGCGCCAACCCAGTTCTCCAGCACCCGTCGCACACAGATGATCGGCGAACCCACCGCCGAAGAACAACACGGGGTACGACTGGTAAACCACCGGGCTCAGAAGGCGAACGGAACCGGCTTCGGCTTTCGCTCCCCCGCTGTCACCTGGGTACACGACAGTCAACTCGCTGGCGATGGCTCCGTCCTCAAGTTTCGCGCCGCCGCTACCCGCTCCGGGAGTTGCCGATTCAGCGGGAGCGCCACACACGAGAATGATGAGCACGGCCAGAGTCAGCGCTTTCACAACTCCACCTCGGTCGGACCGGCATCATCAACAGACCGGATCCGCCAACGACCCGAAGCATCGCTCGTGAGCAAGATGATCACGCGACTCGGGGAACGGAGTCGCGCGTCGTCAAGTACCTCACCTGCTCGAGCTACTACGACCGAGCGGTCGTCCTCGTAGTCGACGAGCAGAGTGACAGCGTTGCGCTCGACAACCGTTGCCTCGACGCGCGTGATGACTGACGCCGTGTCGTAGTTGCGAGCGTCATGCTCGATGAGATCGGCAACATCGCTCTCATAGGCGTCGTAGATCGACGTTGCGGGCACGACGATTTCGTCGATCAGCTCGGGATCGGGGTTGTGGCCGTAGAGCCAGTGTTGGTACGCGTCGATGCTGCGGTAGATCGCCTCGTAATCGGTGCCGGTGTTCACCAACGGCGGTGGCGGCACCGAGCCATCGAACGAGTACAGCCGGACCGTCGTCGGCTCGGGCTCGGTCGTGGTGGACGCGAACAGAGTGGTCGCCTCGGTCACGGGCGTGGTCGTCACCGACTCGTCGGAATCGTCGTCTCCCCCGCTGCAACCGGCGGCCAGCGCCAGGGCGACCACTGCTCGGAACATCTGCGTGCTTCTGCTCATCTCACCCCGCCGCGTCCCGCCTGCACTCAGCGCACGAGCTGGGTGACGATCTCTTGCACCTGATAGTCGCGAGTCGCGGTGATCGTCGCTTCGCCGAGATCGACGGCAATCGGCATGTCGATCTCGGGACCGGTCATCACCGCTTCCGCCCGCCACGTCACCCCGATCGCCAGCCGATACATGCCCTTCGTCTCATAGAGGTGACGTGCGGCCGGATCCTCTTCGCTCCCCGGCGATGCCGCCGCGCTCGACCCCTCGCCACTGTCGAACCGATAGCCGATCGGAGTCGCAGTCCCCGTCACCGTGAAGCCGCCGAGCGACACGCCGATCACCACCGGCTCCACCGCCGCGCTCCACAACCACGTCTCCAGTCCCGTGATCCCGAACCCCGCGGGATTCACGCCAACAACTGGCCCCGGCAACCGAGCACTCGCCCAAATCTCCTCGTAGGTCGGCGGCGCCGGGAACACCGGCGGCGCCGGCGGCTTCGACACATCGCTCGGATCCGGCAACGCCACACACACCTGATAGGCACGAACCTGCTTGGCGGTCGCACGCTCGATGACCTGCACGTCGTAGCGCCAACCGAGTT
>JBQTGT010000003.1:0-26919 GCA_052390615.1 Actinomycetota bacterium
GCGGAATCGTGCTCGAAGACACCGCGCGCGGCCCCTTCTGGCGCCGTGCCTACATCCGACCGCGACAGCCTGGGCGGCGAACCCGTCTAAGGGCGGCGGGCTGTGCTCGCGCGGCTGCGCGCCGGCGCGCGCGCCGTGAGCGCGGTGTACCTGTCGCGGGCGACCAAGACCGATTCGGTACTCGAAGAGATCGAGCAGCGGGCAGGGGCGCGCGTGAAGTCAGTCTCGCCCGAGCGACTAGACCAGCTCGCGCGCTCGGACGTGCACCAAGGTGTCGTCGCGACCGCCGCGCCGTTGGTGTCCGCGAATCTCGACGCGCTCGTCAGCGACCCGCGCGCGTTCGTCATCGTGCTCGACGGTGTGACCGATCCGCGGAACTTGGGAGCAGTGATGCGATCCGCCGAGACCGCCGGCGCAACGGGGGTCGTGCTCGCGCGCAATCGCAGCGCGCGCGTGACTCCGGTCGTGACGAAGGCCGCCGCGGGGGCGATCGAATACCTCCCGATCGCCTTGGTCGGCGGTATCCCGGCCGCACTCGAACGCGCCAAGCGCGCCGGCACCTGGTGTGTCGGCCTCGACGAGCGCGGCGAGCAAGATGTGTTCGGCCTCGCGCTGGCCCGCGAGCCGATTGCGCTGGTGCTCGGCGCAGAGGGCCGGGGCCTGGCTCGGCTCACGCGCGACCGGTGCGACGTGTTGGTTCGGATACCAATGCACGGTCACGTAGCATCACTGAATGTCGCGGCCGCGGCGACGCTCGCCTGTCACGAGATCGCGCGCCGGCGCGATATGTAGACGCAACGCTGTAGGACGCAACGCTGTAGGACGCGACGGGTAGCCTGTCCGTTCTCGCCGGGTTAGCTCAGACGGCAGAGCAGCTGATTTGTAATCAGCAGGTCGTCGGTTCGATTCCGACACCCGGCTCCCGCACAAATCGGAAATGCTTGTATTTGGGTCGCCGCGCGGCCAACATCGTGCGCTGATGGAGCTATCCGAGCACGAGCGAGCAATGCTCGACTTCGAGCGCGAGTGGTGGCGCCTCGGCGGTCGCAAGGACGATCAGATCCGCGCGCGCTTCGAGGTGTCGTCGAGCAGCTACTACCGCGCGCTCCAAACGCTGCTCGAAACCGACTCCGCGTTCGAGTACGACCCGCTGACGGTCAAGCGACTGCGGCGCCAGCGCGACCAGCGCCGACGCGTCCGCCTCGAAGGCCGCCGGGCCGACCCCGGCAGCCGGTAGCGGCACGCGGCGTGCCGCCGCGACAGAATGACGCCATGAGTCGGCAGATGGGCCCTCGGGCCAATGGCAACCCGGTGGCACGCGGCGCGGGAACGGCGGCCGCGAAAGGTGCGGGCTTGATCCTTCTCGCCGTCGTGATCGGAATCGTGCTCCTGAACGTCGTCGACAAGGACGGCGATGTCGACGCGGGCGCCCCGGTGCCCGACGCCGAGACGGAGACCACGACAACTGTCGCCGGTACCGAACCGACCGCCCCGCCGGACGGCGAGGACGCCGGACCCGTGCAGACACCCGAAGAGCTCGCGGTGCTCGTGCTCAACGGCGGCGCCCCGACCGGTTCGGCGGGAACGATGCGCGACGCGTTGCGCAACGCGGGCTACCTGAACACGCTCCCTCCCGGCGACTGGGACGTGAACCAAACGGGCAACACGGTGCTGTGTCGCGCCGGGCTCGAGCGAGAAGCGGCCGCGCTCGCGACGGCAGTCGGCACGGGGACGACAACAGCAGCGTTCCCCGAGGAAGCGCCGACCGGCAGCGAAGACGCCGACTGCGTCGTGGTCGTCGGCGCCGCCGCCGCTTAGCCGCGCGTGAGCAATCGATCGCGCGGCGCGCCTGTAGCAATGTCGATCGCGGTCCAGGCCATCGCGAGCGCGCCTTCACGAACGGCCCGATCGGCGGATTCGTTCACACACGCGGCCGCGAATTCGGGCTGGTGGTTGACGGCGCCGTCGCTCTCGATGCCGATGCACGGGTGGATCGACGGCAGCGCCAAAGACACGTTGCCCATGTCGGTGGAGAAGGTCATCGTGCCGTCGGAGGGTTCCGGACGCCCGAGATCGGCGGAGTTGGCGCGGTACACGGCGACCATGTCGCCGTCGTGTTCCATTTGCGCGTAGTCGGGCGCGACCTCGCTGATGGACAGCGTCGCGCCGGTGGCCAGCGCGCCGGCGTGGAAACAGTGCTCTACCCGTGGTCGGAGTTCGGCGAGTTGGGTGATGTCGAGCGCGCGAGCCATCCAGAGTCCCTCGGCGTGGGCGGGCACGATGTTGGCCACGTCGCCGCCGTGGGTCACGACGCCGTGGACTTGATCGGTGCGACGAAGGTGTTGGCGCAAGAGGCCGATCGCGGTTTGCGCGACGGTCATGGCATCGGCGGCGTTGACACCCAGTTCGGGCGCGGCCGCGGCGTGAGACTCCTTGCCCGTGTACGCGACGCGGAAATGCGCGACGGCGCTGACGCGCGGCGTGTGGTCCTCGACGGGTCCGGGGTGCACCATCATCGCCGCGTGCACACCAGCGAAGGCGCCCCGCTCGAGCAGAAGCACTTTTCCGCCGCCGCCTTCTTCCGCGGGTGTGCCGACGACCGAGACTGTGAGTCCGAGATCGTCGACGAGCGGCGCGAGGGCAAGACCGGCACCGACCGCGGCCGCCGCGATCACGTTGTGTCCGCACGCGTGCCCAATTCCCGGCAGCGCGTCGTATTCCGCGCAGATGGCGAGGTGCAGCGGCCCGGTTCCGACCCGGCACGAGAACGCGGTCGGCAGGTCGAAGACACCGTGGTCGACCGGAAGCCCGCCGTCGACCAGCGCGCCCGCCGTCCAGGCGCTCGACCTCTCCTCCTCGAACTTGAGCTCCGGATGCGCGTGGATGCGGTGGCTCAACGCGACGAGAGCGTCGCCGCGCTTCTCGACGATCGCTCGTGCTGCCTGTTTCGCATCCATGCCGGTAGCGTCTCATCGTGTCCGACGTCGACGCAACGGTTGCGACGTTGTCGGCGCGGCCGGCCGCCACCGCGCTGTTCGTCGACTTCGACGGTTCGCTCGCGCCAATCGTCAACGATCCCGCGGCCGCCCGCGCGCTGCCAGAAGCGATCGCAGTGCTCGCGAGCCTCACGCGCCGCCTCGGGCGGGTCGCGGTCGTGAGCGGCCGCGGGATCGAATTCCTCGCCGCGCGCCTCCCGGTGCCCGGTTTGGTCCTGTCGGGGCAGTACGGGCTGGAATCGCAGATCGACGGGCAGCGGTGTATCGATCCGCGCGTCGAGGCGTTCCTCGACCTGGTCGAGTCGGCCGCCCGCGCCGCCGAACGGCGCTTGCCGGGCGTTCTGGTCGAGCGCAAAGGGTATGTGAGCGTGACGCTGCATTGGCGAACCGATCCGGCGCGCGAGGCCGAGGTGCGCACAGTTGCCAGCGATCTGGCGCGCGAGTTCGGCCTCGACACGCCCCAACGCGGTCGTCGCGCCGTCGAGCTGCGGCCACCAGTGGCGCTCGACAAGGGCACTGCCGTCTCGATGCTCGTCGAGGGCTACCGCGTCGGCGCATTTGCGGGCGACGACTCGGGCGACCTCCCCGGGTTCGCAGCGCTGGCCGCGGCCGCTCGGTCCGGACGGCTCGACGCCGCGGTACGAATCGGCGTGTTGTCGCCCGAGGCACCGGCCGACCTGCCCGCGGCGGTCGACGTCACCGTCGACGGCCCGGAGGGGCTCGTCGAGCTGCTAGGGCGCGTGCGCGATCAGGTCGCGTAGCCAGTCGGTCGACGTTCGTGCCGCCGCAAGCTGTCGGAGGCGGGTCGCGCGCAGGTTGCGCTCGTCAAGTGGTACCGCGAGGGCATCGTCGAGCGCGACCGCCATCTGCTCGATGTCGAAGGGGTGCAACGCGAACGCAGCCGGCCCGAGTTCTTCGTACGCGCCGGCTTCGCGCGAAAGACACAACAGTCCGTCGCGGCGATTCAGGATGGGCCCTTCTTTCGCGACCAGGTTCAGGCCATCTCGAATCGGATTGACGAAAAGCACATCATAGCGTTGCATCCCCGCAAGCGATCGCTCGTAGTCGTCGCGCTCGTCGAGCACGATCGGTTGCCAGTCGGATGTCGACCACCGCTCGTTCACGTGCGCGACTGCCTGGTCGATCTCGTTCGCGTACGCGAGATACTCGGGCCGGTGCTGGCGCGACGGGTACAGCATCGCGACGAACACGGTCCGTTCCCGCAAGCCCGGGCGAGCCTCGAGCAACCGGTCGAAGGCCCAGAACCCGCGCACGACATTCTTCGAGGGCTCGATGCGGTCGCTTCGCAGCACGACCATGCGATCGCCGACGATGTCCGACAGCGCGTCGTATGCGGCACGCGTTTCGGGTCGATCGGCCGCGTCGGAGAGTGCGTCGAGGTTGGGTCCGAGGCTGGCCACGAACGGCGGTGCGATCGCGGCCCGACGCCCGAGTGCGTCACGTGCGGCGGCGCGGTACGCCCTGGCCCAACGCGCGGTGTGAAACCCGGCTGGTCCGCCCACGAGCGATCGGCACAGCGACTCGGCCACGTCGGTGGGGAGGAGTCGCAATCCGTCTGCGCTGCAGAACGGTGTATGCGTGAAATGCACGATCCGCAGGTCGGGACGCTTGTCGCGTAGGAGCCCGGGAAGGAGCGCGAGCTGAAAGTCCTGGACGAGCACGATCTCGCGCTCCGCCGCGACCTTCGCGGTCGCATCCGCGAACACTTCGTTGACCGCGACGTACGCATCCCACGCCTCTCGGAAACGCAGATCGAACTGCGGTCGGCGCACACGGTCGAACATCTCGTGGAAAACGAACCACAACACACCGTTTGACACCACGTCGTAGTGCATCCGATGCAGCGCCGGATCGAGGTCGAGCAGCTGCACCTCGACCCCAGGACCAGCAGCCGTTCCCGCGTGCGTCGCGGCGACGTCGTCGCGCGAGATCGCGGCCGCAATCCACGTGACGTCCGGAGTTTCGTCGAGAAGCGGGCCGAGCGCGCCGGCCACGCCGCCGGCCCCGCGCCGGGCGGTGAACGTCCCGTCGTCCTGGCGGACGAAGCGAAACGGTCCCCGGTGCGAGACGACGATCACGCGCGACTCACATGACCGAGGTCGTTGAACAGCCGGAGCCAGTCCTCGACCTCGCGCGTCGAACAGAAGCTGGCGCGCACGCGTTCGCGGCCCGCGGCCCCCATGCGGTCGGCGGCGGCGGGATCGCGCAGCAGCTGCAGCGTGCGAGCCGCAGCCGACTCGACGTCGTCGACGAGGTAACCGGTGACATCGTCCTCGATCTGCAGCGTGATGCCGCCGCAGCGTCCGCCGACGACGGGCCTGCCCTTCCAGAGTCCTTCGCTCACCGTGAGCCCGAACCCCTCGCGGATCGACTTCTGCATGACGACGTCGGCGGCGCGCTGGAACGCATTGATCTGCACCGAGCCGACCTGCTGGATATTCGACAGGAGATGAATCGCGGGGTCGCCGGCACGCGCCTCGTTTGCCAGTTCCCAGTAGTGGAACCCCTCCGGGTCGTCGGTCGCCATCGACCCCGCCAGCACGAGCTGCGCGTCGGTGACCTCCTCGCGTACGAGTCGGAAGGCCTCGACAACGCCCACCGGGTCTTTCCACGGGTCGAAGCGGCTGACTTGCACGATGAGCGGCTTCTCGATGTCGACGTTGTAGCTGCGGCAGATCTCTTTTACGAACGGCGCGGCGAGGTCGAGGTTCTTCACCGACAACGGATCGATGCACGGTGGCGCCTGCACGACCTTTTCCATCTTGAGGCTCGTCGGCACGAACTGCGGCATCGTCCACACGGACGCGTCGTACATCTCCACGAATGGGCAGTAGAAATCCCATACGGTCGGGTCGGCATCCGTGAGATCGATGTGGCAGCGCCAGATCCATTTGCAGTTCAGCGTGTCACACGCGCGTCCGCGCACGAACTCCCGAATCGCGGCCGGCTGTGGATCATGGATCACGACGAAGTCCCACTCGCCGTCGAGGTCGACCGCGTTGTCGACGACTCGCTCGAGGTAAATGCGTTCCATGTCCTTCGTCCACTCCACCTCGGCTCCTTGGAGGGCGTTGTGAACGGCCTTGGTGACGGCGAAGAACTCGTCACTGCCGTGGATGACCTTCCATTCGGCTTCGATGCCGAGGTCCCAGAGCAGCGGTACGTGGGTCGCGAGCAACTCGGCGACGCCGCCGCCGTACGGCGTGGCGTTGAGGTGGAGCACCCGTGCGCCTCGCAATGGCTCCGCCCGTGCGCGGATGCGTTCGACCGTCCCGTCCTCGACGACCCCGATGTAATCGTCGATCGACTTCTCGAGAAGGGGTACGCGTTCCAGCACCAACGACTCCTTGTCTCTGGGTCGACTCCACGCCTCGCTCCCGTCCGGTCGCGGCGCTGTCGTCTCCTTCGAGGGCACGACAGGACGGGCGGGCGTTCGAGGGGTCAATCTATGCCACGTGCCCCGCGCCATCGCTTGCCCCGACAAGTTCCGCGGCACGCTGTCTGCGGCCGCGGCGGCCGACGCGATGGCGGCGGGTCTGGATCGCGCGGGTTTCGACGACGTGCGCGCACTGCCGCTGGCAGATGGCGGCGAGGGCACGTTGGACGCGGTACTCGCCGCGCGCGGTGGCGTGCTCAGAACCGCGCGCGTGATGGGTCCGCTCGGGGATTTCGTCGATGCTGAGTGGGGAGTGCTCTCCGGCGGCATCGCCATAGTGGAAATGGCGCGCGCGAGCGGGCTCGCGCTCGTGAACGGTCGCAATGATCCGCTGCGCGCGACGACACGCGGCACCGGTGAGTTGATCGCACTCGCGCGGCGCGAGGGGTTCACCAAGATCATCGTCGCTGTCGGGGGCAGCGCGACGACTGACGGCGGCCTGGGCGCCGTCGAAGCGGTCGGGTGGACGCTGCACGGAATCGAGGTGCTGGTCGCGTGCGATGTGACGACTGCGTTTCTCGACGCGGCGCGTGTGTATGGTCCGCAGAAGGGTGCGAGTGACGCGCAGGTGGCGTTGCTGACGCGCCGGCTCGACCGGCTCGCGCAGCAGTATCACGCGCGCGTCGGTGTCGACGTCGCGGGGCTCGAACACGGTGGCGCCGCGGGCGGCCTCGCCGGCGGCCTCGCGGCGATCGGTGCCCGGCTCGCGCCCGGATTCGACGTCGTCGCGGAAGCGGTAGGGCTCGAGGACGCGTGTCTGGGTGCCGCGCTCGCAGTGACCGGCGAAGGGAAGCTCGACGCGACCAGCCTGGATGGCAAGGTCGTCGGAGGTGTACTCGACTGGGCGCTCGACCTCGGCGTTCCGAACGTCGGAGTGATCGCGGGACAGGTCGTCGCGGGTGCCTGCGAGAGGCTTGCAACGCGCGACGACGTGCGTGTGTGCGCGCTCGTCGACCGAGTGTGGCAAGCGGGCGAGGCCGACACGCGCGCGGCGCTGCTCGCCGAGGAAGCCGCGACCGAGATCGGGCATTGGGCGCTAGAGCGCGTCAGGCGAAGCGGGCCCGATACTCCGGAATCGTGACGATTGGTGGGCGCTCGCGCACCTCGACCGTGGTCGTGTGGAGGCGGCCGTCCGGCGCGTAGCGCAAGAGCTCGACGAACGGCGTGTCGAGCTCGAGTGCACCCGCGCGGCGCAGCGCGGTCGCGATGATCGCGAGGGATTGCGGCGCGAGTTCCTCGATTGGTCGGTTGCGGTGTTTGCGGATCCCGAGATCGGCCTGCGCGACCGCGTCACGACCGAACGCTTCGACGATGTCGACGAGCAGGCCGAGCTCGACGCCCCAGCCCTGTACGAACGGCAGCGTCTCGAGCGCGTCGCGCCGTCCCGCGTACTCGCCGGCGAGTGGCTGCACGATGTCGGCCAGCTTCGGGAACAGCAGCGACAACAGCGGTCGGGCGACCAACTCGGTGACGCGGCCGCCGCCGGTGGGCGCGTCCTCGAGCGCGCGCTCGGAGTAGGCCTTGACGAACACGGTGTCGGGGTTCGTGACCAGCGGCGCGAGCATGCGCCCGACGTAGGTCGGCTGGAAGTTGCGCAGGTCGGCGTCGAGCCAGCAGATGATGTCGCCGTCGCACTCGTACAGCGACTTCCACAGGGCATTGCCCTTGCCCGTTCCCGGGCCGACCTCGGGGAGGATGCCGGCCTCGGCGACGACTCGGGCACCGGCGCGCCGGGCGACGGCTGCGGTGTCGTCGATGGAGCCGTCGTCGATGACGACGATCTCGTCGGCGAGGCCAGACTCGACGACGGCACGCACGATCGTGCCGATCGTCGTGTCCTCGTTGCGGGCTGGTAGGCATACCGAAACCCGCGCGCCCGCCGCGCGTTTCGCGGCCGCGAGATCCATCCCGGCAGGTTAGGGGAGCCCCATCCGCGTTCCATCAGTTGGCACGCCGGACAGGCGCAGACGCCCCAGTGCGGGCCATCTGTCGGGCGAATCGTGACGCCTCGCAAGGGGGACACGCTGCTACGCTTTTGCAACACGCGCTCATCCAGAGCGGCTGAGGGACAGGCCCGTTGACGCCGCGGCAACCAGCACTCCCGGAAATCCCAGGGCGGAGCAAGGTGCCAATGCCTGACCGATGAGACAGCCGAAGAGCGGCCCTCCGCTCGAGGCGCTCGAGAGCGCGTCGAACCGGAAGGGAGGCGCGAGGTGGTACACGTTCAGGGGCTGCGCTGTCGGGAATGCGGCCGCGAGTACACAGCCGATCCGATCTATACGTGCGAGTGGTGCTTTGGGCCTCTCGAAGTCGCCTACGACTACGAGGCGATCGCGGCAGTGACGAGCCGAGAGAAGATCGCGGCCGGGCCGCTGTCGTTATGGCGCTACTCCGACCTGCTGCCGGTGGCGAGTGACACCGCGGTCGATCTCGGCACGGGATACACGCCGCTCGTGCGGGCCGACCGGCTGGCGGCCGAGCTCGGCTTGGGCGAGGTGTGGATCAAGAACGACACTCGCAACCCGACCAACTCGTTCAAGGACCGGGTCGTGGCGATCGCGCTCAGCAAGGCGCTCGAGTTCGGCTTCAAGGTCGCGGCGTGCGCGTCTACGGGCAACCTCGCGAACTCGGTCGCGGCGCACGCGGCGCGCGCCTGTATGCGGTCGTATGTCTTCATACCGGCCGACCTCGAGCAGGGGAAGGTTGTCACTACCGCGGTGTACGGCGGCAACCTCGTCGCCATCAACGGCAATTACGACGACGTCAATCGCCTCTGCGCGGAACTTGCTGGTGTCTACGAGTGGGCGTTTGTGAACGTGAACATGCGGCCGTACTACGCCGAGGGTTCCAAGACGCTTGCATTCGAGACCGCCGAGCAACTCGGTTGGGAGACTCCCGATCACATTGTTGTGCCCGTCGCGAGCGGTTCGTTGCTCACCAAGATTCGCAAGGGATTAGAGGAGCTGCACAAGGTCGGCTTGCTTGCCGAGGAGCCGCGCGTGCGAGTGTCGGGCGCACAGGCGGAGGGCTGCTCGCCGGTTGCTAAGGCGTTCCTCGAGGAGTCCGACACGATCCGGCCCGTCAAACCGTCGACGATCGCCAAGTCGCTCGCGATCGGCAATCCGGCCGACGGGTATTTCGCGCTCGACGTGGTGCGCACGACGGGCGGCGGGTTCGCGGCGGTGACCGACGACGAGACTGTCGAGGGCATGCGGTTGCTGGCGCGGACCGAAGGGATATTCGCCGAGACCGCAGGGGGCGTCACCGTCGCGACGCTGCAGCGCCTGGCTGCGCAGGGAGTCGTGCGGCCCGACGAGCGAGTCGTGATCTACATCACGGGCCATGGGTTGAAGACGCTCGAGGCCGTGGCGCCGGTGAGTGGCCCAACGGCCACGATCGCGCCGACACTGGAGGCATTCCACGAAGCGTTCGACGTCGAGGAGTCATAGGCCATGGCCGTCACGGTCCGCATTCCGACGCAGCTGCGCACGCTGTCCGGCAACGCCGGCGAGGTGCAGATCGACGGCGCAACCGTCGAGGACGTGTTGAAGGGCCTCGAGGCGCAGTTCCCCGGGTTTGGGGAGCGCCTCTTCGACGAAACCGGCGCGCTGCGCCGCTTCGTCAACGTGTTCGTCGCCGACGAAGACATCCGCTTTCTGCAAAACCTGGACACGGCGGTCGCCGACGGCGCCGTGGTGAGCATCGTCCCCGCCGTCGCCGGCGGCTGCGATGTTTGTTAGTAGCCAAACGGGTCACCAACAGCCATCGAGGTACAAACATGGGACGGTGTCCGACGATCGAAACGGAGCGGCTGATCCTGCGGCCGTTTCGCGAGGACGATCTCGACGCCTACACCGCGGTGATGCAATCGTCCGAGGTGCGACGGTGGTTGTTCCTGCCCGACGACGTCGGTCGCGAGCACGCGTGGCAGTCGATGGTCGGGATGCTCGGCCAGTGGGAGTTACGCAACACCGGCAACTGGGCACTCGAAGCGAAGGCCACGGGCGAGTTCGTCGGGCGCGCCGGCTCCTACTTCCCCGAGCGGGCGAACTGGCCCGGCATCGAGATCGGCTGGACGCTGCACCCTGCGCACGTCGGCAAGGGGTACGCGACCGAGGCCGGCGCCGCCGCTCGCGACTGGGTGTTTGCCAATCATGACGTCGACGCGATCCACAGCTGCATCCTGTTCGACAACCTCGCGTCGCAGGCGGTCGCGAAACGGCTCGGCTTCGAGTTCTGGGAGGAGCGCACGTTTCCGCATTTCCCGCGCGCGCCGCACGGCATTTGGCGGCTGCTGCGCGCCGACTGGGCTCACGTCGATACGTAGAGCTGTTCCGCGATTGCCGACGGCACCGTGTGCACGCCGGTCGCGGTCGTCACTTGCACGCCGTCGTCGGCGTGGTCGACGATCGTCGCGCTGCATCCCGGCATGAGGCGCGCGGCCGCGACGACTCGGAGGAATTCGTCGGAGAGTTCAAGCTTTTCGCTGATCCGGGCGACGGTGACCGGGCCCGGCCCGGCCGCGGCGAGCGAGACGGTGGGTTGCGCGCGCGTTGCGCGTTTCGACCCGGGAATCGGGTTGCCGTGCGGACAGGTCGCGGGGTCGCCGAGCAACTCAACGAGCTTCTCCTCCACGTCCGCGGAGATCGCGTGTTCCCAACGATCGGCCTCGCGGTGCACCTTCTCCCACTCGAGCCCGATGACGTCGGTGAGCAAGCGCTCGGCGAGTCGGTGGCGGCGCACCACGGTGGTCGCCAGGCACCGACCCTTGGCCGTGAGGTGCAGGGTGCGGTCGGTCTTCAGCTCGACGAAGCCCTGGTCGGAGAGCCGACCGATGGTCTCCGATACCGCGGCGGCGGAGAGGCCCAGGCGCTCGACGATCCGCGCCCGCAACGGGACGACGCCCTCCTCCTCGATGGCCAGGATCGCCTCGAGGTAGTGCTCGCTGGTGTCGTGTAGTTCCGCCACGAAGGTAAGGATACCCTGAGAACCGTGAACGCCCTCGGTGCCCACGACCCGGCGGCCGCCGCGGCACCCGCGGCGGGCAGCGATCCCGACGTGGTTGTTTCCGTGCGCGGGTGCACGAAGCGATTCGGATCGGTCGCGGCCGTGCTCGACGTCGACCTCGACGTGAACGAGGGCGAGTTGCTGGCGCTCCTCGGCCCCAGCGGGTGCGGCAAGACGACGACGTTGCGCCTGATCGCGGGGTTCGAGCGCCCGGACGCGGGCCGCATCGATCTGGCGGGCGCGCAAGTCGCGGGCCCGCAGCGGTTCGTTCCCCCCGAACACCGCCGCACCGGCGTCGTGTTCCAGGACTACGCGCTGTTCCCGCATCTCACGGTCGCCGGGAACGTGGGGTACGGCGTGCGCGATCGCGAGCGCCGCCCGGGCCGGGTGCGCGAGCTGCTCGAGCTCGTCGGATTGGTGGGCCTCGCCGATCGGTATCCGCACGAACTGTCCGGTGGCGAGCAGCAGCGCGTTGCGATCGCGCGCGCGCTGGCGCCCGATCCGGCGATCGTGATGCTCGACGAACCCTTTTCGAATCTCGACGCGGCCTTGCGCGTCCGAGTGCGCGCCGAGGTGCGCGACATCCTTCAGGCTGCGCGCGCCACCGCCGTGTTCGTGACCCACGATCAAGAGGAAGCGCTGAGCCTGGCCGATCGCGTCGCGGTAATGCAGCTCGGCCGGGTGCTCCAAGTCGGAACGCCGTCAGCGCTGTACACGCGGCCGGCGCGGCGGTTCGTCGCGACGTTCGTCGGTGATGCCGACCTGTTACCCGGCCGACACGACGGCGTGCGCGTCACGACCTCGCTCGGCACCCATCCGGTCGTCGCGGACGTCGCCGCACCCGCGGGCCCGGTCGACGTCGTTGTGCGGCCCGAGAATGTTCGCCTCCGTCTCGACGGCGCGGGACACGGTGTCGTGCGGCGGATGACCCACTTCGGCCACGACCAGGTGATCGAAGTCGCGTTGATCGAAGGTGGCCGAGTGCGCGCGCGCACCGGGCCGGCGTCCGAATTCCACACCGGCGACCGTGTATCGGTGCAAGTCGTCGGCGACGTGGTGGTGTTCCCCGGGCTCGGCGCCGACCTCCGTTGATGTGACGGGCATGAAGTCGCCTCGAGTCCTGCCGGGGGCGCCCTTACTTTGGTAAGGTTGACCTGAGAAGTCGAAAGCGCGACGATGCCCCGATGACACTGCGACTTGCTCTCCCGGTCCTCGCGGCGCTGTCCGCATTGGCGCTTCCTGCCTGCGACGACGACGACGGTGGCAGCGCCCCGCTCACTGTGTATTCCGGCCGGGCCGAGGAGCTCGTTGCGCCCGTTCTGGCCGACTTCGAGACCGACACCGGCGTGGATGTCGAAGTTCGCTACGGCGACTCGGCTGATCTCGCGGTCCTGGTCGACACGGAAGGGGACAGCTCCCCGGCCGACGTCTACTTCTCGCAGAGCCCCGGCGCGATCGGCTTCCTCGAGGGCGAGGACCGGCTCATGCCGCTGCCGGATGAGCTGCTCGACGCGGTGCCCGAACGATTCCGAGCCGCTGGAGGCGAGTGGGTCGGGCTGTCCGGCCGCGTCCGAGTGATCGTGTACGACGCCGACGACACAGACGTCGCCGACGTGCCCGACTCGGTGTTCGACCTCACGGCCGACGAATATCGTGGACGGGTCGGCCTCGCACCGAGCAATGGGTCGTTCCAGGACTTCGTCAGCACGATGCGAACACTGCGCGGCGACAACGCGACGGTCGAGTGGCTCACCGCGATGCGCGAGAACGACGCGCGCACGTACGCGAACAACACCGCGATCCGCGAGGCTGTCGCGCGCGGTGAGATCGACTTCGGTCTCGTCAACCACTACTACAACGAACAGGCAAAGGCCGAGGATCCCGGCACAACGACCGAGAACCACTTTCTCGCCGGCGACGATCCCGGCGCGGTCATCCTCACGACCGCAGTTGGAATCCTCGACACCGCCGGTGAGGATCAGCGTGTCGACGCCGAGCGCCTCGTCGCGTTTCTCCTTGCGCGAAAAGCGCAGCAGTACTTCGCGGACGAGACGTTCGAGTATCCGCTCGCGGGTGGCGTCGAACCGGCCGCGGGGCTCCCGCCGCTCGACGAGATCCCCAATCCGACGGTCGACTTCTCGGATCTGGCGGGCGGATTGGAGCGCACTCGCGAGCTGATCCGCGACAGCGGCCTCGAAGCGGTGTGAACCTCGGGTTGCAGGGCGCCCGACGCACGCGCCCACCGTTCGGTCTCGTGGCAGCCGCGGCCGTGATCGTGGCGCTGTTCGCGACACCGCTCGCGTTCCTGTTGCTCCACGACCTCGGACTCGGGACGGAGCTGGTCGATGTCCTGCGCGACGAGCACTTCGCCCGTCCCCTTGGCCGCACGCTCGTGTTGGCGACGACCGTCGCCACGGGCGCGACGGCGCTCGGGACGGCGCTCGCGTGGCTCGTCGTCCGCACCGACCTGCCCGGCCGCAGAGTGTGGCGGATTGCGGTCCCGCTCCCGCTCGTCATTCCGAGTTTCGTGGGCGCATTCGCGCTCCTGGCTGCGTTCGCGCCGGGCGGGCTGGCCGACACTGTCTTGGGCTTCGATCAGCTGCCGCGCATCGAGGGTTTCTGGGCGGCGACGACGGTGTTGACGATGCTGACGTATCCCTACGTCTATTTCCCCGTCGCGGCGCGGCTCGCGTCGTTGCCACCGTCGCTCGAGGAAACCGCGCGTGCCCTCGGTCGCTCGCCGCGCGAGGTGTTCACGTCGATCGTGCTTCCGCAGTGCGCGGGCGCGATGTGGGCCGGCGCCCTCCTCGTCTTCCTATACTCGTTGAGCGAGTTCGGCGCGGTGCAGCTCCTGCACTACGACACGTTGACCCGCGCGATTTTCTCAGCTCGGCTGTTCGACCGCGATGTGGCGCTCGCGTTGAGCCTCGTGCTCGGCGTCGCCGCGCTCGCGGTCGCAGTCGCAGAGCGGATGATCGCGCGGCGCCGAGTGCACACCGAGGTGGTCTCGTCCGGCGTACGACCCATCTGCCACGAGCTCGGGGCCTGGCGGATGCCCGCGCTGACGCTTATTTCGTTCGTCGTCGGTGTCGCGCTCGTTGTACCGACGCTCGTGCTCGTGCACTGGACGGTGCGCGGTGTGTTCGGTGACGCCCAGCTCCGTGCCGGCGAACTGCTCGACCCGATGCTGACCACGGCCGGGCTCGGCGTCGTGACCGCCGTGCTCGCGCTCGCGATCTTGCTGCCGGTCGCGTTTCTCACAGTGCGATACCGGTCGGTGGCAGGGGAGACCGCCAACGCGATCGTCGTGAGTGGGTTCGCGTTGCCCGGTCTCGTGCTCGCGTTGTCGATGGTGTTCTTCGTGCTCTCCGCCCCGGCCTGGATCGCCGATCGGCTGTACCAGACGTACGCGTTGCTCGTGTTCGCGTACGCGGTGCACTTCGGATCACAAGCACTGCGGGCGTCGCAAGTCGCCGTGGGCGGGATCCCTCGTCGGGTCGAGGACGCCGCGCGGTCACTCGGCGCGGGCCGGATCCGCCGGCTGCTCACCGTGCAGCTCCCGTTGATGCGGGGTGGCCTGCTGGCGGGGGGCGGGCTCGTGCTGCTGTCGACCATGAAGGAGCTCCCCGCGACTCTGGTGCTCGCACCGATCGAAACCAAGACGCTCGCCACGCAGATCTGGGGCGCGACCGAGGACGGCTTCTTCGCCCAGGCCGGGCTCGCGGCGCTCGTGCTGTTGGCGCTCTCGGCCGCGCTGACCTGGGCGCTCATAATCCGGAGAACGAAGCTTCGATAGGCCCGCGCCGCGCGTGGGGGTGCCGCGTCGCTGATGCCAGGGCCCCGGCTTGCACTCGCCGGACCCGAGTGCCAACATGGGTTAGCACTCGACCGATGCGAGTGCTAACACCGCCACCCGCCAACGAACCGGAGCGCCAGCCTTTCCGCTGCTCCAGGGGGTAATCGCCAATGCCGAAGCAGATCGCCTACGACGAGCACGCGCGCCGGGCGCTCGAGGCGGGCATGAACAAGCTCGCCGATGCAGTCCGCGTGACGCTGGGACCCAAGGGTCGCAACGTCGTGCTCGAGAAGAAGTGGGGCGCACCGACGATCACCAACGACGGTGTGTCGATCGCCAAGGAGATCGACCTCGAAGACCCGTACGAGAAGATCGGGGCCGAGCTCGTCAAAGAAGTCGCCAAGAAGACCGACGACGTCGCCGGTGACGGCACGACGACCGCCACTGTTCTGGCGTGGGCGATGGTGCGCGAAGGTCTGCGCAACGTCGCCGCCGGCGCCAACCCGATGGTGCTGAAGGAAGGCATTCAGCAGGCCGTCGCGACCGCCGTCGAAGACATCAAGAAGCAGTCGAAGAAGGTCGACACCGACCCGGCCGCCATCGCCAACGTCGCCGCCATCTCCGCGGCCGACAAGGAGATCGGCCAGATCATCGCCAACGCGCTCGAGAAGGTCGGCAAGGACGGCGTCATCACCGTCGAAGAGAGCCAGACCTTCGGCATGGAGCTCGACCTCGTCGAGGGCATGCGCTTCGACAAGGGCTACATCTCGCCGTACTTCGTCACCGACCCGGAGCGCATGGAGGCCGTCCTCGACGATCCCTACATCCTCTACGTGTCGTCGAAGATCTCGGCGGTCAAGGACCTGTTGCCGATTCTCGAGAAGGTCATGCAGTCCGGACGCCCGCTCGTGATCGTCGCCGAGGACGTGGAGGGCGAAGCGCTCGCCACACTCGTCGTCAACAAGATCCGCGGGACGTTCAAGTCGGTTGCCATCAAGGCGCCCGGTTTCGGCGAGCGCCGCAAGGCAATGCTGCAAGACATGGCCATCCTCACCGGCGGTCAGGTCATCTCCGAAGAGGTCGGTCTCAAGCTCGAGAACATCGCGCTCGATCTGCTCGGCCGCGCCCGCAAGGTCGTGGTGACGAAGGACGAGACGACGATCGTCGAGGGCGCCGGCGCCAAGACCGAGGTCCAGGGTCGCATCAATCAGATCCGCAACGAGATCGACAATACCGACTCCGACTACGACCGCGAGAAGCTCCAGGAGCGCCTCGCCAAGTTGTCGGGCGGTGTCGCGATCATCAAGGTCGGCGCCGCGACCGAAGTGGAGCTGAAGGAGAAGAAGCACCGCATCGAGGATGCCGTGCAGACCACCAAGGCTGCGGTCGAAGAGGGCGTCGTGCCCGGCGGCGGCGTTGCGCTCGTGCGCGCGCAGGCCAAGGTGGTCGAGCTCGCGGCGACGCTCGAAGGTGACGTGGCGACGGGTGCCAAGATCGTGGCCCGCTCGCTCGAGGAGCCTCTCAAGCAGATCGCGGTCAACGCCGGCATGGAAGGCGGCGTGATCGTCGAGAAGGTCAAGAACCTCAAGGGTTCCAACGGCCTCAACGCCGCCACGGGTGAGTACGAGGACTTGGTCAAGGCCGGGGTCATCGACGCGGCCAAGGTGACGCGTTCCGCGCTGCAGAACGCGGCGTCGATCGCGGCCTTGTTCCTCACTACCGAGGCGGTGGTCGCCGACAAGCCCGAAGAGAAGTCGGCGGGCGGCCCTGGTGGCGGCATGCCCGACATGGGGGGCATGGGCGACTTTTAGTCTCCCGCCTTCTGTGTTTTCGATGGGGCGCCCTTCGGGGCGCCCCATTCGCGTTGCGACCGACGCGGTCGTCGGGTCATGGTCTCGAACCGGCGTGTCGACCGGAACAGCGCAATCGTGCCGAACGCGCTGGAACCGATCACGACGACGACCGCGAAGGCCGCCATGCCTTCGACCGACGCGACCAGCGCGTACGCCAGTGTGCTGGCCGCGATTGCGGCGACCGTTGCGGTGACCAACGCCGCCGGTGCAGGCGTCCGGGCGGCTTCCGATGCCGCGGTCGTGTGAGAACGTCGGAGGCTCCGGCGCACGAGCAGCATCGGACCGGCGAAGCAGAGGGGCGCCCACGGATAAAAGACCGTCCAGAACGCGACAGCCAGCGCGACGCATCCCCAGAGCGTGCGTTCGGTGCTAGTGACGTGGAGCGGGCCCGGAGCCACGACCCGCCCGAACACGGTGTACGCGAGCGCGAGCGACGTCATCATCACAACGACGAATACGACGTAGGCCGGGCGCGACGCGAGTCCGAACGCAGTGTTGGCGTCTTCGTCGAGGTTCGCGTCGGCGAGCCCGACCGACCATGCGGCCGCGGCAAGGCCCACGACTACCGCGAGCGCCGCGAGACGGAGCGAGACGGCGCCGAGAAGCCGCGGCACGATCCACCAGCCGATGACGACCGTCAGCGGGGCGTGCCACGCAAGCGGAGTAAAGACAAGGCCCAACGGAAACGTGGCGTACACCTGGGCCGCGACCGCGCCCTCGATGAGGTAGCCGAACACCGCGCCGACGAGGAAGTGGCCAGCGAAGCCGCGCACGCCGTGCCGTTCAGACAATCGCCACGCCAGATAGGCGGCGGCGGTATACACGATCCAGCGCGCGGGCCAGGCAACGAGTGGTTCGTCGGGAGGGAAGCGTCCCCAGAACAATGCTTCGGACCAGACGACCGAGATCCAGCCGAGTGCACCGAAGAAGAGGAGTCGCCGTCGCATCGGTCACTTATCGTCGTCGACGGCGGAGACGTGATGGCGCACCCGCGGCGCGGACCCTCGTGTGGGGAGCGCGCCGGGCGATACTGATGGCATGAGACGAATCGTGATTCTGGCGGCGACCGCGGCGTTGGCCTTGGCCGCGTGTGGCGGTGACTCCGGCAATGACGAGGCCGGGATCGAGATCGCCGATCTTGCGAAGACCGAGGCGACAACGAAGGCCGCCACGACCGCTCGCATGGCGTTTGCGATTGATGCCAAGGGCGGAGACGAAGAGGGGAGCGTCCGGGGCGAGGGTGCGATCGACTTCGAGCGCGGTGACATCGCGCTCGAGCTGACGGTCGAGGAGGGGACCGGGGAACCAACGGAAGTCGACGTGAGCCAGATCGACGGCATTGCCTACGCGCGTGTGCCCGAGGAGGAGCGCGAGGCGCAGGGCATCGAGACCGAATGGGTGCGCACCGAGGAAGACTTCGACGTGTCGTCGTTCCTCGGCGGCTTCGGCGGCTTCGGCGGGCTCGGTGACACCGACCAAGCGTTCACATTCGTCAGCGACGCTGACGAGTTCGAGGTCGTGGGCGAGGAGGAAGTCCGCGACGAGCCCACGACGCACTTCCGCGCCGAGCTGTCGCTCAGCGACTTCGCCTCCGACGACGAGGACGACGAGGGTGCCGCGTTTCTCATGTTGTTCACCGGCGGGGCGCCGGTGCCGGTCGACGTCTGGGTCGACGGTGACAACCGGCTGCGCAAGTACGAGCTCATATTCGACTTCTCTGGTTTCGCGAACATGTTCGACGAGGACAGCGGTGGCAACGAGGACGAGGGAACCGAGGCGACAACTGCGGGTGATCCGCCCGAAGAGATCCGCTTCACGATGGGGTTCGAGTTCTTCGACTTCGGCGCCGACGTCACGATCGAAGCGCCGCCCGGCGAGGAGGTGAGCGACGCCCCGCCCGGGTTCAGCCTCGAAGGTGACGACGCCGAAACCTTCGAGAACACCGAAGACCTCATCGGCGACGACGCTTTCGATTTCGGCGAAGACGTCGACGGCGAGATCATCGACGATCCCGAAACCGCGGACGAAGTCGATCCCGACGAGTGCACGACCGACAAGATCAGCGAGGCCATTGACTCGTACCGGGCGACGCACGGCGAGGACGCGGAACCGACGCCGGACGATCTCGTCGAGGAGGGGCTCCTGACGACGGCGGAAGGCATCACGATCGAATTCCAGGTTGGTGGCACGAGCATCACGGTGTTCGGCACCGAGGAGTGCTGAGTCGACCGGTCTCGCGGCGCGGGTAGTCGATATCCTCACAAGCCATGGAGCCCGTCGTACCGTCGATCGGTTGGGGGGTGTTGCACCTCTACTACCGAGTCGATCGCGATCGAGCCGAGCGCGAGCCGCACGCGGCCAAGCGGATCGTTGATGCGGTGGAGTCCCTCGAAGCCGACGGACACCAAGCGCTGTGTGTTGTCGTCCTCGGCCACAAGGCCGACCTTGGGGTCATGGCGCTCGGGCCCGATCTGGCGCGCTTGCAGGCATTCCAGCAAGAGCTGCTCGGCGCGCCGCTCGTCCCCCAGTACTCCTTCGTCTCGCTGACCGAGTTGTCGGAATACACCCCGACCGAGAACGACGAGCGCGACCGGCTGGCGCGCGAGGAAGGCGTCGCCGGGACCGCGGCCGACGAACGCATCACGGCGTGGTCAGCGCGGATGGCGCACTACCGCGAACAACGGTTGCACCCACAGTTGTCGGCCAAGCAGCTTCTGTGCTTCTACCCGATGTCGAAGCGGCGGGCCCCGGGCGAGAACTGGTACGAGCTCTCGTTCGACGAGCGCAAGACACTGATGGCGGGGCACGCGCGGGTCGGCCGGACATACGCGGGGCGTATCCTCCAGCTGATCACCGGCGCGACGGGCATCGACGACTGGGAATGGGGAGTGACGTTGCTCGCCGACGACGCGGTCGCGCTGAAGGAAGTCGTGCAGGAAATGCGCTTCGATCCGGTGTCGGCCCGCTACGCGGATTTCGGCCCGTTCGTCACGGGCCTTGTGTGTTCGCCCGCCGAGGTGTGCCGGCGCGTCGGGTTGCGGATCGAGGAGTTGCCATGACCCACCACGACGCGCTGCGGTTGTTCGTTTCGTTTCCCGAAACGATGGTCGACCGACCGCTCATATACGAGATCGTCAAGCGCTTCGATGTCGTGCCCAACATTCGGCGGGCAAACGTCGAGGGGCACTCCGGTTGGATCATCCTCGAGCTCGCGGGGAGCCACGTTGCGTGCGACGAGTCGATCGCGTATCTCGAAGCACTCGGATGCACTGTCAACCGCATGGAAGGCGACGTCGTCGCGGGATAACCGGCCAGATGGCGAGTGACGCGTCCGACGACGGAACCCGCGGCGTTGCCCTGATGCGGGACGCCGAGGCCGCCATTCTCGAAGGGGTGGCGCGGGGTGCGTCGTCTTGGGTCGTGGGCGCGGTGACCCGCGTCGCGGGCGTGGCGGATGCCGAGTTGGTGTCCGACGCGCGCGCCGCGGGCGACGCGGCACGCGACCGAGTCGTCGCCGAGCTGCGCGAGCTCTTCGCGCAGGACCCCGCCGAGCAACGGGCGACGCCACTCGAGATCGTGCGGTCGCTGCGCAGTGAGGTCACCGCGCTGTTGCAGTCGCGGGGAGTGAAGTCGGTTGCTCGCGATCCGTTCGAGCGGCGAGCCTTTCCCGACGACGAGTACGCGGTCGTCCTCAAGTCACTGGCGGAGTTGGGAGACGAGGAACTCGGCCCGACGTTGCTAGCCTGGGGCCTGGGGAAATCGAAGGTGCTCCGCCACCGCGCAACTCGTGGCAATTCATCCGTATAACGACGGAAATGTCAGGGGCGCAACGCGCGCTCGCGATGTGGACAACCTGTGGTCAAGTGCGCGCCTCTTGTGGAGGCGATGTGGAAAGGTCAGGATGTCAGCGGGCGAGAGACGGCGGGGGGCACGACGGCATGAGCGGGCAACCTCACGATGACTGACCGTGCCGCCGGCCGCGACGAGAAGCGGGCCGCGGCACAGTCGGCGGACCCGGCCGACGCCCGCGACGCGGTCGTGCTGGTGCGGGTCGCGGGCACAGCACTCGTCCTGGAAGGCGCGAACGGCGCGGGGCGGGCCCTGCTGCAACTCGACGAACACGACGACGCCGATCTCGTCACACATGCGTCAGCGCGCGCGCTGCCGGTCTTGCAGCGTATTCGCGCGGCCGCTGAGCGCGGCCGTGCGTCGCGCGAGCAGGTCGCGCTGGGCGGCGCCGCGGTCGAGATCCAGCTCGAGCCGCTCGTCGGCGGCGGTGACGATACCCGCGTGCTCGCGGTGATCCGGTCGGTGAGCGAGATCGACCTCGCGATCGAAGACCGGACGCCGGCAGCGCCCGCCGTCGGCGTGTTTCGTACCGAACACGATCTCGGCGCGGTGTTCGTCGACGATGCGCTGCTCCAGCTGCTTTCGCTTTCCCACGAACAAGCGCTCGGCCGCGGCTGGCTCGACGCGATCCACCGCGACGACCGCGACGCGGTCGCGCGTGCGCTCGCCGACGCCGCGACGCGCGAGGACGCGCTCGACGTCGAATGCCGGATCCGGCGCGGCGTCGAGGAGCGGTGGGCGCGAGTGCACGCCGTACCCGTCCGGGGTGACGACGGGCTGGTCACCGGTTGTCTCGGTTCGATCGCCGACGTGACCGAGCAGCACCAGTCGCTCCGCGCGAGCGAGCGGCTGGTCGAGCTCGCGGACGCGGCCGAGGAGATGATCGGCGTCTGCGACGCCGCTTGGCGGATCGTGTTCTTGAACCCGGCTGCGCAACGCCGACTCGGGCTGCAACCAGGGACGCCACTCACCGAGATCGTCGCGCTCGACTTCTTCTCCGGCGAAGATGCCGAACTCGCCGAGGAGATCGGCGCTGCGCTCGAGCTGACGGGTCGCTGGCAGGGTGAGCTGTTGTTGCACTCGCTCGACGGGCGCCGGGTCGAAGCCGACTGCACGGTGCTCTCTCATACAGCACCGAACGGCGAGGTCGACCACTATTCGTTCTTGGGCCGTGACGTGACGGTGCTCCACGACACGGAGCGGGCACTGCGTGCGAGTGAGGAGCGGTTCCGGCTGATCTCGGAGTCATCGACCGTTGGAATTGTGTTCATCGCGCCGGGCGGTCTCATCGAGTACGCCAACCCGCGCATCGCGGAGATCCTCGGAAAGCCGATCGAGGAGGTCGTGGGCCAGGCGGTGCTGAGCGACGTGCATCCCGACGATCTCGCGAGGCTCGGTGAAGAAGGCGCGGGCGCGAACGCCGAGGCTCGCGAGTCATCGCAGGAGTTTCGAATCGTCCGCCCGAGCGGCGAGACCCGCTGGTTGCGGGCTCACGGCGCGCCTGTGCTCGACCACGCCGGGCACGTGCGGGGCTTCGTCGGCTCGGTCATCGACACGACCGATGAGCACACGGCCCAGCGCCAACTGCTGCGGCTCCAAGAAACACTCGAGTCGACGACCGATCTCGTGACGTTCCACGACAACCACGGACAGATGTTCTTCGCCAATGCGGCGGCGCGCGCGTTCTTCGGGCTCTCGCCGGACGCGCCGCTGCCCGCGCTCGGTCCTGCCGATTTTCTCGACGTCTCGGAGGAGCAGCTGGCCGAGATCGGGACGATGCTCGAGCAGCAGGGGCGCTGGGCGGGTGAGCTCGACTGCGTCGGTGCGAAGACACGCCTGCCGGCATCGATCGTCGTGACCGCGCACCGCGACGAGCGGGGCGAGACGGAGTATTTCTCGGCATTGTCACGCGACGTCTCCGAACGGCGGACGATCGAGGCCAAGGTCGCGAGTGCGGCCGCATGGTTTCAATCGCTCGTCCAGCACGCGCCCGATCTGCTGGCAGTGCTGAACGGTGACGGCACCGTCAAGTACGTCAGCCCGTCGGTCGAGCGCCTGCTCGGGCGCCGACCCGAAGACTTGATCGGCACCCGGCTCGGCAGCCTGCTCTCCGATCGCCAGGTGACGGGCGACGACGTCACGGGCCGGCTCGCACGCGAGCCAGGTGTGCCGGTCCACTTCGAGGGGAAGGTCCGGCTGCACGACGGGTCTCCCCGCTGGTTCGAGGGCACGCTGACCAACCTGCTGGACGACCCGACGGTCGCGGGCGTCGTCCTGCACGCGCGCGACATCACGGCGCGCCGGGAATCCGACGCGGCGCGCCGGCGCAGTGAGGCCGCGCTGCGGTCGGTGGTGCAATCGTCGCCGCTGCCGATCTTCGCGCTCGACCGCTCCGGCACCGTTCACATCTGGAACGTCGCGTGTGAGCAGCTGTTCGGCTGGTCGGCGCGCGAGGTTGTCGGAGGGCGGCCTCCCTTCTTCACCGGCGATCTGGAACTGGAACATCTCCTCGACCAAGCGTTCGCGGGGGAGACCGTCACCGGGTTCGAGGGTCGTGTCACGCGAGTCGACGGCAGCCTCGTCGATGTCGACGTCGCGATCGCACCGCTGCGTGATCATGACGACCGAGTCATCACCGCCGTTGTTGTTCTCGCCGATGTCACCGAACGAAAGCTCGTGCGCCGTGAGCTCGCCGAGAGCGAACGACGCTTTCGGTCGCTCGTACAACACTCCTCCGACATGGTGACGGTGATCGATTCAGAGGGCTCGATCCGCTACATGAGTCCGACCGCGTGCGCGTTCATCGGACGCGGCCTTGATGATCTCGTCGGGCTTCCGCCGCCCCGAGTCGTGCATCCCGATGACGAGCAGATTGTCGCGAGCCGGTTTGCGAAGCTGCGGTCGGATCCGGGCTCGACGCAACAGCTGACGTTCCGGATGAAGCGGTGCGACAGTGTGTACCGCTGGATCGAGATGGCCGCGACCAACCTGCTCGACGACCCCGCGGTGCTCGGCCTCGTGCTGAACTCGCGCGACATCTCCGATCGGGTCGAGGGCGATGCCGCGATCCGCGCGAGCGAGGCGCGTTTGCGCGCCTTGGTCGCGTCGGCCTCGGACATCATTTCGGTCATCGATAGCGACGGCAAGCTCAAGTACTCCAGCCCGGTGACGCAGGTCCTGCTCGGATACGCCGAGGGCGAAGGGTACGGCCGGGACATCTTCGAGATCATTCATCCTGAGGACCGGCCGCGCATCGTGGAGCTGTTCGCGCACGTGCCCGAGCTGCGAGGCATGTACCGGCCGCTCGAAGTTCGCTTGCAGCACGCGGACGGTTCCTGGCTGGAGGCCGAGATCGTTGCCAACAACCTGCTCGACGATCCGTCGGTGCAGGGCATCGTCCTCACGACGCGCGATATCAGCAAGCGCAAGCAGAACGAAGAGGCGCTGCGCGCGAGCGAGCAGCGCCTCCGCGAACGAGAAGCGCACTACCGAGCGGTCGTCGACGACCAAACCGAGCTCGTCTGCCGCTACCTCCCCGACACGACGATGACATTCGTCAACCGCGCGTTTGCCGAGTTCTACGGTCGTAGTCCCGCGGAGCTCGCGGGATCGCGGTTGATCGACCTGTTCCCGTCCACCGAACGCAGGCCCGAACTGCAACGACTCCGAGCGTTCGGTCACGGCAACGAAGTCCAAACCCAAGAGGACTGGGAACTGGCGCTCGATGGCAGCGTCCACTGGTACCAGTGGACCGACCGTGCGTTCCTCGACGACGACGGCAACGTCCTCGAGTTCCAGTCGGTGGGCCGCGACGTCAGCGACCGCCGTCGCGGCGCGGTACTCACGGCGCACCAAGCCGAGATCCTCGAACAGGTTGCGCGGGGAGTTCCCCTCGACGAGACCCTGACGACCATCGCCCGCACCGTCGAGGACCACTTCCCGAAGCTTGTATGCACGATCACCCTGCTCGACGAGGACGGCATGACCTTGCGGATCGGCGCCGCGCCGAGCCTGCCCATTCGGTTCCGCGACGCGATGGACTCGTTGAGAATCGGACCGGTGAGCTGCTCCGGCGGGACGGCGGCGTATCGGCGCGAGGCGGTGTACGTCGCGGACGTCACCGCCGATCCGCTGTGGGTCGAGCGGCGTGACGCCGCGCAACTACACGGCTTCTGTGCCGCGTGGTCGATACCGGTCCTCGGTAGTGACGGTCACACCGTCCTGGGAACCCTGGACGCGTACTCGCGCACGGCTTCGATTCCCGACGAGGAGCATCAGCAGATCGTCTCGTTGCTCGCGCACCTCGCGTCGATCGCGATCGAGCGGAAGGCGTTCGAGGAACGGCTCGCGCATCAGTCGATGCACGATCCGCTCACCGGTCTGCCCAACCGCTTGCTGTTCCTCGACCGCTTGAGCCTCGCGGTCGCGCGGTGTCGGCGTACGCATACGCAGGTGGCGGTGCTGTTCCTCGACCTCGATCGGTTCAAGAACGTCAATGACAGCGTCGGTCACGACGCGGGCGACGAGCTTCTGATCGCCGTGGCGCGCCGGCTCGAATCGGTGCTGCGGCCGGGAGACACCGTTGCCCGGTTCGGAGGTGATGAGTTCACGATCCTGTGCGAGGACCTCCCGTACGCAAACCCCCGGGAACAAGCGATCGAGATCGCACACCGCCTCCTCACGGCAGTCGCGCAGCCGTTCGTTGTGCGGGGCGCCGAGACGTTCGTGAGCGCGAGTCTCGGTATCTCGATCGCGGCCGGCGAGGAGCGACCCGAAGAGCTCCTTCGCGACGCGGATGCCGCCATGTATCACGCCAAGGAAGCGGGTCGTGGCCGCGTCGAAGTGTTCGACGACAAGATGCGCGAGCGCGCGCTCGAACGACACGCGACCGAGAACGCGCTGCACCGAGCCCTCGAACGCGGCGAGTTCTCGGTTTTCTTCCAGCCCGTGGTGTCTCTGCGTACCGCGCGCTGTGTCGGCGCGGAGGCGCTGGTGCGCTGGCAGCATCCCGAGCGGGGACTGATCGGTCCGTCTGAGTTCGTGCCGCTCGCCGAAGAGACGGGACTCGTCGTGGAGCTCGGCGCGTGGGTGCTCGAACAGGCCGCCCAGCAGCTCGCACAGTGGCAGCTGGAACACGACCAACCGTTCGTAGTGTCGGTGAACCTTTCCGCTTGCCAACTCGCGCAACCCGATCTCGCGGACAACGTCGCGGAAATCATCGATCGCACCGGAATCCTGCCGTCGAACCTCTGCCTGGAGATCACCGAAAGCGTCCTCATGGACGACGCCGAGGCCGTGATCGCCGTGATCGAACGGGTACGCGCGCTCGGGATCCGCCTCGCGATCGACGACTTCGGCACCGGCTACTCGTCGCTTGGCTATCTCAAGCGCTTCCCCGTCGACCTCGTGAAGATCGACCGTTCGTTCGTGGACGGGCTCGGGACGGACGCTGGTGACGCCGCGATCGTGTCGGCCGTCATCGGCCTCGCCCACGCGCTCGACTTGCGAGTGATCGCCGAGGGGGTCGAGACCGAACCGCAGCTCGCCGAGCTGCTGGCGCTCGGGTGCGACGAAGCGCAGGGGTACTTCTTCGCGCCACCGCAACCGATTCAGGACCTGCGGACGCTGATCGGCCGCAACCGGGCGTGGCGTCCGCCGGGAAGCCTGCTGATGACCGCCACACCCCGCAGCAGCGGACTCCGCCGCGGCCGCCCCGCCCCGAGCACCTAGCCCGCTCCGCACGGCGGCACGTTCACAGCGAGGCGACAGCGGAGCGACCGAAGGGGAGCGGAGCGCGGAGCCGACCCGTTCACAGCGAGGCGACAGCGGAGCGACCGAAGGGGAGCGGAGCGCGGAGCCGACCCGTTCACAGCGGGGCGACAGCGGGGCGACAGCGGAGCGACCGAAGGGGAGCGGAGCGCGGAGCCGACCCGTTCACACGGCCGTAACAATCGCGCGACC
>JBQTGT010000004.1:0-329240 GCA_052390615.1 Actinomycetota bacterium
CCGTCCGCGTCCCGCTCGTACATCGTCGACGCGCTTGCCGTCGCGGTCTCCTCGATCGCGCCCGCCTGGTCGCGTGCGTAGACGATCTCGTGCCCGGGCGTGTTCGCGCGCGCGAGGAGGCCGCTGCCGTCGTAGGCGAATGCCGCCAACGGTTCGCCGCGCGCGGACGTGATCGTGGCGAGCTGCCCGGCCGGTGTGTACGTCTGCCGCCACCCAGTACCGTCGGCGAAGTCGGCGCCGAGGACCCGTCCCACCGCGTCGCGCAGGACTGTCGATTCGTAGCCGAGCGCGTCGACGGCGCGAGTGACGTACCCGGCCTCGCCGTACGCGACGCGCGTCTGCATGCCGCCGGTGATCGTGGCGACGACTCGGCCGCGCACGTCGTGCTCGAATGTGGACGTGACGCCGGCCGGGTCGGAAGCGGCCGCCAACAAGCCCCGCGGGTCCCAGTCGAACCGGGCTGCGCGCTCACCGGCGCGGGCGTAGCCGCGCAGCTGTCCGGTCTCGTCCCAGTCGTACTCGACGGCGCCGATCGAGTCACGGCGCGCAATCGCACGTCCGCTCGCGTCGACCTCGATGTCGATTGCATCGTCACCGTCGACCACGGTGCGCAGGACACGGCCCCGCACGTCGCGGTCGAGCTCGACGCGGGCACCGTCGGCGCCGACGATCGCGGCGAGACGGCCGGCGGCGTCGTACTCGTACGTCTCGGTGCGGCCCGCGGGTGACACGACGCGTCGGAGCCGACCGGCCGGTGTGTACTCGAGCGTGCGGCGACCGCCACGCGGATCGACGACGGCGGTGGTGCGTCCGTAGCCATCGACCTCGTACTCGACGCGGCGGCCTTCGGGATCGACTGCGACCGCGAGCGCGCCACCGGCGTGATAGGCACGCGTCGTCGTCGCGCCATCGGGAGCGACGACCGTGAGCGAACGTCCGAACTCGTCGACGGTACGGGTCCAGGTGCCGCCGTCGGCGCCGGTGACCGCGATCGATCGCCCTTCGGCGTCGTACGCGCGTATGGTAATTCCGCCCGCCGGATCGGTCATCGCGACGAGCCGGCCGACCGCGTCGTAGGTGTGCGCGTAGCGAGCACCGTCGGGCGCCACGACCGTGACGACGTTGCCGAGCACGTCGCGTTCGAACGTCACCGTCGAACCGACGCTGTCCGTGAGCGCCGCGACCTCGCCGTCGGGCCCATGGGTCACCGAGAAGGACAGGCCCGCCGGGTCGACACCCGTCTGCAGCCGACCCGCGGGCGAATATGCGTAGCGGGTGGTGCCCTCGACCGAACGAGCTTCCAGCGCGCGGCCCGCCCCATCCGACTCGAAGGTCGTGGCGACACCGGCCGGATCGACGATTCGCTCGAGATTGCCCGCCGCGTCGAACGCGAGCTCGGTTCTGCTCCCGAGCGCGTCGACGATCGCGACGAGTTGTCCATCGCGATCCCATTCGAACGTGCTGACGACGCCGTCGGGGTCGACGACAGTAACCGGCAGGTCGCGCTCGTCGCGTGTCGCGCGGACCTCGGCATCGTCGGGTCCGACGACGAGCGTCGGCGCGCGGCCGTCACCGGAGTATTCGTAGTGCGTGATCGCACCGGCGCGGTCGGTCTCGCTCGTCAACCGCCCCGTGCCGTCCCACGTCCATTCGGTGCGCACGCCGTCGGGATCGACTCGAGTGACAAGGTTGGCGTCGCGGTCGAACTCGTGCTCCGTGACCGCGCCGGCACGGTCGACGATGCGTACGACCCGATCGGCGCCGTCGTAGGTGAGCCGCAACGCACGCCCATCGCCGTCGACGACGGAAGTCAGGTTCCCGCGCCGGTCGTGGACATAGACGTTGCGCGGCCCGTCGTCGCGGTCCGAGACGATCGTCGTGCCGTTCGGCAAGTAGGCGTAGAGGCTGACGCGTCCATGCGGGCTGGTCTGTTCTCGCACGCGACCCGACTCGTCGTACTCGTTCGCGACGAGCACGACGCCATCGGCGTCGACGATTGCCGCGACGAACCCGCGTGCGATCGTGTACGCCAACGCCCCGTTCGGACCGTTCGCCCCGATGAGGTTGCCGTCGGGGTCGTAGGTGTAGAGCACTCGCCGACCGTCGCTCGTGGCGACCGCGCCAACACGCCCGTCGGTGAGCTCGTACCGGACCCACCGCCGCGAACCGGCGTCCTCGACGTGCACCGCGGCCCCCGTGCGCGTGAACCCTAGGTGGGCGCCGCCAACCTCGGCTTCCACCAACGTGCCCGCGTCGTCGAAGCTCCAAGTATCCGCGCGATCCCGCAGCCGCCAGCCTTCGCCGTCGATCCGTTGGAGACCGAGTTGGGCGCGTGCGACGGGGTGGTATATGTGTTCGTCGTCGAGGAAGAACGGGATTTCGGCACCGTCACCAAGTCGCACGCGTGGCGCGGTCGCGTCGCCGAGTACGGCCACGTCGAGCATCGACGTCCAGCCGCGCCCGAACGCACCGATCGTCGCCGCCGCGAGCGAATTGTACGCGCGTCGCACCGACAATGGTCGCGCGAGCGCCGCGAACGCGATGTCTTCGTCGATGTGAATGAAGTTGCCGGTCGCGGTGCAGATGGGGTCGTCGGCGAACCCGGAGTGCGGCGGTTCGCCGAGGAGCACGGTCGGATTGAACGTGACGGGGAGAGGCATCGTGTCGAGCGCGCGCGAACGGAGCTGCAGCGAGACCAGAGCGTCGTCAACCTGCATCGCGCCGCCGGCACCGAACGTGTCGGCCCCCACCAAGGCATCGTGCACGCCGCGCACGAACAGTTCGTTGTCCTCCAAGCCGGCGAGAATCCGTTGAAACGCGGCGAGCGTGTCGCTGTACGGAACCTGGAACGTGCTGGCCATCTGCACCGCCGCCGTCTCCCACAGTCGCGCGTTGACGGCATCGAGGATCGCCGCTCGCGCCGCGGCGGCGGTCGTCGTGAAATGCGCCAGCCGTTCGGGGTCGGCCGAGGTGATGGTCACGAGTATCGCACCAGCTGCGCGCAGGAGACGTAGAGCGGCGGCTGTGGCACCGGGACCGGCGCCGGCTCGGGCGGGTAGTCGGGACCGCCGAACAAGTCGCCCACCTTGGAGATGAGGCTTCGGCTCGCCTTCTTGTCGTCGACATGACGGGCGTAGATCACCTTGTTCTGTGTGTCCATGGCCCGCTTCCATTGGAGTGCCCACGCCTGCGCGTCAGCACGCAAGCACTCGGCGACGTGCGTGAGCTCGGACTGCTCGTTCGTGACGCGTCGCTCGAACTCGACAGCATGCGTCCCGACCCACGACACGAGCGTCGCGTCGGCCTGCGTCTGGCGCCGAAGTCGGAGTGCGTCGGTGTGATCCGCCAGCTGCCACAGGTTGCGGGCCAGCGCGAGCGCGCCTTCGTAGTCGAAGACGACGTCGTCGGCCGCCTGTATCACTCCTGTTCCCCTCCGCTCGCCGACGCCTCGACTGACGCGACGTGTACCACGACCGGCACGCGATCGACGATGAGGACGCCACGACCTGGAGGTAGCGCCAAGCCCGGCCGAAGCGGCGCTCGGACGCCGGTGGCGTTGAACACTTCCATCGCGGAATCTGGTTGCAGGATCAGGAGGCGACGGGCACGACGCATCACCGTCAGCAGCGGATCGCTCGTGTACGCGGTGAGGTTGCGGGTCTCGATGCTCGCGACGAAGCGAACGGCGCGACCGCGCATGACGCGCGCGAACGCGGCGTGTACGGCCGCGTCGTCGAGACGATCGAGGTCGTCAACGACCAGCACGCGTGTCGGCGCGTTCGCGTACGCCTGGAGCGCCTCGAGCTCTTCGAGGAGCGAAGCGATCTCCGACGTCGACCCGAACGCGGTGCGCGTCGCTTTCTCGACGACGCGCAGACCCGCATCCTCGGTGCCGATGGCCCACACCTCGTAGGACTCGGCCAGCTGCTCGGCGAGCGTCCGCAACGCGGTCGAGCGACCCGAGCGCGGTGGCCCGGCCACGAGAACGTTCGAATAGGTGCAGTCGACCAGGACCGGCGCGTGGGTCAGGTCTGCACGTCCGAGCGCGGCGGTGCCCGGCGGGCGCGGCTCGTCGAGCGGCGCGACGTACTCCGACAACGGACTCGTCAGGAGTTCGGCCGGCGCCGCGCCCACAGGGGCACGGCTGCGTTCGGCCAACGCCGCTGCTTGCGCGGCGCCGTCGCCCGCGACAACGCACGCGAGCTGGATGAGCTGGCCGTTCATGATCCCGCGGCCCGGCGGCAGATCGACTCCGTCCATGCGTCGCGCCGAGATTCCGAAGTCGAGGTACGACGCCTCGTCGGCCTGGCGGAGCACGATGCGGTTCGCAATGCCGGCCATGAGCATCGCGGGCACGGCCGCGCGGCGCTCCGCAGTAATGATCACGTGGATGCCGACCTGCCGGCCGTCGATGACGAGGCGATGCAGCAGCTCGAGCCAGTCGTAGCCGCCCGCGCCGGCGCCGCCTTCGGGCCGTTGGAACGTGTTGGCGAGGTTTGCGTAGCCGTCGACGAGCAGGAGCACACGCGGGAGTGGGTCGCCGCCGCCGCCGATCCACGAGGTCATCGATTCGGCTTGCCGCGCGCCGAACAGCTTGCGGCGGTTGCGCAGCTCCCCGTCGAGGAGGGCGAGGAGGCGCGTCGTCGCTTCGAGGTCGTCGCCGGTCGCCACGCCGATGCACTGCGGCAGCACCTCGAGGGCGCGTAACGCACGCGACGAGAAGTCGATGCCGCAGCACACGACGCCCGCGCCGGCGTCGGTCGACGCGGCGGCCGCGATCGTCCGCAGCAGCGTGGTCTTGCCCGTTCCCCCGGCGCCGAACACGAGCAGCCCGCCGCCGTCCTCGAGGTCGACAACCGCGGGATACTGGTCCTGCCGATCGGGGTCGTCGATCATGCCGACCGCGATCGAGCAGCCCGCGCGCGCCGGCGCCGGCCGCGCCCGTGCGTCGGCTCCGACGACATCGAGCGTGACATTGTCACCGAGCGGTTCCCGCCAGGGGCGCGCGGCCGCATCGAGGTGGAGTGCCGCGGCGGCGTCGACGACCGCGGCGACGAGGACGTCGAGCTGGGTGCGCGGGTCGGTATCCGAAGTCGGCGCCCGGCCGGTGTCGACGCGTGTCGCGGCCCGTGGGCCGGCCGTGAAGTCGCTCACGACGATGCGCATGGCGCCCTCGTCCACACGCGCGATGGGCGCGCCCGAGTAGGCGCATTGGAACGCCACCAGCTCGCGGGGGCCGAGACGCGCGAATGCGCGCCCTTTGAGCGGCACTGGGATCTCTGCGGCCTCGGGCGAGCCGATCACGCTCGCAGACTCGGCAGAGTCGAGCATGCGCAGACCGATGCGCAGGTTCGTGTTGGCGAGGATGTTGTCGTTGACGGATCCCGACGGGCGTTGCGTCGCGAGGATGAGGTGGATCCCGAGGCTTCTCCCCCGCTGGGCGATGTCGACGATGCCGTCGACGAAGCCCTCGACCTCCTTGACGAGCGTGGCGAACTCGTCGACGACGATCACGAGCGCCGGGGGCGCCTCGTTCGGGAACTTTGCGAGCATCTCCGGGAGGTCCTTGGCGCGTCCCTCGAGCAGCTGCATGCGCCGATTCAGCTCGGCGCGCAGCGATGCCAACGCGCGCAGCGACAGCGCCGCGTCGAGGTTGGTTACGTACCCGACCGTGTGCGGCAGGTCGCGGAACACGGTGCTCGACGCGCCGCCCTTGTAGTCGACGAACAAGAAGTTGCAACGCGTCGGCGGATAGTGCGCGGCGAGCGCGGCGACGACCGTCTGGAGGAGCTCGCTCTTCCCGGCGCCGCTCGTTCCGCCCACCAACGCGTGCGGACCGTGCGCGACGAGGTCGAGCATGAACGGACCGTCGGCACCCATGCCGACCGGCGCGGCCAGGCTGTCGCCGTGGGCCGCGAGCCACTGGTCCTGGATCATGCTCGGGGTCACGGTTTCGACCCCGAACGCGTCGAACAGCGTCACCGCACGCGAGATGGCCGTGGTCGCGGTCCCGACCGACGCGTCACGCACCGGTGCGAGCGCGCGGGCGACGCGATCGGCGACCTCTGGATCGCCGCGTTCGGGTTCGAGTTGTTGGATCGCGCGTGCCGGATCCGCGAACCACAGCGTCGAACGCCGTCCCGACGTCGCGCGCTCGACGTGGGCGACCGCGGCGGCCTGGCGGACGATCTTGGCTTCGCTGTCGGTGATCCACACGACCGAGAACCCGGCCGGGTTGCAGTCGAGGAAATGCGAGACGAGCGCCGGATCCGGCTCGAGGGCCTCGTCGAGCACGACGAGCACCCATGGCCAGCGCCGGTCGATGGTGCGGTCGGTCGACGCACCGCGACGTTCGGCGACCTCGATCAGCTCGCCCAGCAATCGGTCGGCGCCGGCACGGTCGGCGACGAGGTGTTCGCCCGCCAACGGCGACGTCGCCGAACGCGCGTGTGGCAGCCATTTCAGCCACGGGCTCATGTCACGCTCGGGCGCGACCGCGACCGCGATGACGAGATCCTCGGGACTGTGCAAACACGCGGCTTGCACGATGACGGACGTTGCCAGGCGGGTCGCGTCGGTGTCGTCGCCGCGGATCGCGAGGACACCGATCTCTTGCATCGGCACGCATACGGGTACGCCGGTGAGCACGTCGTGTCCTTCGACCGCGGCCGCGGCCTCGTCGCGGTGTTCTTCGTCGCCCGCCGACTCCGGCGCGACCGTGACCCGAGATGTGACGTCGCCGACGCCGACCCGCAGGTTCAAGAAGTCGGGTGCGGCGCGACCGCGCGACCACAAGTCGGTGGTGCGCAGTTCGGCGCGACGGGCGAGGTCGGCGACGTCGGGCGCGGCGCGCACGCGCTTGGCGCGCTCGGACGCGAGCGCGGCGCCGAGATCCTGGCGACGACGAGCGAGCCGGCGCCGGAAGCGCTCGACCGACCGCTGATACCGCTGACCGCCGTGGCGACGCTGATCGAACCAGCTGCCGACGACCGAGAGCGGCATCAGCAACGTCAGCGCGAGGAACTGCACCTGACCCGTGAAAGCGAACATGGTCACGCCGGTCGCGACCGGAAGGACTGCGGTGAGCATCGCCAGTCGTGACGGGTCTGGCTTCGTCGGCACGTCAGCGAGCGCTGGCAGCTTCTCGTCGGCGAGGTCGGACGGCCGGTAGGGCGTGCGATGGAACGGCAGTTGGCCGAGCCGGTCCACGCCGTCGGCCCGGCCGCGCCGGAACGGTCGGAGCACGATCGCGCTGGCGCCGAGCTGCACGATCGCGACGGGCCCGACCACGACGGGCCCGCGCGCGGGTTCGCCGTCCACGAGCACCGCGTTCGGCTCGGGTGTCGCGGGCGTGATCGTCGTGGTCCAGTCGGTGTCGATCTCGAGGTCGGCGTGGTGGCCGGTGACGGTGGGATCGTCGAGCAGGATCCCGGCACCGTCGCGACCGATCGGATATCGGCCTGGTCCGAGGATCACGGAGGTCGGCGCGCTCGGCCCGGCGAGGACGTCGACCGTGATTCCGGCTTCGGGTGCGACGCGCCGGCCCGAACGATGCGGCACCGGTCCGAGGATCAGCAGCTCACCCGAGCACAGCCCGGCCGCGCCCACGCGCTCGTCCGGCGAAAGGACCTCGCCGGTGGAACCGCGCAGCACCGCCGGCACCGGTGGCGTCGTCGATCCGCCGCAGTGCTCGACGAGCGCGGCGGCGAGCGCCGCGATCGTGTGCGCGCCGTCGATGTCGACGCGGACGTCGGCCCGTATCGGCTCGCGGCCGGTGCGCAGATCGACGCGCAGCAGCAGTTCCACCGTCGCCGTCCCCGGCGTCGCGGTCGAGGTGCCGGCGCTAGCGGTCGGCCGTCTCGACCGCGCCGATCTGTTGATCGAGATACTGCGTGATCGCGCCGCGGGCATTCGCAACGTTGGCGCGTGCGCCGTTGGTGAAACCGGTGACCGCCTCGACGGCCACGTCCTTGGCGGTGCCGACCCAGTCGGTACTGATCAAGCGGCGCAGATGCTCGTCGAGCGCGGCTTCGATCGACGCGAAGTCTGCTCGCACGGGTTGCTTCAGCGCCTCGAGGCCCGAGACGTCGACGTCGACCGCGCCGTCGCCCTGCGGAACCGCCGGCGGCACGATCGCCGAACCGTTCACTTGGATGCTGATCACCTGACCGCCGAGCGAGGCGGCGATGTTGCTCGTCGATACGCGCACGGCATCGGCGATGGCACCGAGATCCTGGCTGAGACGGACCGCGAAGTCGGTGGCCAGCTCGCCGCATCGGCGTTTGAACTCCGCCGCGTTCGGTCCGAAGTAACGGACCTCCACCACGCTGCGCACGAGCCGTTCGAGCGTGACCCGCATCTCGTCGAACGAGCGCTGCGCGTTCGCCGCATAGTCGCGGATGCTCTCTGGATGCACCCTGATCACCGTCATGGCAACTCCTCCCCCACCGCGCCTCTTGGCGCGCCTCCCCGGAGCACACACGCCCGCACGCGACCGAGCCGGTTGCGAAACAGTGCGTCGCTCGGCGAAGCGAGCGCCGTCCTGTCTCGCCAACAGCCACGTTCGGGCGTGATCACGCAGAGTAGTACTCGTGTCGGCAATTGTGTACCAATTTCTACATTGCGCGCGGGGAGGGACAAGAGCCCTTGACGCGCCCCGACGCGCCGCCGAAACTCGTTCCAGCATCTGGGTGGAAACGGGGCCAGACGCACGGGCGGCTCCGGAACAGGATCGAGCGTGGCAACTGTGGGGGGTGCAGGGCGTCGACGCCCGAGCACGGTACGCGCGAACTTCGGGCGCGGGACCGACGGTTCGATCGCGGTCACCGGTTTCCAAAAACTCGCAGGCGCGCTCGCGGCCTTGACGCTGAGCGCGACCGTCGTCGTTGCGAGTGTCACGAGCGCGCCCAATCGAGCGACCCGAGCGGACGTCGTGGGCGGCTCGCTGGTGCTCGAGAACTGGCGCGGCGAGCCGGCCGTGGTGGACCTCGCCGCCGGTGCGCTGACTGCTCGGTTCCGCGACGTCGTCCAACACGTCGGCGTCCCCGGCGATCGCGTGCAGCCCGTCTCCCTCGAGAACGGGACGCTGCTCGTGAGTCGGGCCCGGGGATCGTTCAACTTCCTCGGCCTCGACAACTACCTCGTGCGCCGGACCGGCGCCGGTGTCGCGTTCGGCCGCGAGATCGACGCCGCGCAGGCGTATGCGAGCGCGACGAGTGCATTCCTTGTCGGTTGGAGCGCGGCGGGTATCGCTGTCGTGCGCGTCGACCGCGGCACGGTGGCGACGGCGGACACCGAGGGCGTCGTCCGACTCTCGACCGTCGTGCTCGACGGCACGGTCGCGGACTCCGACAGCGCGGTTCGGATCGCCGGCGACCGTCTCTGGCTCGTCGTCACCGACGATCAGGGGGCGCACATCGTCTCGGTGGGAACCGATCCCGAAGACCCCACGCGACTCGCCGCGTCCGAGCACGGCGCGGTCAGCGCGAACAGCGGGCTCGCCGTCACCTCGACCGACGACCGCGAGCAACTGGTGGTCGCGGATGCGACCGAAATTAGGACGATCGACGTATCGGGCTCGCACCCCCAAACGAGCTACTCGCTGCCGCCGGACGCGCGCAACGCCGCCCGGATCGTGTCCGTCGCCGGCCGCGACGCGACGGCGTGGTTCCTCGTACGGCACGGCACCCGCTGGAGCTCGCTCGGATTCGACGGCGCGCAGTCCCACATCACGGGACCAACAGCGCTGGACGGCGCGCCCTTCGACACCGAGCCGGTCGCGCCCGCCCTCAACCGCGGCGTCGTGTACACGCTCGACGGCGTCGAGACGACGGCAGCGGTCGCGCCGCCACCTTTGTTGGCGGTCGATCCTCGTACCGGTTCGGTGACAGCCCTGGACATGGGCGGCGACGGGCCCGATCTGTACCCCGTCGAGAACGGGTTCCCCTCCTTCGCATCGACGCGCGTTCTCGCGCTCGGCCCGCGTGTCGTGTTCAACAACCCCGACACGCCGTATGCGGTCGTGCTGTTCACCGACGGCTCGGGCCGGCCACCCGTGCGCGTCGACAAGTCAGACGTCAGTACCGAGCTCGACCCGAGCGCACCGCCCGGCGCGCTCGCCCCGGTGAACGAACCCCCTGCCCCCGAGGAGACGCCCGCGTCCACACCACCGGGCGCCGCCGCGGTCGCCGCGCCACCCGAGCTCGACGAGCTGCTCGACTGCAGTGAGACCGACCAGCGCCCGCACGTACCGGTGATCACCGGCGCCGAGCCGCAGCCGCGCGCGGTCGCGCTCTTCTGGCGCTACGACACGGTCGACACGCTCGACTGCGTTCCGGCGTCCTATACCGTCGCGGTAAAACCGCTCGATGGCGCGGCGAGCGTCGACCAGGCGCGCCGACAGGTCGACGGCCAGATGGAAACGACGTTCGACCGGTTGCGCGCCGACTCGACGTACGAGTTCACCGTCACCGCGCACATCGGGAAGCAATCGACCCCGTCGCTCCCCTTCCGGATCTCGACCCCACCGACCGGGCCCGACGCGCCGGACACGGTCACCGTGACCGCGGTCCCCGACGCCGCGGGCGGTGCGGGCGCGTGGCGCCTCGCGTGGTCGGCGTGCGGCGCCGGCGCCGCGGCGTGCGATACGCCCGCGGCCCGCTGGGTCGTGAGCGCGGTCGAGCTCTGCGGCGCAGGCACCGTGCCCTCGCTGCCGACGACCGAAGTCGACGGGACGCAGACGACCGTCGACATCCCGTACGGCGCGGCCGTCGGTCGTTCGTTGCGATTCGCGGTGTACGGAATCTCCGCGCGCGGGCTCGCGGGCGACGCCACGCGTGCGGCCACGTGCAGCGAGGGGTGGCGCGCACCCGACGGGCGCCGCATGCACTTCTCCGTCACGCCGCTCGGCCCGCGAGGCAACGGCACGATCGGCGCAACGCTGACGGTGCTGTTCGACGCCGACCCCCTGGAAGTGCTCGGGAGCGTCGACGCGCAGCTGTCCTACGAGGTCGACGGCGCCGTCGTCGCGACACGCGGCCTGCCGTCCACACGCCGCGAAGATGTCGACGTCACGTTGTCAGCGGGCACGGCACACACCGCGCGCCTCATGGCCGTTGGTCATGGGCGCACGACTGCGCCGCAGACGATCGAATTCGAGGAGTTCGTCACGTGGTCGGACGCCCTCGCGCTCGACGAGGTCGAGGGACAGCCTTCGCCGGCAAGCATGAACGCCGGGGTCGTCGTCGCCCGTGTGCCGCAAGCACTCGAGAACCTCGCGTCCGGCGCAACCGTACAAGCGACCGGCACGGTGCGTTGCGGGAACACGACCGTCCCGATCGCACCGACGGCGCTGGATGCGACCGGCACATTGCGCATCGAAGGACTCGACCTCGTCGGCTTCGGGGGCAACGACTGCCGCGTCGTCGCGACGCTCGAAGAGACGGGTGCCGATCGCGTGCATCTCGGGCCGAGTCCGCAGCTCAGCAGCGCCCCGTTCGCGCTCGGTGACGTCGGTCTCCAAGCAATCGGCACCTTCGCAGTGTCTTGGCCGGGCGCCGCCGACAACACCGTCGAGATCGCCGGCACACCAGAACTGTACGGAAGCCCGATCACGTTCTCGCTGCATTGGCGGGCGGGGAACCACGACGGCACGTGCGGAGCGCGCCCGACCGTGGATCGCGCCGCGTTGCCGGCGACGATCGACATCACCGATTGCATCGAAGCCGCCAGGCAGCGCTTCGACAAGGCCTTCACGTTCACCCTCGAACTGCGGGCGGAGTCGCGCTACCTCGGACGGACGCTGACGCTCTCGGCGGCCGGAGCAGGGGCGCGCCAAGTGAACGGCAACGCGCCGCCCGATACGACGACAACCGCGCCCGCGATGCCCTCGACGACGATCTCGAGCCACCCGCCCGTGTCGGGCTTGGGTACTTCGAGCGGCGCACACGCGCTCTTCGCCGGTGTCTCCACCGGTGGTGTGCTCCTGGCGTGGTGCCGATCCCGGCGCCGCGAAAACGCCCATCCAAGGAACGATCCGTGACCTTCGACCACAACCACAGCGCCATGCTCGCGCAGCGCTTCGACGTTCTCGTCAACAACGTGGCGCGCGTGATCCAAGGCAAACGCGACGTGATCCGCGACGCGCTCGTCTGCCTCCTCGCGGGAGGACATCTCCTCATCGAGGACGTACCGGGGACAGGCAAGACGTCGCTCGCGCGCGCGATCGCAGCGTCGATCGAGCTCGACTGGAAGCGAATCCAGTTCACGCCCGACCTCCTACCGTCCGACGTGACCGGCGGGCTCGTCTACAACCAGAAGCGGGGCGAGTTCGAGTTCCGACACGGGCCGATCTTCGCCAACATCGTCCTCGCCGACGAGATCAACCGCGCCTCCCCGAAGACACAAGCCGCGCTGCTCGAGGTGATGGAGGAACAGACGGTCACCACTGATGCGATCGTGTATCCGGTTCCGAAGCCGTTCATGGTGATCGCGACGCAGAACCCGATCGACATGGAAGGGACGTATTCGCTTCCGGAGGCCCAGCTCGACCGCTTCTTGATGCGGATCGCGGTCGGTGAGCTCGATCCCGATTCCGAGATTCTCGTGCTGCGCACGCAAAAGGACGGGCCGACCGTCGAGCAGATCCGTCCGGTCATGGATGCATACGACATCGCGAAGCTGATCGAGGGCACGAAGCAGACCGAGGTGTCGCCCGCGATCGAGCACTACATTGTACTCGTCGCCGGCGCGACCCGGCGCGCGCCTGAAGTCCGGCTCGGTGTTTCCCCGCGCGGCAGCCTTGCGTTGCTCCGCGCCGCACGCGCGGCTGCGTCGGCCGAGGGGCGGCCGTTCGTCGCGCCCGAAGACGTCAAGGACATGGCACCGCACGTGCTGACACACCGAGTCCTGTTGCATCCCGAAGCTGCGCTCCAGGGGCGCACGCCAGCCGACATCGTGCAACGCGCGCTGGATACGGTGCCGATCCCGCGCGGGGCGCCACGATGACGCGTCTCGGTGTCGGTGCGGCGGTCGCCGGGAGCAGTCTCACGGTCGCCGGTCTTGCGCTGGGATGGCCCGCAATCACGCGACTCGGCATCGTTGTGGTCTGCCTCGTCGTGTTCGCATTTGCGTACGCGCTTCGCCGCCCGAAGGTTCGAGTGGTACGGCATGTCCACCCGCCGCGCGTGTCCCGCGGCCTCGACGCGATTGCGTACGTCGAGGTCACCAACCTCGGGCGGCGGCGGGTCGGTCGCCTGGCAGCGACGCAACCGTTCGGCACGCGCACCGTTCCACTGGTGCTGCCAACAGTCGAGCCGAACACCACCGAGACCGGCATCTACCGCCTCCCGACCGAGCGGCGCGGTATCTTCACGCTCGAACCCATCGAGCTGACGCGCTCCGATCCGTTCGAGCTCGTGCGACTGACGCAGCGCCACGGTCGCGCCGACGACTTGTGGGTACATCCGCGCGTCGTGCCGTTGCGGGCGCTGCCGTCCGGCGCGACCCGCCATCTCGAGGGGCCGACGTCGGACACGTCACCGCAGGGCAGCATCACCTTCCATCGCATTCGTGAGTACGTGGCCGGTGACGACCGTCGGATGATCCATTGGCGGTCGACGGCGCGCAGCACCGACGGCACACTGATGGTCCGTCAGAACGTCGACACATCTCAGCCGTACACGGTCGTCGTCGTCGATCTCGTACCGACGTCGTATTCGGAAGCAAGCTTCGAGCTCGCGATCGACATCGCCGCGTCCGTCGTCACCACCGCGACCACCGGCAAGTCGCCGGTCGAGCTCCGGGTCAGCGCACCCGGCCCGGGGACAACGATCGGCGAACGGATCGGCGGCAACGAGACGCGCGATCCGCAGCTGCTCGTCGACTACCTCACCGGAGTCGGGTCGTCACCGGACGGGTCGCTCGCGGCGGAGTTGCTGCGCCTGCGCCGCGATCGTGGCGGGACCGCGCTCGTCGTGGTGACCGGCGACATCGACGACACGACCGTGCCGGCCGCCGCCGCGCTCGGTCGCCGGTTCGAACGCATCGTCGTCACGTCGGTCACCGACGAGCGGCGTCCGGTCGCGGCGCTCACGGGCGTGACGGTGATCAACGCGACCGATCTCGAAGAGTTCGCGCGCGCGTGGAATCTCCAGGTCCGACCGTGAATCGCACGGCCGCGCTGCGAGCGCTCGCGCTCGTTCTCGCGTGGGTCGGCTGCGTGCTCGCAACGACGCCGTGGTGGGCCCTCTTTCCCACCGACCGCATTGCCCCGATCTCGATCGCAGCCTGCGCCATTCCGCTGGTGCTCCCGGCGGTTGCAGTGCAGTTCCGCCGTTCCGCGACAGCGTCCGGGACCGCGACCCTCCTCGCGTTCGTCGCGTACGCGCTCGGTGCCGTGCTGCGCTCGCCGCTCGCATTCGACGAACTGGCGCGCGGGTTCACGCGCAGTCCGGCGCAGCTGTTGTCGGCGACTCCGCCGTTCACCGAACCGCGTGCGCTGATGATCGTTCCGATCGCCTGCTCCTGGATGAGTGCCGCGATCGTCGGCGAAGCGGTCGCGCGCAGCGCCCGCAACGGCGTCGTCGTGGCAACCTGGCTGGCGGCGTTCGTCGGCGCGTACGCGATGACCGCCGACGAGTCGCAACACGCAGTCGGTCCCGCGTTCGCGCTCGCGGCGGTCGCGAGTGCGTTCGTCCTGACTCGTCACCTCGTAGCAACGACACGCACGCGCGACGAGGGGTTGCTCCGGTTGGCGCTCTCCCGCGCCGTGATCGGCGTCGGTGCGTTCGGTCTCGCGGCGGGCGTCGCGCTAGTCGTGCCGGACTCCTCCGCGGCCGAGTCGCCTGCGTCGCTGCGACGGGCGCCGGCGGTGCACGTCGCGGAGCCGATATCACCGCTGCGCGAGCTCGCCACGATGCGCGACGAAGCCGACCCGGAGACACCGGCAGAGTTGTTCGTCGTGACGACTGACGGTGACACCGCGGGATACGTCGCGCTGGCCGAGCTCGGCTCGTACGACGGCGACACCTGGCGCTTCTCACGCCGGTTCGAACCGACAGGTGGGCACATTCCCGGTGCGGACACGACCGGGGTACCGAGTCAGCGACAGCACTACGAGATCACCGACCTACGCGACTTGCGCTGGATGCCGTACATGGTGCGACCGGAAGCGGTCGAAGGGATCTCCGTGCAGCACGACCCCGCGTCGGGCATGCCATTCCCGGCGCGACCGCTCACGAGCGACGACGGCTACGTCGTGGTGTCGCGCGCGCCCGTGCAGTCCCTCGCGGTGCTCGATCCGGCCGATGCCGCGCTGACGCCTGGGCCCGCGCGCAGCATCGACGACACACTGCTCCCGCTCGACGGCCGCCAGGTGCTCACGGAGGTCGTCGCGCAGTTCGAGGACGATCTCGGCATTGCCGCGCGCCGGGAGCCAGGTCGTTTCCTCTACGCGCTCCTCGTCGAGTTCCGAGGCGCGCGGCGGATGGACATGGCGGACGGGCCGCTCGACGCGGGCGCCGAACGAGCGGATGGCATGTCGCTCAGCGAAGTCGTCGCCGCTGTTGTCGGACGGCGAGAAGCAACTCCGGAACAATTCGCGACACTGTTCACGCTTGTTGCCCGCGAGATCGGTGTTCCGGCTCGGCTCGTCACGGGATTTCGCGTCGGCGGCGAGTCGGGACACACGCTTGCGGCCGGCCGCTACCGCGTCACCGACGCCGACGCGTGGGCATGGGCGTCCGTGCGGTTGCGCGATGGCTGGGTCGTCGCCGATCCGACTCCCGGGGCGGGGACAACCGCGGTGACGACGACCACCGCCCCCCCGACGGGCGGACCCTCGACAACGCTGCCAGCCGAGGTCGGAGTCGAAGCCGACGAGAGCACGACGAGCGTCGCGATCGCTCCGCGTGTTCCACCCGACCCGCCCGCGCCGCCGGTCGACTGGTTGCGAACCGTCGCGATCGCGGTGGCCGTCGTCGTGCTGGGTGCGCCGCTGCTCTACCAACTTCGGCGCGCCGCTCGACGGTGGCAACGCCGGAACGGCGGGCCGCAGGAACGGGTGGTCGGTGCGTGGCAGGAAGTGCTCGATGCACTCGCCATCGAGACGAGCGCACCGATCGCGGCCGCAACCGCGCCCGAGGTCGTCGCGAGGCTCCGGACGCGGTGTGGCGACCGTGCCGCCGAACCGGCGCGATCGCTCGCCAATCTCGCCAACGTTGCGATCTTCAACACCCAGCGCGAGGTGACCGAGGACGAGGCCGCCCGCGCATGGCACGCTCAGCGCATGCTCGCCTCGTCGCTGCGCCGCGCCCGATCGTTGTCGGATCACCTGCGCGCGCTCGTGCGGTTCCGCGGCGCATCCCCGGGGGTCGGCGCTGAGGTGTAGCCGCGCCGCGGCGGCGAGAAGCTAGGTGACGATGCCGCGCTCGGGCATCGGCTCGGAGAGCCGCGAACGCAGTTGGAAGATCGCCTTCGTGTGGATCTGGCACACGCGGCTTTCGGTGACGCCGAGGACGCTGCCGATCTCGGCGAGCGTGAGCCCCTCGTAGTAGTAGAGCGTGAGGACGAGGCGCTCGCGATCGGGCATGCGATTGATCGCGTCGGCGAGGACCTGACGCATCTCCTCGGACTCGAAGGCTTCGACCGGGTCATGGCCGCCGCCGGCGATCGTGTCGCCGACCGTCGCGCCGCTCCCCCGCTCCACCCCCGCGGTCAGCAGCTCGTCGAGGGCGACGACGCCGACGAAGCTGATCTGGCTGAGCACGGTTGCGAGCTCTTCCTCGGTCATCCCGAGCTCCGATGCGACTTCCTTGTCATCGGGGCTGCGGCGCAGTTCGTTCTCGAGTTTCGAGTACGCCCGCTCGATCGCGCGCGCCTTGGCGCGCACCGATCTCGGCACCCAGTCGATCGAGCGCAGCTCGTCGATGATCGCGCCCTTGATGCGAGAGATCGCATACGTCTCGAACTTGTAGCCGCGGCCGGGATCGAACTTGTCGATCGCGTCGATGAGCCCGAAAATGCCGTAGCTGACGAGGTCCGACTGCTCGATGTTTTGCGGCAGCCCCGCGGCGACGCGGCCCGCGACGAACTTGACGAGCGGCGAGTAGTGGAGAATCAGGCGTTCCCGCGCGTCGCGGGTACCGTCGTCCTTGTACTCCTCCCAAAGTTCAGCGATCGTCGCCGACAGCTCATCCACAGCGGTCGGTCGGCTTCCGTCATGCACGTGGGTGCGTCCGTTCGTACACGCTCTTCAGGCGGTCTCGAGTCACGTGAGTGTAGACCTGCGTCGTCCCTACATCGGCGTGTCCAAGCAGCTCCTGGACCGCTCTTAGATCGGCACCGCCCTCCAAAAGGTGAGTGGCGAAGGCGTGCCGGAGGGCATGGGGCGTTAGGACCCGTCCGTCCGGAAGCGGCAGACGGGCGAGGATTCGCCGCACGTCCCTTGGGCTGGCGCGCCGGCCCCGGGCGTTCAGGAAGAGGGCGGGGCCCGGTCCGGCGGAGCGCAGATGGGCCGCGATCGCGTCCCGGGCCGGCGCACCGAGGGGCAGTCGCCGGACCTTGGCGCCCTTCCCGAGCACGGTCACTGTGCGGCGACGAAGGTCGACATCGTCGAGATCGAGGCCGCAGCATTCACTGACCCGCAGGCCACACCCGTACAGCAGTTCGAGGATCGCCCGGTCGCGGCGCGCCTTTGGATCGTCCCCCGACGGAGTTGCAACGAGGACGGCGGCTTCGGCTTGGCGCGGCACTCGTGGCAGCCGCTGCGCGCCTTTGGGCGCGTGGAGCTCCACCGCGACGTCGCGTTCGATGCCACCGCGGCGACGCAGATAGCGCACGTACGCGCGCACGGCCGCGGCTTTGCGCGCGATCGACGGGCGCGCGAACCCTCGCGTCTGCAAGTACGCGAGGTAGCGGCGCAAGATCCGGTGGTCGAGGCGCGTGGGATCCGCCGCCGGGCCGCGTTCGCACCACGCGACGAACTCGTGGACGTCGTGGTCGTACGCGCGCCGAGTGTGGGTGCTGACGGCCGAGAGCGTGGCGACGAAGCCGTCGGGGTCGTGCGCCATCCGCCAACGCTACCGGCGCCCAACCCGGCCACCTCACCATCTGCCATCAAAAGCCCAATGGTGCAGTCCTGGCGCGGCTGCGGTCATCAGAATCCCAAAAGCGCGCGGCGGGATCGCCTCCGATCGCTACCGTCGGAGCCGTGGTCACGATCCGCACGGCAACGGTCGACGACACCGACGCGATCCTCGCGCTGTGGCATGCGGGCGCCACCGTCGCCTCGTCGACCGACGACCACGCGGGCATTGCCACGCTCCTGGGCCATGCACCCGATTCGCTGCTGCTCGCGCTCGACGGCAACGAGGTCGTCGGCACGGTCGTGGTCGGTTGGGACGGCTGGCGCGCAACGATGTATCGCCTCGTTGTTGGCGCCACTCGCCGTCGCGATGGAATCGCCACCGCGCTCGTCGGCGAGGCGGAGCAACGACTGCGCGATCGCGGTGCACGTCGACTGCACCTCATCGTGGAGCCCGACGAGGTGCCCGCCCTCGCGTTCTGGCAATCCATGGGGTACGCCCCGACGCCGCAGTGTCGAATGGTGAAGACGTTCCCGACCTGAGTTGTCACACCCCTCGCGTAAGGTGCGTCGTACCGGCGTCGGCCACGGTCATGGCCCTCCATCGCAACCACTCGGTTCGAACGGAGGTCGTACGCGATGCTCGCGTCGGTTCGCAGTGCCGTGCTCGTCGGCATCGACGGCAAGGTGGTCACGGTCGAGGTGCACGTCTCGCGCGGCCTGCCCGGCTACACGGTCGTGGGCCTTCCCGACGCCGCGGTGCGAGAGTCACGCGAACGGGTGCGCGCCGCGCTCTTGTCGTCGGGGTTGGAGTGGCCGCAGCGTCGCCTCACGGTCAACCTCGCACCGGCGGCGATGCGCAAGACGGGCTCGGGTCTCGAGCTCGCGATCGCGTCCGCGCTGTTGGTCGCGGCGGGCGCGCTCCCCGCCGACGCGGTCGACGGCGCCGGCGTGCTCGGTGAGCTGGCGCTCGACGGCACCGTGCGTCCCGTCACCGGCGCCCTCGGCCTCGTCGACGCGCTGGTCCGCGACGGCGCGACGCGAGTGATCGTGCCGCTCGCGAACGCGGTCGAGGCGTCCCTCGTGCCCGACGCCGATGTGCTCGTGGCGCGCACGTTGGGCGAGCTGCGCGCCTGCCTCAAGGAGGAGCTGCCGTGGCCAGAGCTCCCGGCGCCGCCTGACCCCGAGGTCGAGATCGCTGACGAGCCGCTCGATCTCGCCGACGTGCGCGGGCTCCCCCATGCACAGCACGCGCTGGCGGTCGCGGCCGCCGGCAGCCACCACTTGTTGTTGCTCGGACCCCCGGGTGTCGGCAAGACGATGCTGGCGCGGCGGCTGCCGACGATCCTCGTGCCGCTCGAGCCCGACGAAGCGCTGGAGGTGACGAAGGTGCACTCGGCCGCGGGCTTGGGGCCTCCGAGCGGCCTGTGCGCGCGCCGGCCGTTCCGCGCCCCGCATCACAGCGCGTCGGCGGTCGCGCTCGTCGGTGGTGGTAGCGGGCGGGTGCGGCCCGGCGAGATCACCGTCGCCCATCGCGGCGCACTGTTCTTGGACGAGCTCGGAGAATTCCCGCCGCTGGTGCTCGACGCGTTGCGCCAGCCGTTGGAGGAACGGGTCGTGCGAATCGCGCGGGCGTCGGGCACAGTCGAGTTTCCGGCCGAGTTCGTGTTGGTGGCGTGCTGCAACCCGTGTCCGTGCGGCCGGCCCGATCCGCAGTGCCGGTGCAGCGACGTGCAACGGGCCCGCTACCTGCGGCGACTGTCGGCGCCGCTCCTCGACCGGTTCGACCTGCGCTGCAACGTCAACGCGCCCGATGCCGACGCGCCGCCGGGCCCGTCGTCGTGCGAGGTGGCCGGGCGGGTTGCACTGGCCGTCGCACGGCAGCGATCGCGGCTCGGCTCGACCCCCTGGCGGCGTAACGGCCACATCCCCGGTGGTGCGCTCGACGCCCTGATACCGCTGGGCGGGGACGCGGCCGACGCGTGGCGGGCGGTGTGCCGCGAACGCCGCTTCAGCGGCCGGGGCGGCGCCCGCATTCGACGGGTCGCGCGGACGCTCGCGGATCTCGACGACCGGTGCCAGCTCACGGCGTCCGACGTCGTTGTGGCGGCGGCCCTGCGTCAGGACGTGACGTGAGCGGGCCGGGCCCGGCTGCGGCGCTCGCGCTGGCGTCGCTGCCCCACGTCACCCCCGCGCGCCTCATGCGACTGCTCGCCCGCTTCGGCGATCCGACCGGCGCCGTGACGGCCATCACCGCGGGCCGAGCCGCGCCGGCACTCAGCGGCGATCCCGCTCGCGCGGCGCGCCTTGCCCGCCGCTGGCGAGACGCCATCGACGTGCCGGCGGCACGCGCGATGTGCGCGCGGCGCGGGACACGTGCGTGGGTCGTCGGTGATCACGACTTTCCGATCCCGGAGCCGCTCCCGAACCGGCCCCCGATCTTGCTCGGCGAAGGAGCGCGACCCGATGCATTGGCGCATCCGTGCGTCGCGATCGTCGGTACCCGCACCGCAACCCCGCCCGGCCTCGCGGATGCGTACGAGCTCGGACAATTCCTCGCACGGGCGGGCATCACGGTCGTGAGCGGGATGGCGCTGGGCATCGACGGCGCCGCCCACGAAGGCGCCCTGGCGGCGGGTGGATTGGTCGTCGGCGTCGTGGCGACCGGGCTCGATGTCGACTATCCGCACCGCCACCGCGCGTTGTACGCCCGGGTCCGGGAGTCGGGCGTGCTCGTCGGTGAGCATGGCTACGGCGTCGCGCCGCATCCGCAACGATTTCCCGAACGAAACCGGATCATTGCCGCGCTGTCGCGCGCCATCGTCGTCGTGGAAGCGACGGCACGCGGCGGAGCCCGCATTACCGCGAACCGCGGGGCCGACTACGGGCGCGACGTGTTCGCCCTGCCCGGTTCCCGCCGCAACCCGGCCGCGGCGGGCTGTAACGCGCTCATCGCCGACGGCGCGCTGGCGCTCCTCGACCCCGGCGACATCCTGATCCGGCTCGGGTCCGGGCGAGCGGGCGACTGCTGGCACCCGCCGCCGCCGCCGCCGACCAATCCGGACGAACAGCGCGTGCTGGCCGCATTCGCGGGCGAAGGCGCGTCGGTCGACCAGCTGTGCGCGCGGAGCGCGCTGGGTGTCGAGCGAGTCTCGGCCGCCTTGCGGCGACTCGACGTGAGCGGCCAGATCCATGCGCGCCGCGGACGGTGGTGGCCGCGATGAGATTCTCGGGCCTTCTCGAATCCCTTCACCGGGCCCGCAGCCCGCCGAGTAAGGGCGCGTGCAGTTCAACCAGTGCCCCTACGACGGCAACCCCCTCACACCCGAGCTGATGTCGGGCGGTTCGCTGGTCCTCGGGTGCGCGCGTTGTGGCGCACAGTGGGAATCGCACGGTGCGTGGGTGCACCGGATCACGCCACCGAACGCCGAGATCGTGCGGTCGTTGGCGGGTGGCTCGACGCGCCCCGCCGCGGCGCGTGACCCGCGCCGCCCCAACCGTCACTGACGGCGCCCACCACGCGCGTACCGTTGGCGGCGTGGGATTCAATCCGTTCCGCAAGCAGGTGCAACGGCGCAGCGACATGGTGCTCGTCGCGATCGCCGTCCTCGTCACCGCGGCGCTGGTGCTGTGGGCCGCGCTGCCGCGATGAGCCATCAGTGGCCCGACCCCGACGACGCGCTCGACGTTCGCCACGTCCAGCCCCACGAGGCGGTCCGCACCTACCGATGTCCGGGGTGTGATCACGAGATCCGCGTCGGCGAGGGGCACAAAGTCGTCGTCCCGCGCGCCGCACCCGAAGACCGGCGCCACTGGCATACAGGGTGCTGGCATCGCGCCGAACGCGCCGGTCGTTAAAACGCGGCTTCGAGCACGTCGATGTCCCATCCGTCGCCCGACGCGGTAACCGCCGCGACGTCGAATCGGATCTCGCCCGCGCCCGCATGCGTTGACAGATACTCGGCCGCCAGACGGCGGATTCGACGCTGTTTGTCCGTCGTCACTGCCTCCGCGGGCACGCCGAACGCGTTGCCGCGGCGGGTCTTCACCTCGCAGAACACGAGGGTCGAGCCTCGACGGGCGACGATGTCGATCTCACCGGTTCGGACCCGCCAATTGCGCGCGACGACCTCGTAGCCCTCGTCGGCGTACCACGCCGCGGCGGCGTCCTCGCCCGACGCGCCCACGAGGCGGCGGCGGTCAGCCGCCATGCTCACAACTCCTTGCCGGGAAGCTCCTCGACGTTGACGTCCTTGAACGTCACGACGTGCACGTCGGCGACGAACCGAGTGTTCCGGTACATGTCCCACACCCACGCGTCACGGAGTTGCAGGTCGAAGTACGTGCGTCCGTCCTCGCGCTTCACGTCCAGCATGACCTCATTGGCGAGGTAGAACCGGCGCTCCGTCTCCACGACGTACTGGAACATCGGCAGCACATCGCGGTATTCGCGGTAGAGCTGGAGCTCGATCTCGGTCTCGTAGCGCTCGAGATCCTCGGAAGACATGGCACCGCGAAGTGTAGGGCGGCCGGAACCGGGTCGAATCAATCCAGCTCGGGTGCTCAGGCCCGCTTCTCCTTGATCTTGGCGGCCTTCCCGATGCGGTCACGCAGGTAGTAGAGCTTCGCCCGGCGCACGTCACCGCGGGTGAGCACCTCGATCTTGGCCAGCACCGGCGAGTGGACTGGGAATGTCCGCTCGACCCCGACGCCGAAGCTCACCTTGCGGACGGTGAACGTCTCGCGAGCACCGCTGCCCTGCCGGCGGATCACCGCGCCCTGGAACATCTGCACGCGCTCGCGGGTGCCTTCGACCACGCGCACGTGGACCTTCAGCGTGTCGCCGGGCCCGAAATCGGGGACGTCGTCGCGCAGCTGGGCGCGGTCGACGAGATCGGTGCGGTTCATGGCGCGAAACTCCAGTGCGGGCGGGCCGAACGGCCGGAGGACTGCCGATGCTACCCCGGCGCCGGCGGGTCGGGGAACTCGTCCAGCAGCGCCCGGTCGCTAGCAGTGAGCGGTCGGGCCGCGAGCAGGTCGGGGCGCCGGGCCATTGTGCGGCGCAGCGCCACCGCCCGACGCCAGCGCGCGATCCGACCGTGATCGCCCGAGCGCAACACTTCCGGAACCGTCATTCCGCGGAACTCCGCGGGCCGGGTGTATTGCGGGTATTCGAGCAACCCGTCGGCAAACGACTCCTCGGCCGTGGACTCGTCGTTGCCCATCACACCTGGCAGGAGCCGGGCCACCGCTTCGACGACGACGAGCGCCGCGGCTTCGCCGCCGGCAAGGACATAGTCGCCGACCGAGAGCTCACCATCGCACAACGAATCAGCGACGCGCTCATCCACCCCTTCGTAGCGACCACACAGGAGAGAGAACCCGGAGCTATCGGCGAGCTCGACCGCGGCGCCCTGATCGAACCGGCGCCCGCTCGCCGACAAGAGCAACAGCGGGCGCGGCGGCGCGGTCGCCTCCACCGCGGCAAACAAGGGTTCCGGCATCATGACCATCCCCGCGCCGCCGCCGAACGGCGCGTCGTCGACCGTGCGGTGACGGTCATCGGTGTACGCACGCACGTCGTGCACGCGCAGATCGAGCAGTCCCGCCTCCCGCGCGCGGCCGAGCAACGACACGGCGCACGGTCCCGCGAGGTAGTCGGGAAAGATCGTGAACAGATCGATGCGCACTGCGGTTAGAGCAATCCGTCGGGTACTTCGACGACGATGACGCCCGAGTCGTGCTCGACGACGAACACCATCGGGATCAATCCACCTTCTTCGAGCACGAGTAGGTCGTGCGCAGGATTCGCTTCGACGGACTCGACCCGGCCGAGCACTGTCCCGGTGCGGTCGCGCACCTCGGCGCCGATCACCTCGTGCACCCAGATCTCACCGGCCGGCGGCGCCGCAAGCGGCTCGGCGGTCAGCACGCGATTGCGGAGGCGTTCAGCTTCGGTGCGATCGTCGACGCCCTCGAACCGGACGACGAACGCGCCCTGATTCGGACGCGACGATGCGATCGTGAGCTTCTCGTCGTCACAGAACAGCCGCGCGCCGACAACGAAGCGGCTTGCGACGTTGGTGATCGGCACGACGACAACTTCGCCGCGGAGACCGTGCGCCTTGCCGATCCGCGCGACCTCGAGGCGCGCGTTACTCGGCGACGTCGACGGTGACCCGGACACCTTCGGTCGCACCCGCCGCGCGCCCAATCTGTCGCAGCGCTTGGATGACGCGTCCGCGCTTGCCGATAATGCGGCCCATGTCGCCCGGGCTCGTGTGAATCAGCAACGTCACCGTGTCGCGCCGATCGCTCGAATCGACGAACACTCCGTCGGCGTCATCGACGAGATGGCGGGCGACGTGCTCGACGACAGCCTTCGCCCGACCGCCGGACGCGCGATTGCCCTCGGGTGCGATCTCGTCTTCGTAGTCGTCGTCCTCGTCGTCTTCGAGGTCGTCGTCGTTGCGATTGTGCTCGTCGGTCACTCGCTGGCCTCAGTGACTTCGGTCGCGGCTTCGTCAGCCGGCGCTTCGTCGGCGGGTGATTCTTCGGCTGGTGCCGCGGCAGCCGGCGGGCTCGCCGCGGCCGGTGCCGGTTCGGCCTTCACGGCTTTCCGCTTGGGCGTCTTGGGCTTGGGTTTGGCGACAGCATCTTTCCCCGTCGCGGTCTTGTACGCGTCCCACACTCCCGCGACTTCGAGGATCTTCGCGGCCTGCTCCGTCGGCTGGGCGCCGTGGCGCAGCCAGTGCACCGCGCGGTCGGTATCCACGGCGACCAACGACGGCTCCCGGCGCGGCGCGTATTGGCCGAGGATCTCGATGAAGCGCCCGTCGCGGGGGCTGCGCGCGTCGCTGACGACGACTCGATAGGTCGGCTGTTTCTTCTTGCCGACGCGCATCAGACGGATCTTGACGGCCACACACTCTCCTCAGGACATCTCGACGTTGTCGCGGTCGTCACACGACACGCGGTGCGGGCGAGCAGTCTAGGTCAGAGCCCGGGAAAGCCCGAGATCGGTGTCGCGGGGCGTGTCCCGCCCTTGCCTTTCTTACCCTTCCGCCGGCCAAGCATCGGGCCGAACCCCTTCATCATCTGTTGCATCTGCTTGAACTGCTTCAGCAGCTGGTTCACGTCGGACGTCGACACCCCCGAGCCGAGCGCGATCCGTGCCCGGCGCGAACCGTTGACGAGATCGGGTTTGCGCCGTTCTTCGGGCGTCATCGACTGGATGATCGCTTCGACCTTGGCGAGCTGGCGGTCGTCGATCTCGGTGTCCTTCAGCTCCTTGGGCATGCCCGGCATCATGCCGAGCACGTTTTGCAGCGGTCCCATCTTCTTGACTTGCTGCATCTGATCGAGGAAATCCTCGAGCGTGAACTTGCCCTCCTGGAGGATCTGTTCGGCCTTCGCCTTCTGGTCGTCGTCGAACGCCGCCTCGGCCTTCTCGATGAGCGTCATCACGTCGCCCATCCCGAGGATGCGCCCCGCCATCCGGTCGGGATGGAAGGGCTCGAAGTCTTCGAGCTTCTCCCCCGTCCCCGCGAAGAGGATCGGCTTGCCGACCACCTCCTTCACGGACAGCGCCGCGCCACCGCGCGCGTCGCCGTCGATCTTGGTGAGCACGACGCCGTCGAGGCCGACCGACTGGTGGAACGCCTCCGCAACGTTGACTGCTTCTTGTCCCGTCATCGCGTCGACGACGAGCAACGTGTTGTGGGGCTGCACGACGTCGCGGATCTCGCGCAGCTCTTCCATCAGCTCGACGTCGATCTGCAACCGACCGGCGGTGTCGACGATGACGATGTTGCGGCCGAGCCGTTGCGCTTCCTCGATCGCGCCGCGCGCCACCGTGACGGGATCATGCGGTTCCGAGTAGAATGGCACATCGACGCGACCCGCGAGCACACGAAGCTGCTCGACCGCGGCCGGGCGTTGCAGGTCGGCACCGACGAGCAACGGCTGGAGACCCTGCGACTTCAACCACCGCGCCAGCTTGCCCGCCGCGGTCGTCTTGCCCGAGCCTTGCAGTCCGGCGAGCATCACGACGGTCGGCGGCTTCGAGCTCATGGTGAGCTTGCCGGTCTCGCCGCCGAGCGTCTGCACCATCTCGTCGTGGACGATCTTGATGAACTGTTGCCCGGGGCTCAGGCTCTTCGACAGCTCCGCGCCAACCGCCTGCTGCCTGATGCGCTCGACAAACCCGCGCGCGACCCGCACGTTTACGTCGGCTTCGAGCAACGCGACGCGGATCTCGCGCGAGACGTCGTCGATGTCCTTCTCGCTCAGCCGCCCGCGGTTCTTGAGGCGGGTGAAGATGCCGTCGAGTCGATCCTGGAGTGCGTCGAACACAGGGGCGGAGGCTATCGGCCCCGCTGGTCGTTTCGGTCAGGCGGTGACGGAAACGACCGGACTCGACGGTGGCATCGAACCGAGCGACCCGAGGAACACACGATCCGAGAAGTTGAAGATCCCGCCGTCCTCACCCACCATCAGATAGCCGTTCCCGAACGCCACCATCCCCGCCACCGGCCGGTTCAACCGGACGCCGCCCATCGAACCGCGGAACCCCGCATCGAACGCGAACACCCCACCATCCGACGCCAACAGCCAATAGCCCACACCATCCGGGTCGGGCACCAAACTCTGCACCGGCTGGTTCAACGGTATCCCGCCCATCGAACCGTGAAACCGCGCGTCGCCGAACGCGAACACCCCACCATCCGACGCAACCATGTAATAGCCAAGCCCCGACGGTGTCGCGATCGCATCCAACACCGGACCCTGCAACGCCACCCCCGCCATGTCACCAAAGTGCTGCGCATCCCCAAACGGGATCACCCGACCCTTGTCGGTGAACACCCAATAGCCGTTTCCCGACGGCGTCACCGAAATCGCGCTCGCCCGCTCACCGCCTGCCAGCTGCGCGTCACCCCGGTGCGGGACCAGACCGCGTGCGTGGACAGCTCCATCGGACGCGAGGAGGTAGTAGCCGTTCGTCGCGCGTTCGATGTCGACCAGGGCGACTCCGCCCGCGACGGAGACGCCGCCGAGGCTGACGAAACCGAAGGCATGGACATCGCCGTTCGCCGTCGCCATGTAGTAGCCCTCGGCCGCGCTCGAGGTCGCGTCGACGGAGTCGCTCTCGAGTCCGTTGGACATGGTTGCCCCGAGCACCACCAATGTGCCGCACGAGAGCGTGATCGTGTAGCTACGGGACGCGGCGTGCGCGGTGACGATCGCTGGACACCCCGGGCCTTGCCACGTGTCGCCTCGAATTTTGCCGCTGACCTGGGAGACATGGACCCACGCGTCCTCGCGCAGTAGGCGACCCGTCCATCCGTGCACCCGGATGCTCGTGTCGGTCCAACCGGGGCCATTGGGGTCCTGGAACTCGTCGACGACGATGACAATCGCGGTCTGCGCACCGTTGCGGCCGGAACCAAAATCGACGATGTCGATCGTGCCATCCGCGACGTCGTTGACTGCATCACGCTGCCACGTCATGGACGCGGCGGCGCCGGCCGGCGCGCCCGAAAGGCCAATCACCGTCGCCGCCGCCGCGATTGCCGCTATTCCTGCCCGTGCCCTCATCACTCGCGCCCTTCGTTCAGCCCGCTTCGAGGCAAGACGCTGGGAGAGGGCTCGACCTTGCGCGCAGTACGGAATTAGTTCTCGGGACCCACGTCGCCGAACAGGGCAGCGGCGAACTCCTTGGCGTCGAACGGGATGAGATCGCCGACGCCTTCGCCAACACCGACGACCTTGACGGGCAGGCCCAGCTCGGCCTGGATGGCGAGCACGATGCCGCCCTTGGCGGTGCCGTCGAGCTTCGTGAGCACGATGCCGGTGACGTCGACCGCCTGCGCGAACTGGCGGGCCTGCACCAATCCGTTCTGGCCGGTCGACGCGTCGACGACGAGCAACACCTCCTTCAACGCGCCCTCGGTGCGGTCGACGATGCGCCGAAGCTTCTTCAACTCCTCCATCAGGTTCGACTTCGTGTGCAGCCGTCCGGCCGTGTCCACGAGCACGAGATCGGCATTGCGACTCGCCGCCGCCGACATCGAATCGAACACAACCGACCCCGGGTCCGCACCTTCTTGGGCGCGGATGATCTCGCAGCCTGTGCGCTCGGCCCACAGCTGAAGCTGGTCCGCGGCCGCGGCCCGGAACGTGTCCGCGGCCGCGAGGACGACGCGGCGACCGTCGTCGACACGCTGTTTGGCGAGCTTGCCGATGGTCGTCGTCTTCCCGACACCGTTCACGCCGACGAACAGCCACACGTTCTGTTCGTCCGGGACGAATGTCAGGTCGCGCGAACGGGTGTCGTCGAGCAGCTCGACGACCTCGTCCTGGATCAGCCCGACCAGCGCGTCGGCGTCCTCGACGCCTTCCGCCTTGGCGCGTGTCTGCAGCGCGTGGAGCAGTCGCTGCGTCGTCGGTAAGCCGACGTCGGCGAGCAAGAGCGCCTCTTCGAGGTCTTCCCACGTCGTGTCGTCGACAGCGCGACCCCGCATCGAACGCAGATAGCCGGACAGCGCGCTGCGGGTTCGGCCGAGACGATCACGCAGCCGCGCCTTTTCGACGATCTCGGGCTCGACGACGGACGCGTCGACTTCGGGGGGAACGACGACCGACGGTGAGATCGCGGGCTCGCCGGGAACGCGTGGACGTTCGAGCGTGCGGGCACCACCTACCATCCGCAACGCGACGAACGCGCCGAAGAGCACGACGACCACGATCGCGACGATGAGAACGGCGGTCATTCGGTCACGCTACTGAGCAGGCGTCGCCGGGGGCGGGTCGGGCGGTTCGGGTTCTGGAATCGGCGCGGAGACGATCCCGGCCGCGTCGAGCGCAGCCTTGATCCGGCCGCGCAGCTCACGGGCGACGCGCCACTGCTCGTGGGGCGCGGTCTTCACCACCATCCGGATCGTGACGGTATCGAGCGTGATCGACTCGACACCCCACACTTCGGGCGGAGCGAGGATCCGCGACGCCCAGTCGGGTTCGGCGGCCAGTGCCTGTGCGGTCTCCGCGATGACGCGCTGCGCGCGGTCGAGGTCGGCGCCGTACGCAACCGGAATATCGAGCACCGCGCGCGACCATTGTTGGGACTTGTTGCCGACGCGCAGGATCACGCCGTTGGGCACGTACCAGACGACGCCCTCGACGTCGCGCAACCGTGTCGATCGCAACGACACGTCTTCGACGGTGCCGGTCGCCACGCCGACGTCGACGACGTCACCGACGCCGACTTGGTCCTCGAAGATCATGAACGTCCCGGCAATGAGGTCGCGCAGCAGGTTCTGGGCGCCGAACGCGAGCGCGACACCGATCAGACCCGCGCTCGTGATCACCGCACCACCGGAGATACCGAAGACGCCGAGGATCAACCCAACGGCGACGATCCATGTGACGATCGTCGCCAGGCTCGAATAGCCCCGGGCGATGGTTTGCGCTCGCTGATGCCGGCGGGCGGTCGGCAGCTGCGTGGTGGCGTCGGGGAGCAAGCGGACGCGTCGACCGCGCACCGTGAACGACCCGGCCGTCTCCCAACGCGCCACCGCGCGGCGGATCAGCCGCCGGGCCAGCCGGTTGACGATGATCGCGCCGAGGACCACGAGCACGACCGACACCCAGGGCGACAACGCTTCGCCGACGTTCGCAGCGTCGACGTTGTCGGTGACATTGCCGACGACGCGGCACAGCCAGGGGTCGCGGTCGACGCCGCAGGCATCGGTGACGGCATCGGCGACGAGCATCTCGGGTGACGTGAGCGACTTACCCGTCTTCGAGGAGTACGAGGTCTCGCATCCGCTGGCTGACGACTCGGCTGGAGCCGCCCGGCGGCATCGAGACGCCGTAGAGGACGTCGGCCGCTTCCATCGTTCGCTTCTGGTGCGACACGACGAGGAGCTGGGCCTCGGTGCGGAACTCGTGCAGGAGATCGAGGAATCGATGCAGGTTGACGTCGTCGAGGGCGGCTTCGACCTCGTCCATCAAGTAGAAGGGTGACGGCCGCGCGCGGAAGACGGCGAACAGGTACGCGAGCGCGGTCAGCGAACGCTCGCCGCCCGAGAGCAGCGACAGCCGCCGCACCATCTTCCCAGACGGGCGGGCTTCCATCTCGATGCCGGTGTTCAGCATGTCGTGCGGATCGGTCAGCACGAGCCGCGCCGAACCGTCGGAGAATAGCATCGCGAACAGCTCGGAGAAGTGCCCGGCGACGTCCGCGAATGCTGCTTCGAAGACCGTCACGATCTCCTCGTCGACGGCCTTGATCACGCGCGCGAGGTCGCGCCGGGTGTTCTTCACGTCGTCGAGTTGTTGCTGCAGGAATTCGTGGCGTTCCAACAATGCTTCGTATTCGCTGAGCGCCAGCGGGTTCACCGGACCCATCAGGCGCAGTTCGCGTTCGAGTTCGCGCGCGCGAGCCGACAACGTCATTCCGTCAGGCGTCTCGGGTACCGGCGCCTGGAGCGCGGCATGCGGCTCGCAATCGAAGTCGTGCCGCAGCCGCTCGATTGCCTGCTCGAGTCGGAGGCGGATCTCGGCCTCCTCGATCTCCAGGCGGCTCGCGCGCTCGCGCACTTCTCCGAGTTGTGTTTCGGCGACGGTTCGTTCGGCCCGCAGTCCGTTGAGGCGGCGGCCGGCTTCGCGCGCGGCTGTTGACTGCTCCTGGCGGCGGCGGCGCAGACGCTCGGCGAGGCGTTCGATCTCGCCGGCGCGGTCCGCGAGCCGCGTTGCGATCTGTTGCACAGCGTCGCGGCGGGACTCGAGCTGCGAGCGCCGGGCGCGCGCGTGGGCCTCCTCGTCGGGATGCGCGGCGAGCCGCGCGTCCACATCCGCGAGCCGCTGCCGGAGCACCGAGCGGCGTTCGGCGATGGCAGCACTCCGCACTTCGAAATCCCGGCGCAGCCGCGCCGCCTCAGTGCGGCGCGCGAGCGACTGCTCGGCACGCTCGACCGTCGCGCGGGCGTCGGCGGCCGCGTCGGGCTCGGTTGCGACGAGCGCTTCGAGCTCGGCCACGCGTAGGCGCAGCGTCGACTGGCGTTCCTCGAGCGACGCCGCCCGTACCTCGACCTCGCGCCGCAGCTGCGCGGCCCGGGCTGTACAACGGTCGAGCTCCATGCGGCGCTGCCGGTCGCGTTCGGCGGCGACCAGCTCCGCGCGCCGGGCCGCGGCGAGCCGCTGGCGCGCGAGCTCGACCGTCTGCGCGGCGTCCTCGCTCGCGGCCTTGGCTTCGACCATCGCCGCGTTCGCTTCGGCCAGCGCGGCGGGTGTCACGGCGGAGGATCCCGGTGGTCCCGCGCGCCACACGCTTGCGCCGCCGAACCGGTCGCCCTCGCGAGTGACGGCGACGACACCGGGTGACGCGAGTGCGACGTCGAGGGCCGAGGTCCAACCGCCGTCAACGAGAACGTACGGCGCGAGGAGCCGGGCGAGGACGCGGTCGAGCCCGGGCCGGGTGCCGCGGACACACGACGCGAAGGGGCGTGCGCCCGCCGGTGCGAAGACTGCTTGCGTGCTGCCGCCGCCGGCGTCGACGACGAGCAGCAACGCTTGCGTCTCACCGTGCTTCAACCGTTCGACCGCGGCCCGCGCCGCCGTGTCACCTTCGACGACGATTGCGTGCAAGGCGTCGCCGAGTGCGGCCGCAACCGCGATCTCGGCGCCCGCTTCGATGTGGACGTGGTCGACAAGCGGCCCGACGACCCCGTCGACGGCCGCGATCGCGGCACCACCTGCCGCGTGGTGCCCGTGGTCGAGCGCGAGCGTGAGCGTCTCGGCCCGCGCGTGCCACCGCGACGCCTCGGTCTCGGCCGCGCGCCACGCGGCGTCGGCCTGTTGCAGGGCATCCTCGGACCGCCGCCGTTCTTGCGCCTCCGCAGTCATGTCGGGCGCGACGTCGCCCGGCTGGTCGATCTCCGTGCGCACGCGTCCCGCGATCTGCTCGGCTTCGTCGGCGTCCGCGATCTGGGGTGCGAGTGCATACAGCTCGCGCGCGACGGCGGCCAGTTGCTCGCGCGCGAGCGCCAGTTCGTGGCGCCCCTGGTCGAGCTGTTGGAGGCGCCGGCCCGCGTCCACGCTGGCAGAGTCGGCGTCACCGTCGGCGGCCGCGATCCGTTCGGCCTCCGCCACGTCGAGCGCGGTCAGATCGAGCGCCGCGGCCTCGGCGCCGGCGGCCGTGAGTTGCTCGCGCAAGTTCGCCGCTTCCGCGACGAGCGTCTCGACCACGCCCTCGTCGGCGACGGCGGCGAGCTCGCGCTCCATGCCGCGCAGGCGTTCGGCCACGAGATTGACGAGCCCACGCGCACGTTCGCGCAGCGCTTCGGTACGCGTGAGAATGTCGGCGACATCGTCGTTTCCGGGGCGCGACAGCGCGCGCTCGGCGTCGAGCACTTGCTCGTCGAGGCCGCGCAGCTGTCCCCGCAGGTCCTGCTGCCGCGTGGTGAAGTCGCCGCGTTCGTCTCCGCGGCGCGCCTCGCGTGTCTGCAACGACTCGATCTCGCGCCCCATGAGGTGCAGTTGGATCGCGCGCAGTTCGCCCACCAATCCGTCGTGGCGTCGCGCGGCATCGGCTTGGCGTTCCAATGGCCGCAGCTGCCGGCGCACCTCCCGCAACAAGTCGGTGAGTCGCAGTAGGTTGCCTTCGGTGGCCTCGAGACGGCGCTGTGACTTCTCGCGGCGCTTGCGGAACTTGAGGACGCCCGCGGCTTCTTCGATGATGGCCCGCCGGTCTTCGGGCCGCGCGTTGAGGACCGTGTCGAGCTGGCCCTGGCCGACGATCACGTGCTGTTGGCGTCCGATGCCGGTGTCAGAGAGCAGCTCTTGGATGTCGAGCAGTCGGCACGGTGCGCCGTTGATCATGTACTCGGACTCGCCGCTGCGGAACAGCGTCCGGGTGATCGTGACCTCGGAGAACTCGATCGGCAGCAGCTGGGCGGAGTTGTCGATGGTGAGCGAGACCTCGGCCCGCCCGAGCGCGGGCCGCTCGGCGGTGCCGGCGAAGATGACGTCGTCCATCTTGCCGCCCCGGAGCGCCCGCGCGGCTTGGGCGCCCAGCACCCACGCGACGGAGTCGACGATGTTCGACTTCCCCGAGCCGTTGGGGCCGACGACGACCGTCACACCCGGCTCGAACTCGAGGGTCGTCTTGTCGGCGAAAGACTTGAAGCCCTTCAGCGTCAACGCCTTTAGGAACACCGGCCCCCTCCTCGGGACCGATGCTAGGGAACGACCAACCCCCAGCGGCGGACCGGGCGTAGTTCGGGATTCTCAGCGGACGCGGAAGCCGTGATCGCCGATCGGCGCGATCGTCTGGACTGTCACCTGCTCGACGTGCGCACGCGGCGGACCGCCGTGGCACCAGGCGACCATGCCGTCGACCGCGGCTGGGGACCCCTCGAATTCCGCCTCGACGGCACCGTCGCGGCGATTGCGGATCCATCCGGTGACGCCCGCCGCGCGCGCCGCGCTTCGACAGGAGTCCCGGAACCACACGCCCTGCACGCGGCCGGCCACGACCACACGCACTCGCGCCGAGCTCACACCTGGCAGGCCTCGCAGAAGAACGTGGAACGGTTCGAGAATCGCGCCCGCACAACCGAACGGCGACATCGCGGACAGGACTCGCCCTCGCGGTCATACACCTGGTGGTGGTGCTGGTAGTCGCCGAGCGCGCCGAACAAGTCACGGTACTGCTCGTCGGCAAGCGACGAGCCCCGATGCTTGACGGCGTCCTGCAGCGTCTCGACGATCGCCCGGTACAGGCGGCGGACTTCCTGTTGCGACAACGAGTCACTCAGGCGGTCCCACCGCAGGCCGGCCTGGAACAGGATCTCGTCGCTGTAGATATTGCCGATGCCGGCGATGAATTTCTGGTCCATCAGCAGGCTCTTCAAGCGAGCCTTCTTCTCGGCGAGCATGCGCCCGAACAGCTCCCACGACAGCGCGGTCTCGAGCGGGTCGAGTCCGAGGTGGGCGAGTTCTTCGACGTGCTCCTCGATCTCGTCGAACTTCGTGACGAACATCTCGCCGAACGTACGCGGGTCCACGAAGCGCATCAGCCCGCCTTGTGTGAACGTGATCACGACGTGCGTGTGCTTCGGCGCCTTGTCGCGCGCCGACTTGGCGCGGAGCAGCTGACCCGACATGCCGAGGTGCACGATGAGCGCTTCGGGACCGTCGAGCCGCAGCACGAGGTACTTGCCGCGGCGCGCCACCGACACGATCTTGTGTCCTTCGAGCGCGCCGATGAACTCCTTCTTGTGCTTGTGACGACGGATCGATCGGTTGCCGCTCACTTCGACCGTCTTGATCTTCTTGCCGACGACCTCCTTTTCGAGATCGCGGCGCATCACCTCGACCTCAGGTAGTTCCGGCATTGTCGCCCCCCTCTTCGCGGAGCCGCGCCCACGCGACCCATGCGGCGGCCTGCTCCGCCTGCTTCTTTGAACGCCCCTCGCCCTCGCCGTAGGGGCGGTCGCCGACGAGCACGGTCGCGAAGAAGTACTTCGCGTGGTCCGGCCCGTCGTCGCGCACCATGTATCGCGGTCTCCCGCGTCCACGAGACGCGGTGAGCTCTTGCAACCGCGTCTTGTAGTCGCTGCCGCCGGGTCCCGCCGCCGCCTCGGTAATGCGATCACCGAGGCCCCGCATGACGAGAGCGCGCGCGGTCGCGAAGCCGGCATCGAGGTGCACGGCCGCGACGACTGCTTCGAACGCGTCGGCAAGGATCGATTGCTTCGCGCGCCCGCCGGCCGCGTCCTCCCCTTTGCCGAGCAAGAGGTACTCGCCGAGACCGAGCTCGGACGCGACTTCGGCGAGCACACGCGCGTTCACGACGCCGGCTCGCACTTCAGAGAGCTGCCCTTCGGGCAGGTCGGGAAAATTCTCGAATACGTAGTTCGTCACGACGAGGCCGAGCACCGAGTCGCCGAGGAACTCGAGGCGCTCGTTCGATTCCACTTCGCCGTTCTCGGCGCACCAGGACCTGTGCGCGAGCGAACGCAGTAGCAGCGACCGATCGACAAACTTTACGCCGAGCACATCTTCGAGCGCGTCGAGGGAGTCGACCGTCGGCGTCGGAAACGACGTCACTCGTTAGCTCCTGGAGGTCTGAGGCGGCCCATCACGCAGTCGACCGCGTCGCGCACGGTGTCGAGTTCGGCGATGTCGTCGTCGAGGTGCAGGCCGACCGATCGCTCACCCAGCTCGTTCTCGATCGCGTCGGCGAGGTCGAGGAGCGCGTAGTCATCGGCATCGAGGTCTTCACGCAGGCGGGCGTCGAGCGTGACAGCGTCGACGTCGAGCTCGAGGATCTCGGCGAGTTGTTCGCGCACGAGCGCGACGATGTCCTGACGGCCGGGCGCGGGCCGGTGACTGTGGGTCTCAGCCGGCACGGGCCACCACCGCAGTGAGGCGCGCGATCACGTTGGCGTTCACCGCGTCGCGCGCGACGCGCACTGCGTTGACGATCGCGGCGGCGGACGACGAACCGTGGGAGATGACGCAGACCCCTTTCACCCCAAGGAGGATGGCACCGCCCGTGTTGTCGGGCATGAGCGGCGCGGCCGCGTCGAGCAGCCGCAGTTTCAGCACGTCGGCGACGCCGGTGTACTCCGGCTCGTCGACGACTGAGAACACGAGCCCGGCGATGGCGACCAGTCCGCCTTCGAGGGTCTTCAGCGCGACATTGCCGGTAAACCCATCGGTCACGACGACGTCGGCGGTCGCGCCCAACAAATCGCGACCCTCCACGTTGCCGACAAATCCCCTGACCTCGGCGAGGAGCGCCCCGGCGCGCTTGCGGAGGTCGTCGCCCTTGCCGACCTCTTCTCCGTTGGAGAGCAGCGCGACCGTCGGCTCCTCGACGCCGAGCCGCACCTTCGCGTATTCGCGGCCGAGCTGCGCCCACTGCACGAGCCACTCCGGATCGGGATCGACGGTTGCACCGACGTCGAGCAAGATGCTCATGCGATCCGAGAGCGGAACGGGGACCGGCACCGCGATCGCGGGTCGTTGTACTCCCGAAATCCGTCCCATGCGCAGCAGCGCCGCCGCCATCGTCGCGCCGGTGTTCCCGGCGCTGACCAAGGCGTCGGCGCGCCCGTCGCGGACGGCTTCGGCGCCGCGCGCGAGTGTCGAGTCCTTCTTGGTGCGGATCGCGTTGGCGGGTTCCTCGTCCATCGCGACGACTTCGGACGCGGGGAGCACCTCGACGCGCGGGTGGGGCTGCATGCGCGCGGCGATGACGTCGGGAGGGCCGACGAGCAACACAGACACGTCGAGCGCGGACGCGGCCGCAACCGCACCCGCGACGATCTCCGCGGGCGCGCGATCGCCACCCATCGCATCGATCGCGATGACCGGCATGCTCGGGGTCGAGTCAGTCGACGTCGAGGACCTGCCGGCCTCGGTACCAACCGCAGTTACCACAGACGGTGTGCGGCAGCTTGGAGGCGCCACACTGCGGGCACAACGAGTGCGCCGGCCGCTGGAGCTTCATGTTCGCGGACTTGCGCGAGCGGGTTGCCGAGCGGCTCGTCTTGCGCTTCGGGACGGCCATCGCGGCGGCTCCTAGTTCTGGATGTCGAGCGACCGAAGGGCCGCCCAACGCGGGTCGAGTTCGTCGATGTGGCAGTCGCAGTCGGTCTCGTTGCGGTCGACGCCGCAGTGCGCGCACAAGCCGGCGCACTCGTCGCGACACAACGGAGCCGTCGGCAGGTCGAGCAACAGCGCGTCGCGTGCGAGCGGCTCGACGTCGACGGTGTCCACGTCGAGCTGGTAGGTCTCGCCCGCCAGCGGCTCGCGCTCGAACAGCTCGTCGACATGCACCGACAGTGCGCCGCGGACGTCGCGAAGGCAGCGGCTGCACCGCGCCTCCCACGCCGCCGACACGGTGCCGCGCACGACGAGACCCTCGGAGATGCGCTCGAGACGGCCCTCGACGTCGACGTCGCCGACCACGGCTGCGCCGCCGTTGTCCAGGCCCTCGATCGGTGCGGCGACCCCGAAGTCGCGCGTCGCGCCGGGGCGCCGCAGCAGGTCGGCGACGTGGACTCGAAAGGGCGACACAGACATCGGGACTCTTCGGGAGCTGTCGAGCTGGACGATTGAGGCCGGTTGGGCCCCGCCGGAAAGCGGCTCGCGGACACTACCGACGGCTGGTCCGGCGGCGCGTGAATGCCGCCCAGATTAGCAGGTCAGAGATTTCTGACGGTTATCTGATGGTTATCTGACGGTGGCCGTGATGGCGTGGTCACGAAAACTCGCACATGCGCGCCAATTCCGTGACCACGCACCGACGGTGGCCCGATGGACGACCGCCCTATGACTCGTCTTGGTCGAAGAAGAAGGCGGCTTCTTCGTCGGTCTCGTCATCGGCCGCGTCGGCGGGCTCGATCTGAACCTGGAGGCGCTCGCGGCCTTTGTGGACCTGCTGGATCGTGCGGTCGAGCACGACTTCGAACGCGGCGAGCTTGCGATCGACGTAGTCCTCGGCTTCGTGGCGCATCTGCGCGGCTTGGCGTTCGGCGTGCCCGACAATCGCTTCGGCGGTACGGCGCGCTTCGCGCACGACTTCGGTACGCTCGACCATCCGTTCGGCCCGCACACTCGCCGACTCGATGATGCGGTCGGCTTCCCGGCGCGCGCGTTCAAGAACATCGTCGCGCTCCTTCAGTAGCCACCGGGCTTCGCGCAGCTCCTCGGGCAATCCGTCGACGGCATAGGCGAGCAGCTCACCGAACTCCGTGCCGTTGACCATCACGGACGCGGACAACGGCACGGCACGCGCGTTCTCCAACAGCTCTTGGAGCCGGATCAACAGTTCATGCGTGTCGGGGAATTTCTCCGGCTCATCCTCGAGCGCCATCACGCCTCCTTGTTGAACGACTGTACGAGACGGTCGACAACGGACTTCGGCACCATGCTCGACACGTCGCCGCCGAAACGGGCGACTTCGCGCACCAGGCTGGACGAAAGGAACGAGTGCTGCGGGCTCGTCGAGATGAAGAACGTGTCGATGCCCGACAACCGCTGGTTCATCTGCGCCATCTGCAGCTCGTAGTCAAAGTCCGAGATCGCGCGCAGACCCTTCACGATCGCGTTGGCGCCCTGCTCGCGGGCGAAGTCGACGAGGAGGCCTTTGAACGCCTCGATCCGGATGTTCGGAAGGTGGGTCGTGACCTCGCGTAGCATGTCCTGGCGCTCCTCGAGCGTGAACAGCGACGTCTGCTTCTTCGGGTTGTGGATCACCGCCACGATGACTTCGTCGAAGTGGCGCGCCGTACGCTCGATGATGTCTAGGTGGCCGTTCGTGACCGGATCGAACGACCCGGGGCACAACGCGATCGCCAACGCCTACTCCTCGGACGCGGAAAGGAACGTCACGAGCGTATCCCCGAAGGTGCGCGCCCACACGACTTCAAGGCCTTCGGGTGCCGTGATTGCCGCCCGCCGGGGGCGTTCGAGTGATACGAACGCGTCGGCCGCGAGCCATTCTGTCGCCGCGAGCGTCGCAAGCATCGCGTCGACGTCATCGTCGGGGGATTCGTACGGCGGGTCGGCGAGCACGAGGTCGAACGGCGTTTCGCGCGGCGTGGGCCCGGACAGGAACGCGCGCACGTTGTTGCGTACGAGGCGCGCATCGTCGAACGCGAGCGTCGCGATGTTCTGAGCGATCGCGTCGCCGGCGTCCCGCCCCTGTTCGACGAGCACCGCGCTCGTCGCGCCGCGGGACAGGGCCTCGATGCCGAGTGCCCCGCTGCCGGCGTAGAGGTCGAGCACGTGCGCGTCGACGACCCGCCCGCGCGCGTCGAGCGCCGAAAACATTGCCTCTCGCACGCGGTCCTTCGTCGGGCGAACGTCAAACCCGGCCGGGACGACCAGGGTGCGCCCGCGCGCAGAACCGGCGATGACGCGCATCTCGGCGTCAGTCGTCGGCTTCAAGGGCCGCGAGCACAGTACGCAGTTGCTCGACGAAGTCTGGCAGGAGATCCGTCGCGGTCGTGTGCAGGATCTCGAGATCGATCGACCAGTAGCCATGGATAATTCGATTGCGAAGTCGCGCCGGTTGCGCCCACGGGATGTCGGGGAAGCGCGCCCTGACATCATGATCGAGCTGCGCGGCCGCTTCACCAAGCACCGTAAAGTTCCACAACGTCGCGTCGCGTCGTTGCCGGTCACGCGCGAGGTCGTGAACATCCACATCTACAGCGAGCGCGTGCGCCTGCTCTGCGGCTTCGATCATCTCGGCGATGAGGAGCAGCTCACGCCGCATAGAGCAGGCGCGCTTCTGCGAGTACCTCATCTCGGAGGCGAGCATGGATCGCAGAACGCGCAATCAGATCGACCGGCCGGCCGAACAGCGCGGCGAGCTCATCGGCAAGGTTCTCGATGTCCCATCCGAGTCGGGCCTCTGGATCGAGCTCGTACAACAGGTCGATGTCGCTCCCCGAGTCGGGTATTCCGCGCCCCACCGACCCAAAGACCTCGAGCCGCGCAACGCCATAGCGGCGACAAACGTCGCGCAGCCGATCGCCATCGAAGTCGAGTCCTGGAGCGCTCACGATCCCATGGTATGACAGTGCATTCGGTCAGCTCTTGAACAGGAAGTCGACCGCGTCGCCGAGCAGCGCGTTGACCTCGTCGGCGAGCTGCGGGTGACGCGAGAGGTCGGGATCGGCGTCGAGCAATTCCTCGGCGACCTGGCGGGCTTCGAGCACAATCGGTTCGTCGCGCGGGATGCGACCGAGCTTGAGGTCGCTCCACCCCGACTGCCGCTCACCGAACACCTGTCCCGCGCCACGGATCGAGAGGTCGGTCTCGGCCAGCAGGAACCCGTCGGTCGATGCCGCCATCGCCGCCAACCGCTCTTCGCCCTCGGGCGTCGTCGGATCGCCGAACAAGAAGCACCACGACTTGGCGCCACCGCGACCGACCCGGCCACGGAGCTGATGCAGCTGCGACAGGCCGAAGAGATCCGAGTCCTCGACAATCATGACGGACGCATTCGGGACGTCGACGCCGACCTCGATCACCGTCGTCGCGACGAGCACGTCGAGACGGTGGGTACGGAACTCGTCCATCACCGCCTCCTTGTCCTTCGACTTCATCTGGCCGTGCAACAGGCCCAGCCGCAGGCCGGCGAGCTCTTCGGCCTGCAACCGCTCGAACTCCTCGGTCGCGGCCTTGGCTTCGAGCTTGGGCTTTTCCTCGACCAGCGCGCACACCACATACGCCTGGCGGCCGGCGGCGACCTCTGTGCGCAACCGGTCCCATGCCGTCGCTTCGTCCATCGGGTTCGCGCCGACCACCTTCGTGGTGATGGGCGTGCGTCCGGGCGGCATCTCCCGCAACTCGGACTTGTCGAGGTCGCCGTACACGAGCATCGCGGCGGTGCGGGGGATCGGCGTCGCCGTCATCACGAGCACGTCGGGCTCATCGCCCTTGCCGCGTAGTAGCGCGCGCTGTTCGACGCCGAAGCGGTGCTGCTCGTCGATCACGACGCAACCGAGATTCGAGAACTGGGCGTCGCCGTACAACAGCGCGTGGGTGCCGACGAGAATGTCGACCTCGCCGTTCGCGAGCCCGGCCGCGATGCGCTTGCGCTCGGCGGCGGTGGTGCGGTTGGTCAGCAACTCGACCCGCACCGGCCGTTCGGCGAGCAACGAGCCCTCGGCCGAAACTTTGTGCCCGCCGAGCAGTTGCGCCGACCCGAGGTGGTGCTGTTCGGCCAGGACTTCGGTCGGTGCCATGAACGCGCCCTGATACCCGCCTTGCACGGCGACGAGCAACGCGGCCAGCGCGACCACGGTCTTGCCCGAACCGACGTCGCCTTGCAGCAGCCGGTGCATCGGCGCAGGTCCGGCCATGTCATCGGTGATTTCAGCGATCGCGCGCGCTTGGTCACCCGTGAGCGCGAATGGCAGCTGCGCGACGAACTGTGATACCAGCCCGCCGTCGCCGCGGTGGCGGATACCAGATTGCTCGGCCGCGAACGCGCGCTTGCGCGCGACGAGGCCGATCTGCATCCGCAGGAATTCATCGAAGATCAATCGTCGCTTGGCCGCTTCGAGGTCGGCGAAGGAGCTCGGCTTGTGGATCGCGGTCAGCGCATCGCCGCGGTCGGCGAGGTCGAAGCGGGCGCGGACATCATCCTCGAGTGGATCGGCGAACCCGCGTTCGGAGCACTTTGCGAGCGCGTCGGTCACCAGCCCGCGCAGCTGCCAGGTGAACACCTCGGCCTTGCCCGACTGCGGGTACACGGGAACGATCACGCCCGTCTTGTCGTCGGCGCCGGCGCGCCCGATGACGTCGACGACCGGGTTCGTCATCTGGCGCTTGCCGCGGTATACGTCGAGCTTGCCGAAGAACGCGGCTTCGGTGCCGACTGTCAACTGCTTCTCGCGCCACGGCTGGTTGAAGAACGTGATGTTCAGCAGCGAGGTGCCGTCGTCGACGACGGCTTCGACCAAGGCGCGGCCTTGGCGCGTGCGCCGGCCCCTGATCGTCTTCACCTCCGCGAAGACCGTGGCCTCCTCACCGACTGCCAGCGTCGCGATGTCGGCCTTCTTGGTGCGGTCGATCCACCGGCGCGGGTAGTGCTGCAGGAGATCGAGCACGTTCGTGATCTCGATCGCGGCCAGGCGCTCGTCGAGCGACGCACCAACCCCCTTCAAGCGCGTCAGCTCGATTGTCGCGAGATCGGCGAGTGTGAGCCTCGGGTCGCCGGCGGGCACGGCCCGCGCTATTCGACGCCGACGAGGTACGGGTACAACGGCTGACCGCCGTCGTGGAACTCGACCTCCACGTGGGGGAACCGCACTTCGATGTGCTCGCGAATGCGCTGCGTCTCCGACGCGGGCGCGTCGCTCCCGACGAGCACCGTCACGATCTCGCAGTCGTCATCGATGAGATGGGCGAGCAGCTCGCACACGGCATCACTGGGGCCGCCGACGGCGGCGACGATCCCGCCTCGCGCCAATGCGAGCCAATCACCTTCCTTGATCGGGCCGCATTCAGCTACTGCGTCGCGCACCGCTTGGGTCACCTCGCCGGTACGCACCCGCACTATGACCGCGTCCATCGCCGCCGTGTTCGTGTCGAGGTCGGCGTCGGGGTCGTAGTCGACGAGCGCGGCCAGCGCCTCCGGCACGCTCTTGCTCGCCACGACGGCCACACGCTTGTCGGTGAGCGCGTCGACCTGGCGCGCGACCGGCACGATGTTCTTGTTGTTCGGGAGCACGACGACCGCGTCGGCGTTGCACTCCTCCACGGCTTCGAGGATCTGGGCCGTCGACGGGTTCATCGACTGGCCACCCGCGACCATGCACTGCACCCCCATGCTGTGGAACAGGCGCCGCACACCGTCGCCGACTGCGACCGCGACGACAGCAGTGGTGACCGGCGGCGCCTCGGGCGTGGGCAGCCTCGTGGCGTCGCGCACCCATTGCTCCTCTTCGACCTCCTCGAACAGATCCGTCACACGGATCTTGTGCGGTCGGCCGGCATCGACTCCGGCTTCGACAGCGGCGCCGATGTCGTTGGTGTGGATGTGGCAGTTCCACAGCCCGTCGCCGCCGACGATCACGATCGAGTCACCTATCGCGCCCCACGCGTGGCGGAACCCGCCCATCGTTTCGTCGGTCGCGTCGAGCAGGTACATGACCTCGTAGCGCAAGCCGGCGACGTCGTCGCCGCGCAGATGCGCTTCGACCGACGCAGGGGTCGTGACAATGCCGGGTTCGGGGATCGGACGTCCGGTGCACACTTCGAGCAACGCGTCAAGCAGGAGCGCGAAGCCTCGCCCGCCCGCGTCGACGACACCCGCGTCGCGGAGTACGGGGAGTAACTCAGGAGTGCGCGCGACCGATGCGTCGGCCGCGACCACTGCGAGTTCGAGCAGCGCGACGAGATCAGTACCGCCGTCGGCCTCACACGCCTCGGCGGTCTCCCGCGCGACCGTCAGGATCGTCCCCTCGACGGGGCGCATCACCGCCTCGTACGCCGCGTCCGCGGCCCGGCGCAGCCCGCGCACGAAGTCGGCGCCGTGCACAACGGCAACCTCTCGAAAGACCTCGGCGAGGCCGCGCAGGATCTGCGACGTGATCACACCTGAATTGCCGCGAGCGCCCATCAGCGACCCACGACTCACCGCCTGGCAGACCTCTTCCATCGAGTTCGCGGTCGCGAGCTCAGCGCTGACCGCATCAAGGGTGAGCGCCATGTTCGTGCCGGTGTCACCATCGGGCACGGGGTACACGTTGAGTCGGTTCAGCTCGTCTTGGTGCGCGCGCAGGGCGTCGCGGTACCGGAGCACGGCCTGGCGCAGATCTGCGGCTCCGAGGCAGGTCAGCGTCGGCATCCGACCAAGAGTAACGAGCGAGTGCGACCAGCTCCTATGGGGAGATGATCGGGATCGATCGCGGCGGCTGATATTGTGTCTCGGCTTCCCGGTCCGCCCGGCTTTCCGGGTCAACGAGGTCTGCGTGCACGGCGCCAAGCCGCGGCGCAAGGGCCCCGACGCGAGGGAGAGGTGCGAGATGGCAGCGGTCTGCGAGGTGTGTGGAAAGAAGCCGCACTTCGGCATGCGCCTGTCCCACTCGCACCGGCGCACCAAGCGGCGTTGGAACCCGAACATCCAGCGCGTCCGCGCGATCGTCGACGGCAGCCCGAAGCGGCTGCACGTGTGCACGTCGTGCCTCAAGGCGGGCAAGGTGGTCAAGCCGGCCGCTCGCGGGGCGACATCGAGCAACTGATGCAGGGGGTCGTGAAGATGTACGACCCGCTCACGGCGGAGGGCATCGTCGTCCGTGACGACAACCGCTCCGAAGTGGTCCTCGCCGCCGGTGCGCTCTCCGGCTCGATCTTTCGGATGCTGCGCCAGGGCCAGCGGGTGGTGTTCGACCTCGACGGCGACGGCCGGGCGATCCGGGTCCGCAGCGGGGCCGAGCCCGACCTCGGTCTTCCGAGCACGTCGATCTGAGCCCGGCCGGGCGGGGCCGCCGAGGTCCGCCCCCGAAACTCGCCCCCGAACCCGCCGACACTCGGCCCCAGAGGCCCCGCCCGAGAACCGCCCCGGTTCCCGGCCCAGGACCCCGACCCCAGAAACTACGTCAAGGGCCCTGGCGCGCGGCCCGATTCATTCCATTGGTGGATCTCGAAACCCTCGTCGTCGGCGCGGCGGGCCTCATGGCGGTCGCCGTGGGCTGGCGCGCCTGCACCAGCGCGACGCGCGCGCCGGGTGCCGGGTTCTTGGTCCTCGGGTGCGCGCTCCTCGTTGTCGCAGATCTGTGCGACGGCATCGGACACGCCGGCGCGCTGGCCGCGACGCTGCGAGTAATCGGCGCCGCCGCCGCGGCCTCGGTCGCAGTGCGAGCGGTGACCCTCGAACCGGCGTCGCGGCGCAGCGAGCTCGTGCTCGACGCGGTCGCGGCGACGGTGGCGACCGCGGCGATCCTGGCGGCGCCGCTCGGGCCGGACCTCGGCACGCTCGATGTCTCGCGTCTGGCGGCCACGATCGCGGCAACTGTGTGCCTGGTCGGTGCGCTCCTCTCGTGCGGCACCGGCGGTGTGCGCCAACCCACGGCCGGGCTCCTCGTTGGCGCGGTGCTCGCGATCGGCGCACTGGAGGCGCTGGCGGCGACCGACCACCGCGTGGTGTTGGCCGCGCCCGTCGGCTACGCGTTGCTCGTGGCGGCGGCGCGCGCGCCGCAGCGGGAGGGCGTCCTGCCTCCGGGCTCCCGCGGCTCGGAGCTTTCGCGCGTCGTGCTGGTGGGGGCGGCGCTCGGTGTCCCGGTTTGGGTCGCCGCGATCCGGCCCGACACGGTTTCGGTGATTGCCACCGCGACGCTCATGGTCGCCGCGATGACCGTCGTCGTCCTCGTGTGTTGCCGGCTTGCACTAACCGGACGCGATCGCGCCGTGGCACGAGACGAGCTGGCCCACCGCGCGGCGCACGACGAGCTAACGGGGCTCGCCAACCGACCGCTTCTCGCCGACCGGCTGCAGCACGCGCTGAATCGCGCACAACGCGGCGGCGGAACAGTGTCGGTACTCACCGTTGACCTCGATCGCTTCAAGGCTGTCAACGACACCTGGGGTCACGCGGCCGGCGATGCGGTACTTCTCGAGGTCGCGGCGCGCTTGAACGCGCTGGTCCAACCCGGTGACACCGTCGCGCGGGTCGGTGGAGACGAGTTCGTCGTCGTGTGCGAGGAGCTCGAGAATGTTGAGGATGCGATCGCAATAGCCGAGCGCATCGTTGAAGCTTTCGGCGAAGCGATTCTCGCGTCCCAGCACGTCGTGACGGTCAGCGTGTGCATCGGTGTCGCCGTACACCGCGGCGACGGTTCGACCAGTACGCCCGAATCACTGTTGCGCGACGCCGAGGCTGCGATGTTTCTGGCAAAGCAAGACGGACCGAATTGCTGGGAGCTGTACGACGCCGACTTGCGCGAGAGTGTCCAGCGGCGGCGTGATACCGAGGCGGCGCTGCAGGGTGCACTCGACCGCGCCGAGCTCCGTCTCGTCTACCAACCCGTCGTGCGGTTGCGTACCAACGAGATCACCGGCTTCGAGGCACTCGTGCGGTGGGCGCGGCCCGACCACGGAATCGTCGGCCCCGACGACTTCATCGGGCTCGCCGAGGAAACCAACCTCATCGTCGAGATCGGCGAGTGGGTCCTCGAACAGGCGTGCCGGCAAGTCGCGATCTGGAACAGCCAGCACCCCGACCGGGCGCCACTGTCGATCTCGGTGAACGTCAGTGCCCGCCAACTCGACGCGCCGGGCTTCACCGACAGCCTGCAGCGCGTCATCTTCCGCACGAACGTCGACCCCCAGTCACTGCTCCTCGAGATCACGGAATCGGTACTTGTCCGCAACGCCGACTACGTCCTCGGCCAGCTCGAAGGCGCGAAGCGGTTGGGCGTGCGCCTCGCCGTCGACGACTTCGGCACCGGCTACTCCGCGCTCGCGTACCTGCGTCAGTTCCCGATCGACCTCGTCAAGATCGACAAGGTGTTCATGGCCGAGCTCGGCACGCTGGCGCCCGACTCGACGGTTATCGCGGCCGTCATCAGACTCGCGCAAGCGCTCGGCCAAGAAGTGATCGCCGAGGGTGCCGAGACGGAACAGCAGAAGCGCGCGCTCGCAGAACTCGGCTGCGACTACGTGCAGGGCTACTACTTCGCGCCGCCGTTGGCGCAGGCGCAAGCAGAACTGCTCGTGCGGGGCCGACGCGACCTCACGTCGGTGCAGGCCGCACTCCAGATCTGACCGGCGCTGCTCAGCGGCGGCGGCCGCCGTAGCGACCACGCGTCGCGACACCGACCAGTAGCAGGAGCACGCACGCGCCGATGAACGCGACGAACATCGAGCGCAGCCCGAACTCGCCGAGCCCCTCGTCGCCCGCCGCGTTGAAGAGCGCGCCGCCGATGAGTCCGCCGACGACGCCGACAACGATCGTCCCGAGGCAGCCGATATCCCGGGCGCCACCGGTGACGGCGCGCGCCAACGCGCCGGCGACGAACCCGACGATGATCCATCCGAGAATGCCCACGAGTGCCGTCGCTACTCGGAGAGGCGGTGCTCCAGCGCGGCGAGCTCGTCCCGCAAGGCCGCCGGCAGGTGCGCACCGAAGCACGCGTAGTGCGCGTCAATCAAGGACAGCTCGGCCCGCCACGCTTGCGGATCGACGGAGAGGAGCTCGTCGAGGGCGGCGTCGGGCACGTCGAGACCGGTGGTCGGGAAGGACGCGCGCGTCGGGAGCCGCCCGATCGGCGTGTCGACCGCATCTGCGGTTGCGACGCACCGTTCGAACACCCACGCGAGCACGCGGCTGTTCTCGCCGTAGCCCGGCCACAGGAACTTGCGGTCTTCGTCTCGGCGGAACCAGTTGACGTAGAACAACTTCGGCAGCTTGGCCGCGTCGGCCGTTTCACCAATGCGGAGCCAGTGCGCGAAATAGTCGCCCATGTTGTAACCGCAGAAGGGCAGCATCGCGAACGGGTCACGACGCAGCGCACCGACCGCGCCGGCCGCGGCCGCCGTCGTCTCGGACGCCATGATCGAACCGAGAAACACACCGTGTTGCCAGTCGAACGCCTCGGTCACCAGCGGGACGGTCGTGGCGCGCCGGCCACCGAACAGGATCGCCGAGATCGGCACTCCTCGCGGGTCTTCCCACTCGCTTGCGACCGAGGGCACCTGATTCAACGGCGCGGTGAAGCGGCTGTTCGGGTGCGCCGCGGGCGTGTCGCTCTCGGGTGTCCAGTCCTGGCCGCGCCAATCGGTGCAGTGCTCGGGCGGCACGCTGAGGCCTTCCCACCACACGTCGCCATCGTCGGTGAGTGCGGTGTTGGTGAACACGGTATTGCGCGTGAGCGCCTTGACCGCGTTCGGGTTGGTGTCCATGCCGGTGCCGGGCGCGACGCCGAACATCCCGTACTCGGGGTTGATCGCGTAGAGCCGACCGTCAGCACCGAATTTCATCCAGCAGATGTCGTCACCGACCGTCTCGGCCTTCCAACCGGGCAAGGTGGGCACGAGCATCGCGAGGTTGGTCTTGCCGCACGCCGACGGGAATGCACCCGCGACGTAGCGGGCGGCACCGGCCGGGCTCGTCAGTTTCAGGATGAGCATGTGCTCCGCGAGCCAGCCGTCGTCGCGAGCCATGACCGACGCGATCCGTAGCGCGAAGCACTTCTTGCCGAGGAGCGCGTTCCCGCCGTAGCCCGACCCGTACGACATGATCTCGCGCGTCTCGGGGAAGTGCACGATGTATTTGGTGTCGCTGCACGGCCACGGCACATCGGTCTGGCCGGTCGCGAGCGGCATGCCGACCGAGTGCACGCACGGGACGAACCCGCCCTCGCTCCCGAGGATGTCGAGCGCGCCGGCGCCCATGCGCGTCATCGTGCGCATGCTCGCGGCGACATACGCCGAGTCGGTGAGCTGCACGCCGATGTGCGCGATGGGCGAACCCAATGGCCCCATCGAAAACGGGACGACGTACAGGGTGCGGCCGCGCATTGCGCCCGTGTACAGCTCGGTGAGCTCGGTCCGCATCCGCGCCGGGTGCCGCCAGTTGTTCGTCGGGCCCGCGTCTTCCTCGCGCTCGCTGCAGATGAATGTTCGGTCCTCGACGCGGGCGACGTCGCGGGGATCGCTGCGGGCGTAAAAGGAATTGGGGCGCACGCCCGCGTCCAGCGCCACGAAGGTGCCACTGTCGACCAACCGCCGGCACAGCTCGGCGTACTCCGCCTCCGAGCCGTCACACCAATGGACGGCGTCAGGAGAAAGGATCGCCGTCCAGCGCGCAACCCACTCGATGAGATTGCGGTTGGGCGTCGGCGGCGTGGCAGTCGTGACGGTCATCGGCTCCTGTCCTTCGGGGCCCGAAAGAAGAGGGGAAGTCACCCTATTCCCGCCGCGACCCGCCGACCGAACCCCGGACCAGGCGCTAGACGACCGCGGAGCGACCGGAGGGGAGCGGAGCGTGGAGTCGACCCATGAACGTTGCTTGTACGATGCGCCGCGCTCAGTCGAGGAGGCTGCCGTGACCGTCAGTGCGTACATCTTGATTCAGACCGAGGTCGGAAAGGCGTCCACGGTGGTCGACGCGGTGCGCGGCCTGCCGGGCGTCGTCCAGGCCGACGACGTCACCGGTCCCTACGACGTGATCTTACGCGCCGAGGCTGGATCGATCGACGAGCTCGGCCGCATGGTCGTCTCCCAAATCCAGCTCGTGGACGGCATCACGCGCACGCTGACCTGCCCCGTCGTCCATCTGTAGCGATCAGCGCGCGCGGCCGGCGCGGCGCGCGCGGCGGTTGTGGCGCGCGACCGCGAGGTCGATCAGCCGGTCGAGCAGCGCGCTGTACGCGATACCGGTCGCCTCCCATAGCTTCGGATACATCGATATCGGCGTGAATCCCGGGATCGTGTTGAGTTCGTTGCACACGAACCCGCGGCCCGACTCGTCGTAGAAGAAGTCGACGCGCGCCATCGCCTCGATGCGACACGACTCGAACGCGCGGATCGCGAGTGCCCGCACTTCGGCCGCGGCAGCTTCCGCGAGCGGCGCCGGCACGAGGAGCTTGGCGACGCCATCCTCATATTTGTCCGCGTAGTCGTAGAACTCGGCACCCGGCACGATCTCACCGGGCACCGATGCTTCGGCCGGGTCGTCACCAAGCACCGCGACCTCGATCTCGCGGCCGGACACCATCTCCTCCGCCAGGATCCACTCGTCGTACACGAATGCTCGGGTCACTGCTGCTTCGAGCTCGGCGCGATCGTGCGCCTTGGCGACGCCGACCGACGAGCCCATGTTCGACGGCTTCACGAAGCACGGGAGTCCGAGCTCGCGTTCGACCGCATCGCAGAAGGCGGCCGCGTCGTGGCCGTCGCGCAACGCGAGGAATCGGGCCGTGGCAATCCCCGCGGCCGCGAACGCCCGCTTCATCATGATCTTGTCCATGCTGACCGCGGAACCGAGCACACCCGACCCGACGTATGGCAACCCCGCGAGCTCGAGGAGACCTTGCACCGTGCCGTCTTCGCCGTACGGCCCGTGCAGGAGCGGCAGCACCACGTCGACGCGGAACGGTGCACCGCCGTCGCGCGGGACGACCTCGGCGCGCGCGGGATCCGTCGGCGGCACCAAGACCGACCCTTCGACCGCGAACGCGCTCGGCAACGCGTCGCGCCCGCCGTCGAGCAACGCCTGGGCCTCGCGCGCGAGAAGCCAGGCGCCGGCAGTCGTGATGCCGACCGGGATCACCTCGTAGCGCTGCGGGTCGAGCGCCTGCGCGACGCAAGCCGCCGTCACGCGTGAGACGTCGTGTTCGGCGGAACGACCGCCGAACAGGATCATGACGCGCAGCCGACGCTCGCTTCCCATGCGCGCACGGTACTGCGCGGCGCGTGCCCGCCCCGTGTCCCCGAATGTCCTTTGGGGACAGAACGCACCCGCCAGCGTCCCCAAATGTCCTTTGGGGACAGGACACACCCGATGACGGGCGAGCTCAGAGCTCGACGATCGCGCGGATCCCGAGGCCCATGATGAACAGCCCGCCCAGGCCGTACGCGAGCTCCAACCAGCCTCGTGCCTTCCACACGTACTTGTACGAATAGAGACCGCCGACGGTCGCAAACGCGACGAAACCGTAGAACGCGTGGACGTCTGCGACCTCGTAGTCCTCCACGCCGATGAGCAGCGTGCCGAGCGCGACTTCGAGCAGCATCGCGACCTCGGCCGCGATCGTCGCGATCCACACGGCACGGCCACGGAACCGCGACCATCGCCACGCGGCCAGCGCGTACAGGCCCGCGAGCCCGTTCGCGCTGATGGCGACGTAGCTCCCGACCGCGTGCGCGTCCCGCAGCACTACAGCGTCTGGTCGTCCGCCGCCGCGATGGCGGTTTCGTCGCCGCGCAACAGGTTCTTCAGCACCTTGCCGGCGGGATTGCGGGGCAGCGGCTCGTCTCGCAGCTCCACGTACGCGGGAACCTTGAAGTCGCCAAGGTGCTTCCGGCAGAACTCACGAATCTCGTCCACCGTCGCGATGGCACCCGGCTTGAGCTGGACGACGGCCTTGACCTCTTCGCCGAGAGTCTTGTGCGGCACGCCGACGACCGCGGCGTCGATCACATCCGGATGGTCGAACAGCACGTGCTCGACCTCGACGCAATACACATTCTCGCCGGCGCGGATGATCATGTCCTTGGCGCGATCGACCAGGTACAGGTCTTCCGAGACAGTGCCAGGCGGTAGTCCCGGGTCGCCGGGATCGGCGATCAAGTCCGCGAAGGGCCGCACGGGATGATCGCCGTGCTTACCAATGGCGAACACATGTTGGAGCTCGCGCATCTCGGGCAACCGCTCGCGCACCATCTCGACGCGTCGCGCATCGGCAACGAGCACCTTCGACGCCGAGTCGATGATGCTGAACTCGAGCTCCTCGGTCTTCCACCACGCGTTCAGCGGCACAACGACGGCGCCGAGGACCGCGCACGCCCACCATGTGATGACCCACTCGGGCACATTCGCGGAGACGAGCGCGACGCGATCACCGCGCTCGACACCCAGCTCGTGCAGACGCGCCGCGAGCACGCGCGCCCGCCGGTCGTGCTCGCCGAACGTGTAACGCTCATCTCCTTGGACCAACCATTCGAGGTCGGCGCGCGCCACGTTTTGCGCCATGAGGTCGCGCAGCGACTGGAGCCGCGTCTTGTAGACCTGCGTCGGACGACCGAGGACGTCCTCGACGACAATCTCGAACGGCCCGTCCGGCCCGGTGAGCCGCGCGACGGCGGGATCGGTATTCGTCGTCATCGCGGCGCTCGCATTCTCATGCGCGCATCGTCGCGCGCGCGGGCGCTATTGCAGCAATGCGACCCCGAGGGCCATCGCGATCGAGCCGATCGCGGCGGCGGCGACGCGCAGACGGGGTCGGGACGACCGGCTGCGCCGGCCGGATGCCTGCGTGGCGGGAGGCGGCGGATCGTGCGGACGGCGCTGCGAGAGCGCGATGAGCAGGATCCCGTTCGCGACGAGGAAGATCGCCTGGATGGGGCCGACGAGCAGGCCGAACACCCAGCCCGCGTGGGGAACGACGCGCGTCACCCGCGGCACTGTCGGCGGGAGCTGGACCGACCGCAGCTCACCGTTACCGACATCGACCGCGACTTGGCGTTTCCACGAGTCTTGGAGCTCGATCACCGTGCGTACGGCCGGCCGTTCGCCCGAGATCGAGAAGAAGACCTTGTCGCCCTCCTGCACTGAGACCGCGGGCATCGGGACCAACATCACGAGATCGCCGCGCCCGACGTTCGTCTGGTCGCCTGCGCCGTAGACGGGCACGACCCGCCAGCGGCCGATCGACGCACCGATCGACAACGCAACGAGCGCGGCCGTCGCAACGGCCGCGCTCGCCTTCAGTGCGCGTCGAGCGAAGGCCCCTGTCCTGCCATCCGCTCGGTAGTGAACCGAGCGGATGGCCATCCGGCGACGGCCACCCGCTCTCATCACGTTGGGCTACTTGTTGGTGCCAGCCCGCTGGACACCGTCGAACTGGAGGCTGAGCGTCGACGCCTGCCCTTCCATCGTGTCCGGCGCCGCCGACGGGAACGTGAGCTTCGCCATCAGGTAGTTGGTCGCACCGTCGGTCAATGTCACGTTGGTGAGCGCCGCAGCCGCTTGGTTGTCGAAGTTCACGGGGCTAACACTCGTGCCGAGCACGTCGCTCTGGATGGCGGGGCCGGCGCAGGTGTAGGTGTAGGCGGGTGACACACCCGCTTCGGTCCACGGGGCGCTGCACTTGGCGATCCAGATCTGCAGGCCGTTCGTGTCGTCGGTCAGGAACGAGTCGGTGCCCGTGCCGTTCCCGGTGAATGTCAGCGAGGACATGACGTCGCCGTTGTTCGTCACGGTGAGGGTCAGGGTGCGCTGCATGGTGTCGCCCGGCGCAATGTCGGTGGACGCGACGGAGATCCGGCTATTCACGGCGTTGCCGCAGCCGACGGGGTTACAGGCGAGCTCCATGTCACCGGTATCCGTCGCGTGCGTCGGCGTCACCTGGGCGGTGAACGTGGCGAAGGCGTTGAACGACAGCAGGCCGAGCGCGATGAGCGCGACACCTGCGGTCACTCCCCACCGCCCGGGTCGTATCGACCGCTTGCTTGGCGTCAGGTCCACTGTCTTCCTCCTCATTCCGGGTCTGGCATCCGGCCATGGCCCGCTCATCAGCGACATTCCCTGTTTCTGGGGACAAGAAGTTCTCGGCACGGCGCGCGCGCGTCCGTAGCCCCAAGCAGCCATTCCTCCATGACCTCGGTCACCGGGAGTAGCAAAGCGCCGTGGAATGTCCGCTTCTCGGGACCGAACGTGACGCGAGTCACGCGAGTCCCCGGGCGGTCAGTGTCCGGGCCCGTCCTGGGTGCGCAGGAACCGCTCGATTTCGGCGACCAGGGCCCCACCGTCGGCCGGTTCGGGCCCCTGCGGGCCCGCGTCGACCGCCTCATCGAGCCGGTCGACGATCTCCTTCACGTCCGGCCGAGCCGCGAGGCCCGCTTCCACCCGATCCAGGTACGCCGCCGCGCGCACATCGAGCCCCGCGAGCACGACGTCGAGTCGGCCCAGCTCGGCCAGCCGGGCCAGCAGCGCCCGCACGGCGGGCGGCGACGGCGACCCGGACACGTACTGCGGGACCTGCACCCACAGGCCCACGCAGCCGATGCCGGCCTCTCCGAGTGCCCGCTGCACGACCGTCTGGAGACCCGTCGGCCCCACGTAGTCCGCGCGCACCGGCCCGACCTCTTGGGCCAGCGAGCGGCTGGTCGCGGTGGTGAGGACGGGCGGCGGGCGGCGGTGCGAGGTCAGGGCCGGCATACCGCCCAGCGTGGCGGCGTCAGTGACGCCGAGGCGGGCCGCGACCTCGACGATCGCCGTCGTGACCGCGGGCCAGCGCAGCGACGGCTCCGGGCCGGTGCAGACGACGACATCACGCCCGGCGCGGCCGGCGACGAGGGTCAGCCGGGGCCAGTCGATGACCCGCAGGCCGCCATCCTCGAACCGGGCAGTCGGGCGGGTCTGCTGGAGGTCGAGGAGGTCGGCCAGATCCAGACGCGCGAACTCGTCGCAGTCGGAAAGCTGGTCTACGAGCGCGCTCGCGGCACCCGCGCCCGCGCCGCCGGCGTCGACCCACCCCGACAGGGCGACGACGAACAGCGGCCGCACCAGGGTGGGCCACCGGTCGACATCGAGCACGCGCCGACCTTACGCGCTGCGCGGCGAGCGCGTTACGGTCGCCGGAATGCGGATCCGCATCTTGACAGAACCGCAGCAGGGCGCGACCTACGCCCAGTTGCTGACCCTCGCACAGCTCAGCGAGCATCTGGGCTTCGACGCGTTCTTCCGGTCCGATCACTATCTCGCCATGGGCGACAGTGACGGAGTCCCTGGTCCAACCGATGCATGGGTCACGCTCGCCGCGCTCGGCCGGGAGACCAAACGCATCCGACTGGGCACCCTCGTGACACCCGTCACCTTTCGGTTCCCGGGGCCGCTGGCGATCTCCGTCGCCCAAGCCGACGAGATGAGCGGCGGCCGCATCGAGCTCGGAATCGGCGCAGGATGGTATGACACCGAGCACCGCGCGCACGGAATTCCGTTCCCGCCGACGGGTGAACGCTTGGAGATGCTCGAAGATCAGCTCGCGATCCTCGCCGGCCTGTGGGAGACGCCGCCCGGCAAGACGTTCACCTACGAAGGCCGGCGACACTCGGTCGTCGACTCCCCCGGCCTTCCCAAGCCGCGTCAGGAGCCCCGCCCGCCGATCGTCATGGGCGGCTACGGCGCCACGCGCACGCCCCGGCTCGCCGCTCGGTACGCCGACGAGTTCAACCTGCCCTTCCCGCCGCTGCCGTACTACCGCGAGGGCTGCGACCACGTGCGCCGCGCCTGTGAGGCGCAGGATCGTGATCCCGCCAGCATGCGATTCACGGTCGCGCTCGTCGCGTGCGTCGCGCAGGACGACGCGACATTGGCGCGCCGCGCCGCCGCGATCGGACGCGAGCCGGGCGAGTTGCGCGAGAACGGCGCCGCCGGCACAGCGGCGGAGGCGGTCGAACGCATCCGCGCCTACGCCGACGCGGGCGCCGAGACTGTGTATCTCCAGGTTCTCGATCTCGAGGACCTCGACCACGTGCGACTGATCGCGGCCGAAGTCGCGCCCCACCTTGCGGAGCTGTAGGAATGGACGTCCGCTTCGGCGTTCACGCGGGCTTGCAGAACACGACGATCGCCGAGCTGCGCACGCTGTGGCAGCGCATCGAAGAGCTCGGGTTCGACTGGATATCGGTGTGGGACCACTTCTACGCAGCCGACAACACCGGCAACCCCCACTGCCTCGAAGCGATCACCACCCACACCGCGCTCGCCGCCCAAACCAGCCGTGTCCTGTGCGGATCGCTCGTGTACTCCGCGGGATATCGACACCCGGCCGTGCTCGCCAACGCGATGGCGACACTCGACCAGGTCGCGGAAGGTCGCGTCGTTCTCGGCCTCGGCGGCGGGTGGTTGCGCCAGGAGTACGAGGCGTACGGACTCGACTACGGCAGTGCCGGTCAACGGCTGCGCATGCTGAACGAGTACATCCAGTGCGTACGCGGACTCTTGACGCAGGAGCGCACGACGTTCGCCGGTGAGTTCTTCACGATGCGCGACGCCGCGTGCGAACCCAAGCCGGTGCAGGCACGGCTGCCGATCTGGGTCGGCGGCGGCGGCGAACGCAAGACCCTGCGAATCTGCGCCCAATACGCAGACGGCTGGAACGTGCCGTTCATCGGACCCGACACGTGGGCGCACAAGGCGAAGGTGCTCGAAGAGCACTGCGACGACGTCGGGCGTGATCCGGCCGACATTACGAAGTCCGTGAACGTCGGGATGGCGTTCAGCGACGAGGAGTTGCGGGCGCAGTTCGGGCCGATGTCGGAATACGTGAAGCCGGGCGTGTTGTCGGGCACGGTGCAAGAGATGGTCGACAAGGTCGGCGCGTACGTAGACGCGGGCGCATCGTTCGTCATCCTCGCGATGCGCGCGCCGTTCGACCGAGACGGTCTCGAACGATTCGCGTCAGAGGTGCTCCCCGTGATCCGCCGAACCTGCTAGCCGGTTCGTCACGACCGAGGTGCGCGCCACATGCACCACAGCGGCGGGCCGTCAGGCGGTGCCGTGATTGTCTCCGTGACCGCAAACCCGTGCCGCTCGTAGAAGCGCACGTCCTGTTCCTTCGTGCTCTCCAAGTACGCGGGAATCGACCCCGTGTCGCAGCGTTCGAGCACGGGTGCCATCGCCGCTGCCCCGAGGCCCTCGCGTTGGCGGCGCGGGTCGGTGCCGAGACCTTGGAGATAGAAGTGTGGTTCGGACGGGTGCGCGGCGCTCATCGCCGCGAACGCGGCCTGCAGACGAGTGAGCGCGCCGGCGCCGACGATCTCGACCAGCGGCGTGAGCGCGGCCAGCGCGTCCGAGTCGGGAACGTGTCGACCGGGCGGCGCCCAGTACGCCGCACACGAGCGCGTGCTGTCGGTGTACGACTCCTCCGGCGGCACGCTCATGTGACGACTCTGCAACGCGAACATGCGCTCGAGCGCTTCGAGTCGGTGGTTCGGATCCGGCAGTGCCCACACCTGGAGGGGGTCGTCGAAGAACGCTCGGGCCATCGCGGCCGACACCGGCCCGATGTCGGCGGTCGACATCTTGCGGATCCCGAACGCCGCCGCCACGCGCGTCAGTATGTCCCGATGGCCGAGTTGCGCTTCGATCCCTACACCCGCGAGTGGGTGAACGTCGTCGGCCACCGCCAGGACCGTCCGCATCTTCCCGCCGCGACCGACGGGTGCCCGTTCTGCCCCGGCGGGCTCGAAGCACCTGCCGACTACGACGTGCGCTGGTTCCCGAATCGGTGGCCGGCGTTCGCGCCCGGCGACGCCGTCGACCTCGCCGCTGCGCAGACGGCGCGCACCCGTTCGGTGCCGGCCGCGGGTGCCAGCGAGGTCGTGCTGTTCGCACCGCAGCACGACGCGTCGTTGTCGACCTTGCCAGTCGAACAGGTTCGACGCGTCGTCGACGTGTGGGCGGCGCGAACCGTTGCGCTGTTGGCGCACCCCGAGGTCGAGTACGTGCTCGTGTTCGAGAACCGCGGCCGTGAGGCCGGCGCGACGGTCGACCACCCGCACGGGCAGATCTACGGCTATTCGTTCATCCCGCCGGTTCCCGCCAACGAGGCCGCCATCGCACGCGAGCACGGGTGTGCCGTGTGCTCCGAGCTCGAGGGCGAGCTCGCCGACGGCCGCCGCATCGTCGCCGAGCGCCCGGCTTGGGTGGCATACGTGCCGTACGCCGCCGCCTACCCGTACGGTCTGCGGCTCGCGTCACGCACCCACATCGACTCGTTGGCGGCGCTCGACGACGCGAGCCGCGACGACCTCTCGGCGTTGCTCGTCGACGTGCTCGGGCGCTACGACGCGCTGTGGTCCACGCCACTTCCGTACCTGCTGTGGTTTCACCAAGCGGCCGCGGCCGGCGGCGACGAATGGCACGTGCACGCGCACACCGCGCCGCCGCTCCGCGCACCCGGCCTTGCCCGCTACGTCGCGTCGGGAGAACTGGGGAGCGGCGTGCTGCAGAACCCCGTCGAGCCCGAAACGGCGGCGCGCCAACTGCGCGAGGTCTGAAGGTCGTCGTCGTTCTAGGTCGGTGGCGACGCAGGACGGACGTAGAACGCGTTGCGCCAGTCGTCGTCGACATGACCGTCGATCGCGAGCTCCCACACGTACCGCTCGCCCGGCGCCAACATCGGCAGCGGTCCGAGATTGACGGCCATGACGTGATCGATGCTCGTGCCCGGCGGCAGTCCAGCCGGCCGGCCGACCTCGAACGTTTGCGTGCCGAGATCGAGGATCTGGTTGCCGTCGGAGTCGAGCAACCGCAGCGCGAGCGTGTGGGGCGCGTTCGCGTCGTTCCACGGCACGTCGATCTTGACGGCGAGCGCGCTCGGTACCTGACCCGACGTGATCGACCATCCCGCGCCCAACAGGTTGAGTTTTCCCTCCGCAACCTGCGCGGCGTCAGCGAGGAGGAAGATGGCCTTCACGCTGTAGTTCTACCGCGGGCGATACTGACAGTGCATGACGCAACGAACGACCCGTGCGCCGGGGCGCGTGAATCTCATCGGCGACCACACCGACTACCAGGACGGCTGGTGTCTGCCCGTCGCAATCGACCGCGAGGTCGTGTTGACGTCGTCGGCGCGCGCGGACGGCCGCGTCGTCGTGCGTTCGGACGCGCTCGGCAGCGAGCTGGACACATCTGCCGATGCGCCGATCGCTTCGGTCGTGCCGGCCTGGGGTCGCCTGGTCGTCGCGGTGTTGCGCGTGCTCGCGGATCGCGGTCGCCCGACCGTCGGCTTCAACGCCACCGTCGCGTCCACGATTCCGGTCGGATCGGGGTTGTCGTCCAGCGCCGCGTTCGCGGTCGCAGTCGCGATGACTGCCGATCCGACGCTCGCGGGCGGGCAGGTCGCGCTCGTCGCGCAAGCCGCTGAGCATCTGGCGTCGGGTGTGCCGTGCGGGCTCATGGATCAGCTGGCGAGCGTGCACGGGCGCGCTGGGCACGCGCTCCTCGTCGACTGTCGCTCGCGACATGTCGATCCGTTGCCGTTGCCCGACTCGGTCGAGATCCTCGTCGTGCACAGCGGCCTGGCGCGCCAACTGGAGCACAGCGCGTACGCGCAGCGCCGCGCCGCGTGCGAGCTCGCGTCCGCCAACCTTGACATCGCGACATTGCGAGACGCCACCGCCGAACAGGTCGCCCACGACCCAATCGCGCGCCACGTCGTCTCCGAGAACGCGCGCGTGCTCGAGTGCGCGGCCGCACTGCGACGCGGCGACGTCGACGCCGCCGGCCGCTCGATGCTCGCCAGCCACGCGTCACTGCGAAGCGACTTCAGGGTGTCCACGCCCGAGCTCGATCTGCTCGTCGACCTGTTGGTCGGGCACGGCGCGCTCGGCGCGCGGTTGACCGGCGCCGGCTTCGGTGGGTGCGTCGTCGCGCTCGTGCCGACGGATGTCGACATCGCCGAACCGGTGTCGGTCAAGTATGCAACGATGACGTCTCTGACCGCAGACGCGTTCACAGTGCGAGCCACCGACGGCGCCGCGACAATCGAGGAGTAACACGATGCCGACCGTGTTCACGCGCATCATCAACGGTGAGCTGCCCGGTACCTTCGTGTGGCGCGACGATCGTGTCGTCGCGCTCTTGTCGATCAATCCGATGAAACCGGGGCACACACTGGTCGTGCCGCGCGACGAGGTCGACCACTGGATCGATCTCGACCCCGATCTCGCCGGCCACCTGTTCCAGGTCGCACAGTGGGTTGGCCGCGGCCAGGAGCGCGCGTGGCAACCGCGCCGCGTCGGGGTGCTCGTCGTCGGCGACGAAGTGCCCCACGTGCATCTGCACATCGTCCCGATCAACAGCCCCGGCGAGTTGTCGTTCGCGAACGCCGACCCCGCGCCCGCATCCGACGCGCTCGCCGACGCCGCGACTCGCCTTCGGAACGCGCTACGCGAGCTCGGCGCGCCCGGCATCGCCGAATAGCGCGCCGGCCAGTCGATCGGCCGCCGCAGGTGTGCGCGCGCCCCACCAGAACAGATCGCGTCCGTCCACGAGCAATACCTGCGCGTCGGGCAACGCGCTCTGCACCTCGGGAATATGGCGGGCGGCGAACGCGTACGGCTCGCTCGGCAACAACACGAGGTCGGGCGAGTGCGCGGCGATCTCAGTGAGCGTGAGTTCCGGGTAGCGAGTCGACGCGTCCGCGCATACGTTGCGCACGCCGATCAGCTCGAGCAGCGACGAGCCATACGTGTCGGATGCGATCGACATCCACGGGCGGCGCCAGACCGCGCAGAACGCTGTCGCGCGCGTCGGCACGACTTTTGGTGAGACGGTCGGTGGGGCCGGCGCACCGACGGCGCGCGCCAACGCCCGCACCGCCGGCTCGACGTCGGCGACCGACCGCGGCGACATCGAATGCAATCGAAGGCCGGCCACGGTCAGCGCGTCGGCATCCTCGGCGCGGTTCTCCTCGTCGTTCACCACGACGAGGTCAGGAGCAAGGGCCACGATGGTTGCGACGTCCGGGTTCTTCGTACCGCCGACGATCGCCGGACCGGTCACATCACAGAATCGACTCACCCCAACCGGCGCGACGCCGAGCGCGTACAGGGTCTCGGTCGCGGAGGGGACGAGCGAGACGATCCGCACTCGCGCTCCCTACATGCGTTCGAGCAGTTGCGCCTTCTTGGCCTCGAACTCCGCCGCGCTGATCACACCGTTGTCGCGCAGTTCGGCCAGCTTCTGGAGCTGGTCGGGAATGCTCTCCGACACCGGCGCGGACGACGCGGCCGCCGCGGCGGCGGCCGGCGCGCTCCAGCTCGCACGCGTCCGTTGGTTGACCTCGATCTGGCGATAGATCTCCTGTTGCACCGCGTCGGGGTGCTGCACGTCGGAGAACGTCGATTGGCCGTCTTGGCCGGCGGACTCGACATCCAGGGTGCCGGCGCCGATGATCCGTTCCCACACACCCTGGCTGAAGTTGATGTTGTTGATCCGGTCGAGCGGGATCTCGGTGCCGCGCTTGGCGAGCACGCCGGTGCGAGAGATCACGCGGTCGCTCGTGACGACGAAGTGCGTGAACCGCCAGTCCAGCCACTTGATCGCGAGCCAGCCCGCCCACACCAGCGCGACGACCGCCCAGACCCACCAGCTCACGTCTTCGAGCGTGCCGCCCGACCACGTGAACAGCAAGAGGAACAGGATCCACAGCGGGATGCCCACAAGGATCTGTTTCGAGAAGAACCACCAGTGGGGCTTGAGGTCGAGGGCGACGTCCTCGCCCTCCTTGAGCAGCCGGCGCGGGTAGGGCATGCGCTGATCGTAAACCGATCAGCGCAGCGCGCCGAGGAACACGCCGCATCGCGCGCGAATGCCGACCAAGCCCGATTGTCGAGGCGCGACTTCGCACCCTACGGGCGCATGTCGTGGCGGGACAGCGGAGCCTCCGGCTCGTCGAAGTCGTCGGGGTCGAGATCCTTGGCCACGAGAAAGCCGCGGGCCCGCTCCGCCCGCGGGAACCGATTGACGAGGTCGTCGTGGCGGGGGCCGTGATGGGGAACGAGCAGATGGGCGAGCTCGTGCACCAGCACGTAGTCGAGCACCCACGGCGGATACTGGGCGAGGCGGCTCGACACGCGGATAACACCGTCGTCGACGGTGCACGACCCCCAGCGCGAGACCTGCTGGGAGGACCACTCGACCCGCCGGGGCCGCGGGAACCCGTGCTCGCGGGCGAGCCGCCGGGCCCGAGCCGCGACGTCGATGCAGACGGGGTCCGCACGCCGGCGCATTCGATCGGCCAGCTCGAGCGCGACCTGTTCGGCTTCGGCGCGTGACATCCGGTAGGGGAACGACACGCGAAGGGTGTCCCCGACCAGCACTCCTTCGACATGCTTGCGTCGGCGGGTGCCGCGGACCAGCTCGATTTCCATCGCCCTACCTATACCGTCTCCGTGCGCCATTTCACGCGCGGCTACAAGGGAAAGTCGGCAAGGAAGCGACCGGAAGTGAGCGCGCGATTTATGCGTGTCGTCACTTCCCGCGGCAGGTCGGCCGCGGCGAGGTCGCCGAGCAGGGCCGAGAGCTCCGCCGCGGTGTCCCGCACCAGGCGTCCCGCCGAGAGTCCGAGGCAGAACTCGTTGCCTTCGGGATCGCGCAGCACCACGTTGCGGTACGGCACATCGGCGGGGAACTCCTCCTCCCAGGCAACCGTCGCACCCAGTCCGACGAGTCGTTCGATCTCGGCGTCCAGGCCCGAGACATTGAAGCCGAGGTGCACTCGGTTCTTGGCCGCCTTCGGTTCGGGAACGACTATGAACTCCAGGCAGGGACCGATCCCGTCTGGCGGCCACACGGTGTTTCCGCGAGGGGTGTAGCGCAACGCCGCGGCCCAAAAGTCGACCAGGCGCGGCGGGTCCTCGCAGTCAATGGTCACGCAGCTCACCCGCATGATGACCTCCCGTGAAGCTGGGTCACGCCCAGCCGAGCTCGTCGAGGCGATCGTCGTCGATCCCGAAGTGGTGGGCGAATTCGTGGACGAGCGTCACCCGTATTTCCTCGAACAGTTCGTCCTCGTCGGCGCACGCCGCGGCCAATGCCAGCCGGAACAGCGTGATGCGGTCGGGCACGAAGGGGGGATCGATCCCACGGTCCGTGTGGGCGACGCCCTCGTACAGTCCGAACACTGCGTCTTCGTGCGGGTCGCCGTTGTCCTCGTCGGGCCCCTGCGACGCGGCGATCTGTTCGCGCGTGGGTCGATCCTCCACGAACACGACGACGTTCTCCGCGCGTTCGAGCAGGTCGGCGGGCAGCGCGTCGAGCGCTTCGCCGACCAAGTGCTCGAACCGTCGTCGCGACACGTGCACGTGCGCCAACGTACGCGCGAATTTCTTCTTGACCACCATCATGCGCGAGACGTAAGTTGGCGCTCGCCGGTTCGCCGATGCGTCGGACTCCGAACCAACACCGGAAGGCATACGCCAGTCGGTGAAGGAGAGGAACGGGCGCACGAGCGGATCGGCCGTGAGTTGCCTTCGGGCAGCGCGCGTCGCACGGTGATGGTGCCGGGAGCGCCCGCAAGGGCTGCTTTCGGGACGGTCGCAGTGCAAGGAGGAGGCCCCGAGGAGTTCGGAGCTGTTTCGGCAGCGATGACTACTCGGGGCCCTTCCGCGTCGGGGCCCTTCCGCGTCGGGGCCCTTCCGCGTCGTGTGTGCGCGGACGCCTGAGGATGTTGGCGCACACGTTCGCTACGGTCGGGCTCAGTGTCACACGATCAGCTGCTTGACGACCTCGACGCGCGTCAACGCGCGGCAGTGACGTCACCCGGCGCGCCGCTCGCGATCCTCGCGCCGGCGGGTTCGGGCAAGACTCGGGTGCTCACACGTCGGATCGCGTGGCGCATCCGCGAAGGCCGCGCTGATGGCAATCACGTGCTGGCGGTGACGTTCACCCGCAAGGCGGCGGGCGAACTGGTCGATCGCCTGCGCGGCGCGCGTGTCGCGGGCGTCACCGCGGGAACCTTCCATGCGCTCGCCCTCGCGCAACTCCGGCGCCACACGGCCGAACAGGGCGGTGAGCCGCCGGTGGTCGTGGCCAGCCGGACCCGCATCCTGGCGCCGCTCGTCCGAGGCAGCGGGCTGCGGCGGGCGCTGGCGGACATCGCAGCCGAGATCGGGTGGGCCAAGGCGCGCCGGTACACCCCCGAGCAGTACGCCGACGCGGCGCGCGCCCATGACCGCCGACCACCCGGCACCCTTGGGGACATGGCGACGATCTACGCGCGCTACGAAGCCGAGAAGAGGCGGCAGCGGACCTGCGACTTCGACGACCTGCTCGGGCGCTGCGCCGACGCCATAGAACGCGACGAAGTGTTCGCCGCCGCGCAGCGCTGGCGGTTCCGGCACCTGTTCGTCGACGAGTTCCAAGACGCCACCCCACTCCAAGTGCGCCTGCTGCGGGCGTGGCTCGGCGACCGGGACGACCTCTGTGTCGTCGGCGATGTCGCGCAGGCCATCTATGGATTCGCCGGCGCCGACGCCACACCGCTTCGCGAGTTCGCGACCTGGTTTCCGGGCGCCACGGTGGTCGCGCTCGATCGCAACTACCGGTCGACGCCGCAAGTGGTCGCGATCTCGGAGTCCGTGCTCGGCCCGGCCGCCGGGGTCGAGCGACCGCCCGCGCACGCAGTCCGGGCCGAGGGTGGCGCGCCGCGCGCACGCGCGTACGACGACGAGGGCGCGGAGGCGGCCGCCGTCGCGCAAGGTCTGTGGCAGGCCTTCACCGACGGGATTACCTGGTCGCAGATGGCAGTCTTGTTCCGTACCAACGCGCAGTCGGCGCCTTTCGAAGCCGCGTGCGCGCGCCGCGGGATTCCGTACCGGATGCCGGGAACCGATCGATTCGCCGACCGGGCTGTCGTCCGGCTGCTCCTCGAGGAGTTGCGCGCGGCCGAACGCGCCGCGCCCGGCCGCCCGTTCACCGATCATCTCGCCGACCTCGCGACCGAGGAGCTCCCGCCTGCCGAGGAGACACAGGAGCTGCGCGCGCATCGAGACGCGCTCGTCCACCTCGGTCGGGAGTATCTCGCGGCCGATGGCGCTTCGGGCAATCTGTCGGGTTTCGTCGCGTGGCTCGACCTGGCGACGCGCGGCGACACCTCCGGCCGGGACGGTGTCGACCTGTTGACGTTCCATCGCGCCAAAGGTCTGGAATGGGCGGTCGTGTTCGTGACGGGCATCGAACGCGGACTGGTGCCGATCGCCACCGACCCCGGCGGCGTGGCCGAAGAGCGGCGGTTGCTGCACGTTGCGCTCAGCCGGCCGCGCGATGAGCTGCACCTCACGTGGGCACGGGCGCGCACGATCGGCGGGCGTGGGCGCGAGCGTGAACCCAGCCCCTGGTTGGCGGCGCTCGAGGTCGCGGCCGCGGCGCTGCGCGGCCGGCCCGCCGACCCGCGGGCCGGAGTCATCGATGCGCGTGCGGTCCTCGCGGCCGCGGAGCCTCCCGCGCCGGTATCGCGCGCGCGGCGTCATCACCGTTGACGACGCGCAACGGTGGGTCCACGATGGGAGCATCCCTGCTTCAGGGAGGAACGCCCAGGGAGGAACGTGATGTCCCGGTCCACACTCCCGCTGTTCCCGAGCGACGACGGCTGGCCGTACCCGGACGTTCCCGTCGGTCCCGACCTCGTCGACGACCGTGAGCCTGACCTGGACGCGCTCGAGTTGCGCGTCGACCGGCACGCGTTCGACTCCCTCTCCGACGCCGAGCACAAAGCGGTTGTCCGTCGGTTCGGTCTCGACGGCGAGCCCCCCGTGTCGATCAAGGACCTCGGCGACACGCTCGGATGCACGCGCGCCGAAGCGCGCGAACACCTCGGTGCCGGAATCGACAAGCTGCGTATCCGCCTCACGAGCTAACCCGCCCCGAGCATTTGTACCGCGCTGGCTGCTGAGCAACCGCTGCGGTACAAACACCGGTGTCGGCACGCGATGGCGCTACGGTGCGCGGCCGATGCACCGTTACGACGCGCTGACCGAACGCATCTCTCGCGCCGTCCTCGCGTACACCGACGACCGGTTGCGCACGGTGCCCGTTCCGCTCGACAATACGGCGACTGCACCCGAACTTGATCGCCGGGCGCCGAGCCCGATCGGCCCGACCGGCAACGATCCCGAAGCAATCCTGGCGCTCTTCGCCGAGACGCTCGCGCCGGCGGTGATCTCGTGCGACAGCCCGCGTTTCTTGGCGTTCATCCCCGCGGCGCCGACGAAGGCGAGCTTGCTGTTCGACATGGTCGTGTCGTGCTCGTCGCTCTCGGGCATCTCGTGGCTCGAAGCCGCGGGCGCGGTGCACGCAGAGAACCAGGCGCTGCAAGTGATCGCCGACTCGGCGGGGTTGCCGCCGAACGCCGGTGGCTGCTTTGTGTCCGGGGGATCCGCAGCGAACCTGTCGGCGCTGGCGGTCGCGCGCGAGACCGCCCGCAGCCGGGGCGCGCCGAATGATCACCGGCTGCAGATCGCGGTGAGCGCGCAGAGCCACTCGTCCATCGCCGCGACCATGCGCCTGCTCGACCTCGAGCCGCTGGTGTGCGCCACAGTGGACGACCGGCTGACCGGCGAGACCGTGCGCGCGGCGATCGACGATCCCGCGCGCGTGTGCGCGGTCGCGACGACCGCGGGTACCACGAACGCCGGACTCGTCGACGATCTCGCCAGCGTCGCCGCGGTGTGCGCCGAGTACCGGATCTGGATGCACGTCGACGCCGCGTACGGCGGCGCGGCGCTGCTTGCGCCGAGCGCGCGGTCGCGATTCGCAGGGATCGAGCACGCCGATTCCCTTGTCGTCGATCCGCACAAGTGGCTGTACGCACCGTTCGACTGCGCCGCGCTCCTATACCGCGACCCTGCGCTCGCGCGCGCGGTGCACACACAGCACGCGTCGTACCTCGATGTCATCCATGAAGACGGCGACGCATGGAACCCAACCGACTACGCGTATCACCTCACCCGCCGCGCGCGCGGCCTGCCACTGTGGTTCTCGCTCGCAGTGCACGGCACCGATGCCTACCGTGACGCGATCGAACACGTCCTCGCAACGGCGCGCGCCGCGGCCGATCGCATCCGCGGGCTTCCCCATCTCGAGCTGGTCCGGGAACCCGAGTTGTCGATCGTGCTGTTCCGCCGGATCGGTTGGAGTACGGCCGACTACGAGGCCTGGTCGGCGCGTCTGCTGGACGAACAGATCGCGTTCGTCACGCCGTCGCGCTGGAAGGGCGAGTCCGTCGCCCGGCTGGCGTTCCTCCACCCCGAGACGACACTCGACATCGTCGACGAGATTCTCGCGACCACCGGCTGAGCCGATTGGGTCAAGCGGCCACGCGGTTCCGCCGATCATCCCCACGTGATCGTGCTGGTGATCGTCCTCGTCGCGCTCGGCGTCGTCGGTCTCGTAGGCGGCCTGGTCCGCTTGCGCGGCCACGACGAGGTGCTCACGTGGGACGCGGCACTCGTGGCCGAGCAACGAGACTCGACGCGCATCATGGTGAACGGCGAAGAGTACGGCCGCGTCGAGGACGTCCCCGATCCCGAGATTCGCGCCCAGCTGCAGCGCGCAATCGAGGGCGCCCACCGCGAGCGCGGCGCGGGCCCGACGATTCCGTCCGAGCCGCCGGCCATTCGGTCCAAGACACGGGTCATGGTCGGCGGGCGGCAGTACGACAGCGTCGACGCCGTTCCCGACCTCGAAATCCGCGCGCAGTTGCACCGCGCTATCGAAGACGCGCGCCGCGACCTGTAGCGCGCTACCGCCCGTCCGCGGCGGCCTGGAGCGCGCCGATGTCGAGCTTCTTCATGCCGAGCATCGCTTGCATGGCTCGCGTCGCGCGTCCTTTCTCCGAGTCGTTGAGCAATTCCGGCATGCCCTCCGGGACGATTTGCCATGCGAGGCCGTACTTGTCCTTGAGCCAGCCGCACTGGACTTCCTCGCCGCCCTCGGTGGGCTTGGCCCAGTAGTAGTCGACCTCGTCTTGGTCCTCGCAGTTGATCAGGAGTGAGATCGCCTCGTTGAACGTAAAGTCGGGCCCGCCGTTGATCGCGGTGAGCTCCTGGCCGTCGAGCACGAAGTCGACGGTCGGCACGCTGCCGACCGGTCCCGGGCCCGCGTCGGTGTAGTGCGTGACGTTGGTGATCTTCGAGTTGGGAAACACCGACACGTAGAACTCGGCGGCTTCCTCGCCCTGTGTGTCGAACCAGAGGTTGGGAGTGATGCGGGGCATTGCGCGGCTCCTGTCGTCGACGGTTCGGCCCTTCACGGTGCCTGACCGTTCTACGCGAAAAAAGTCATCGGCTCACACAAGCGTCAGCGGCGGTAGACAGAGATGCAGTTGCGACCGGTGGCCGCGAACGGTTCTCGGCGCCACCCGACCCACCGTTCCTCGAGGCGCAGCTCGGCGATCCGGGCCATGAGATCGAGCTCGCTCGGCCACACGTACCTGGTGACGATCGGTGTCAGGCGCACACCCTTGTCGGAGAGGACGACGTGACTCTCGTCGAGTCGTTGCTCGACGGGATCGTGGCGACCAACGTCGAGGACGAGGTGGTCGACGCCGAGCGATTCGGCGTCCACGTACTGCTCGTCGCGTAAGCGGTAGAGGAAGCTCGGCACGAAGCCCTCGGCGACGAACGCACCATCGTCGGCGAGGTGAGCGGCAACGTTCTCGAAGCAGCGCACTTGGTCGTGCTGCGTCATCAGGTTGAACAGCGTGTTGAACACGACGTACACCAATCGGTACGTACCGGAGACGGGCACGTCCGCGAAGTCGCCGATCGTGACAGCAATCTTGTCGCCGCCCGTCTTCGCGCGCGGTCGGGCCAACATCGCGGGCGAGATGTCGATGCCGTCGACGACGACGCGGCGAGCCGCGAGCGGCAGCGCGATCCGGCCGGTGCCGATCGCGAGCTCGAGTGCGGGGCCGCCGCGTGCGAGCTGCTCGAGGAACTCGACGGTTGCGTCCTCATCCCCGCGCGTGCTGATGGCGTCGTACCGCGCGGCGGTCTCTTCGCCGAAGGTCATGGCGGGTTGGTAGCGATCCACAGACAGGATATGACTCGCTCCCCGAAGCGCTCGTCGGACAAGCCTTGGCCAAGTTCTTCACCGCCCACGCGATCGAATAGGGCGCACTCGCATAGGACCGCACCGTGGTCACGAAAACGCGCACATACGCGCGAAATCGTGACCACGGGTACGGGCAACGCGCTGCAGCACCGCGCGCACGGTGCTGCCTGCTATGGGCGTGCGTCACCTCACGCGACGCGGGGTCGCTTCAGGAACGGCATCCCTCCCACCACTCCGAGATCGAATATCCATCGCCGGTCTCGGCACCGTCGGCCTTGAAGTTCGCCGAGATGCGGCCCATCGGATACGCCCGACCCTCGCCTGGTCCCAACACCACCGGATTTCGGCCGGCGGCGCTGCCCTATCGGTCATCGTTGCTCCTTCGCTCGGCGCGCCGCGCCGCATGTCGTCCGGTCCCGATGAGAGTTATCGCCAGCACGCTCTATTGCTGACAGATCGTCGGACTAGAGGGTCGGTGCCCGCCGTTCGGGCTTGGTGTGACGTGCACGAAGTACGCGGGCTCGATCACTCGGATCCTGTGCCAGACGCCACGCGGGACGACAAACGCATCGCCCTCCCGCAATACAACGGTTGTCTCGGCGCCGATCGTCTGCTCGTCGAGGACCACCTCGATCGCTCCGTTCACGAGATACAGGAACTCGTCACCGTCCGTATGGACCTCCCCCCGATGCGGGGCAGACCCCTCGAGATTCGGAATCACCCCGACGGTGTAGCCGTCGATCCGTTTCGGCGGTCCAGGTGGAGTCGACACGATCGCCGCGTCGCCCTCGTGAGTGATCTGCGCGACCATCCCCATGAAGCGCTTGGCCGACCGCTGGAACTTCGATGTCACCGGCTCCTGTTGCCCGTTCTGTGCCGCGCGTTCCACCACGCCGATCGCGCGCACGAAAGGCGCGTCCTTTCGTCAGCACGCGCTCCAAAGCCCGCGCTGTGCGCGCTCGGCTTCCAGCTCCGCCGTCAACATTGCGCGGCCGTGCATGCCGTTCGGTGGGATCACGAGCAGCCGCGCGTACCCGAGTCGCAACAACTCGTCGTTGAACCGCACGCCGTCGACGCGCACGTACGCGAGGAACCGGCCGTAGATGTCGCGCGCCTCGACATCGCGCTCCAGCGTCACGCGCCTCCCGAGCAGCCGCGCCCGCGTGTATGCACTCGCTTCCGGTCCGAAGCACTCGACCGGTCGTGAGGGATGATGCACTTCGGGAGTGTCGACACCCAAGAGCCGAACCGTGTCCCTCACGCCGTCAGCGAAGCTGACGACGATCGTGTCGCCGTCGAGCGTCTCGACAACCGTCGCGTCATACGTCGTGCCGGCCGTCGCTCGACCGCCGGTGTGCCATCCCCACCCGATGCTCCCGAGCAGGGCGACCGCGACGGTCACGCGCACGGCCCGGGAGCGGGCCACGGCGGCGCACGCTAGCCGTGATCCCGGGCGATCGGAAGGCGCGCCGATAGGGTGCGCCGTCATGCGCATCGTGCGCCGCGCGGTCCCGATCGTGTTGCTGGCGCTCGTCGTGGGCGTGGTCGCGATCGTGCTGACTTCGCGACCCGATCTCGAACACGCGCGCGACGACGTCGAGGATCGATGGGACGCGGTCGCGCCGCTGCTCGATGAGCGGTACGCCCTGCTGGCGAGCGCAACCGAAGCGGTGCAGTCGACCCCGGGACCCGTCGGCGAGCTCGCGGGTGCGGTCGTCGAGGCGCTCGAAGAGTGGGACGCCACGCGTGCGGGCGGCTCCGTCGGCGGACAGGTCGAGGTCGCGAACCGGCTCGAGGCGCGCTCCCGTCGTCTGACGGCGGCGGCCACCGCATCACCGCGGCTGGCCGGCAATACGGAGATCGCGGCCGCCTTCGAGGCAGCAGCAGCAGCAGCAGCCGCCGCCGCGGGGCCGGGCGAGGCGGTCGCAGCCTTCAACGCGGCCGTGCGCCACTACGAGGACGAACGCAGGGGGCCGCTGCGCGAGACAATTGCCGACCTCTTCGGCTACGACCCGGTCCCCGCCTTGGATCTCGACCCCTCCCCGTAAATGTCTCACCCCCTCGTTAGGGTCGACGGCATGGAGATCCTCCTGTTTGTCCTTATCGGAGTCGTGGTCGGAGTCGTGGTCGGCGCGGCCATCGCGGGCGTCCTCGCGAGTCGGGCCGCCCGCCCCACGACCCAGCCCCCGGAGCCGCCGCCGATCGACGTCGCCGATGTGCTGCACCACTTGGTGGAGCACAACCGGTCCCTGATCGAATCCGAGCGCGAGCGCACGACGACCGAGCTCGACGGCAAGAAGTCGTTGATCGATCAGCAGCTCGCGACGATGACGGGCGAGCTCGACAAGGTCGCGGAACTGGTGCGCGGCATCGACGCGGAGCGCAAGCGCGAGTCCGGCGCGCTCGCGAACGAGCTGCGGCGCCAGCACGAGGGCCTCACGCAACTCAACGAGCACACGCAACACCTGCGCGAGGCGTTGGCGAGCCAGAAGGTCCGCGGTCAGTGGGGCGAGCGGATGGCCGAGGACGTGCTTGCGCTCGCGGGATTCTTGGAGGGAGTGAACTACAAGCGCCAAGCGACGCTCGAAGGCTCGGGCGGGCGACCCGACTACACGTTCTTGCTCCCCAACGGCCTGGTGTTGCACATGGACGTGAAGTTCCCACTCGACAACTACGTGCGATTCCTCGAAGCACAGTCCGAGCTCGAGCGCCGCCGCTTCCAGGATCAGTTTCTGCGCGACGTTCGCAACCGGGTGCGCGAGCTCACGGCTCGTGGCTATCTCGACGACGGTGACGAGACCGTCGACTGCCTGTTGTTGTTCATCCCGAACGAGCAGGTCTATGCGTTCGTCCACGAGCACGATGGGGCAATGCTCGACGAGGCGCTGCGCAACAAGGTCGTGCTGTGCTCACCGCTCACCCTGTACGCGGTGCTCGCGGTCGTCCGGCAAGCGGTCGACAACTTCCGGTTGGAGAAGACGTCGAATCAGATCCTGTCACTGCTCGGCGAGTTCTCGCGGCAGTGGGAGAAGTACGTCGCGCAGCTCGACAAGGTCCAGCAACGTTTCGACCAGGTCGCCAAGGACTACGGCGCGCTCATGACGACACGCCACCGCGCGTTGCAGCGCCCGCTCGATCGCATCGAAGCCCTCGGGCGCGAGGGGCCCCATCCCTTGGTGGTCGACGGCGAGATCCCGCCGCTGGCGTTGGATGCCTGACTACTGTGCGGCGCGCAGTGGCCGTTCGTCGGAGATCGACGTGAGGAGCGCACCGACCGTGTGGCTTGCCTCCAGCGGGTGGCGCAGTGGACGGGCGAGGTCGGCGCGGTAGACGTTGCGACGTCCGACGCGCTCGCGCTCGACGTAGTCCGCGTCGGCGAGATCGGCGACGATGCGTTGCGCGGCGCGTTCGGTGATTCCAACGCGCGCGGCGACGTCACGGAGACGAATCGCGGGCTCGTCGACGATGCACGCGAGGACGCGCGCGTGATTCGTCAGGAACGTCCAGCCCCGCTCCGACTCCTTACGCCGACCCACGTCGCCACGCAACCAGTTTCGCCCCGGGAATGCAACGACCTTGCAGCGTGGCCGCAGTGCGGCGCGCGGTGAGAGTTGGGTCGCTAGCGTGGGCCGCCATGCCGCAGGTCACGGTGCTCGGGGGCGGCCAACTCGGTCGGATGCTCGCGTGGGCGGGTGTGCCGCTCGGCGTGTCCGTCCGGTTCCTCGATCCCAATGCCGACGCGCCGGCGGGCGCGCTCGGGTCGGTCGTCGTCGGACCCCTCGACGATCTCTCGGCCGCGCATCGGGCCGCGGAGGGCGCCGCGGTCGTGACGTATGAGTGGGAGGGAGTGCCGGCGACCACCGTTCGCGCGCTGGCTGCGTCGGGCTACGTCGTCCACCCCGGTCCCGGTGTGCTCGAGATGGCCCAGGATCGTCTCGCCGAGAAGCAGCGGTGCCGCGCGCTCGGCATCCCGACGACTGACTTCGCCGCCGTCGATTGCGCGGCAGACCTCGACTGCGCCGTGGCGCAACTCGGTCTGCCCATCGTGTTGAAGACCCGACGGGGCGGCTACGACGGCAAGGGCCAGCGCGTGTTCGCCAGCGCGGCGGACGGGGCGAGAGCCCGTGGCGAGTTGGGGGGTGTTCCGATGATCGCCGAGGCGTTCGTCGACTTCGACCGCGAGCTGTCGATCCTGGCCGCTCGCGGCGCGGATGGGAAGATCAGGTGCTGGCCGGTCGTCGAGAACGATCATCGCGACGGGATCCTGCGGGTCACTCGCGCGCCGGCACCGAGACTCGACGTCGCGCTGCAGACCCGGGCGGAGGCGTGCATCGTGCCGTTGCTCGACGCATACGACTACATCGGCGTGTGTTGCGTTGAGCTGTTCGACACAAATGGCACGCTGCTGGTCAACGAGATCGCCCCGCGCGTGCACAACAGCGGCCACTGGACCATCGAGGGCGCCCGCACGAGCCAGTTCGAGAATCACCTCCGCGCGGTCCTCGGTTGGCCAATCGGCGAGACGGCCGCGCTCGGTTCGAGCGCGATGCTCAACTGCATCGGCACGCTGCCCGCGGCCGAAGCCGTGAGCACCGTCGCCGGTGCCCACTTTCACGACTACGGCAAGGCGGCACGTCCGGGCCGCAAGCTCGGACACATCACGGTCACCGCGCCGGACGACGCGACGCTCCAGACCCGCGTCGACGCGGCGTCGCGGTTTCTCAAGGACGGTGCTTGACATGGGCGCGCCTCTTCCGTACGGGGGCGCACCACCGCCGCCGCCCCCGCTACCGCCCGCGACGCCCGCCCCGCAGGTGTCGCCGGTCACGATCGTGCTATCGATCGTCACCCTCGTCGCGGTGCTTGCGGCCGCGGTCGGCTGGTTCGAAGCGTTCAGCGCCGAGCGCGACGTCGACGATCTGAAGAACGAGGTCGAGGAACTCCGAACCGAACTGCATCGACTCGAACAGGACTTCGGCGTCGTCTCCGACGACACCGACACCGATACCGACACCGAGTCGCTCGGGGTCGAAGACCTCCTCGATGAACTCGGCGGCGAGGACCTCGGCGGGTTGGCTGACATGCTCGGCACGGCGGGCGGGGCGGGGTCGCTGTTCGAATGCTTCGACGACCTCGACTTCGCGGCGTTGCTCGGCGGCGAGAGCACCGTCGACATCCCGCACGACAGCCTCGATGCGCAATTCCGCGCGGTCGCCAAGTGGGTCGAACAACATCGTGGATTGGGATTCGAATCGGTGCCGAACCCGACCTACGTCTCGCCGGAGGAGATGACCGACCGGATCCGCGACCAGATTGTCACCTCGTACCCCGCCGACGTCGCCCGCGCCGACCAGGAAATGCTGATCGCGCTGGGCGTGCTGCCGCCCGGCACCGACCTGCTGGAGGAATACACCGAGTTCGCGGGCAGCAGCGTTGCCGGCTACTTCGATCCCGACACGGGCGAGCTGGCGGTCCTCGCCGACGAGGACGAGCCATTCGACATCCTCGAGCTGACGACCGTCGCGCACGAACTCGAGCACGCGGTCGCGCACCAAGCGCTCACGCTGCCGATCGCCGACGATACCAACTTGAGCCCCGACGACGACGGCCAGCGTGCCGCCCTGGCGCTTGTCGAGGGTGACGCGACATTGACGATGACGCAGTTCCAGCTCGCAGCCGCGACCCTCGACGACTTGATCGACACGCTGGGCACTAGTGCCCTCGATTCGCAAATATCCGCGCTCGCCGACGCACCGACCTACTTCGCGCAACAGCAGCTGTTCCCGTATTTCGAGGGCGAGGCGTTCGTGTGCGCGCTGTACGGCGAGGGCGGCTGGGACGCGGTAGACGACGCCTACAAGAATCCGCCGACGACGACGGCTCAGGTCATGTTTCCGCAGCGATACCTGGACAGCGAAGGCGCGATCGATGCACCCAACCCTGAGGCACCCGGCGACGACTGGACGGAGGTGCGGCGCACAACCTTCGGTGCCGCCGACCTGATGTTCCTGTTCGACGCCATCGGGATCGGTGACGCCCGTACGCATGCGTCGGCGTGGGCGGGCGGCGAGATCGGTCAGTGGCGCAACGGCGAGGACATCGCGCTTCGGCTCTCACTCGTCGAGCGCGCGACCAGCAGTGGGCTCTGCCAGCCGCTGCGGAACTGGGCCAACACGCTCGACGACGGGACCGTCGAGTGCGACGGCGTCAACGTCCTCGTCACGATCAACGCCTGACGCTCGCCCTACGCGATCGCGCCCGTCTCGCGGAGCTTGACGATCTCGTCGGTCGCGAAACCCCAATCGGCGAGCGCATCGTCGGTCTGCTGGCCGGGCCACGGCGCGGGGTGACGTACTTCCGGTGCGGTGCGCGAAAACCGCGGCGCCGGCGCGGGCTGGAACACACCGTCACGTTCGATGATCGAGTTGCGCGCCGTCATGTGCTCGTCCCGCGCCGCCTCGGACATCGTCAACACCGGCGCGTAGCACGCGTCGCTCCCACGCAAGATCCCGTCCCACTCCGCACGCGTCTTGGTTCTGAAGAGCTGGGTGAAACGCGCGCGCAGGGTTTCCCAGCCGGAGCGATCCATCTGCGCTGGGAGATCGTCGTCGGCCAGCCCCGCGCGTTGCAGCAACTCGGCGTAGAACTGCGGTTCGAGGGAACCGAGCGACACGAACTTGCCGTCGGCGGTCTCGTAGGTGTCGTAGAACGGCGCGCCCGTGTCGAGGACGTTGATGCCAAGCCGCTCGTCCCAAAAGCCGATCGCTTTGAGACCCCACATCATCGCCATCAACACCGCGGCGCCGTCGACCATCGCGACGTCGATCACCTGGCCGGTCCCCGAAGCGCGCGCTTCGAGGATGCCGCACACGATCCCGAAGGCCATGAACATACCGCCGCCGCCGAAATCGCCGACGAGATTGATCGGTGGCGTCGGCTTGGCGCCCTCGCGGCCGAAGTGCGCGAGCGCGCCCGCCAGCGCGATGTAGTTGATGTCATGACCGGCGGCGTGCGCCATCGGGCCGTCCTGACCCCAGCCGGTCATGCGCCCGTACACGAGGCGCGGGTTGCGGGCGAGGCACACGTCGGGCCCGAGCCCGAGCCGTTCGGTGACCCCCGGTCGGAACCCCTCGAACAGCGCGTCGGCTCCCTCGACGAGCCGCAGCACGGTCTCGACGCCCTCGGGGTTCTTCAGGTCGACGCCGATCGAGCGGCGTCCACGGTACAAGGGCTCGAGATTCTGGCGGTCGAACCCGGCGGGGTTCACCTGCTGCGCGCGGTCGATGCGCACGATGTCCGCGCCCATGTCCGAGAGCAGCATGCCGGCGAACGGGCCCGGCCCGATTCCCGCAAGTTCCACGATCTTGACGCCCTGGAGCGGTCCCATGGCGGCTCACCCTATCGATGGGGCGCGCCGATACTCAGACACCGGCGCGAGATCTGTGTCGCGGCGTCGCAACTCTCCACAGAGTCATTCTCGGCACGCCGACGACCTCGCTCAGGGCCGGGATCGCCGTCGACGCCTTCGGGACGCAGGACTTTGGGCCGATACTCACGTCGTGCGCCGCCCTTCGCCGATCGCCTCGTGCTGCGTCCTCGCGTGGTGCGCAGTCTGTGCGTGGTTCGCGTTTGCGCGCGGTGGCCGCGTCCCACTGGTGTCGCTCGCCGACTTCGGCTTCCACGAACTCGGTCACCTGATCATGTACGTGATCCCGATCTCCGCGCTGTTGACCGCGGCAATGGGATCGATCACGCAGTGTGCAGTCCCGTTCGGTCTCGGCGCGTACTTCTGGTTCGGCCGCCGCGACGGCATCGGCCTCGCCGCGTGCCTCGCGTGGGCGGCAACGAACCTGCAGGACGCCAGCGTGTACATCGCCGATGCTCCGCACGAACGGCTCGAGCTCGTCGGCGGCGAGCACGACTGGGCCTACATCCTGGGCCCCGAACAACTCGACCGCCTCGACCAGGCTGCAGGTTTCGCGACAACCGTGCGCGCGGGCGGCGCGGTCGTGCTGATTGCCGCGGTCGCGTTCGCAGTCTGGCAGGCGACGGCGCGGCCGGTGCCGGCATCGCCGAGTGCCGAACGGGTCCCGATTCGTGTCCTCGACTAGAACGCCAGTTTCAATCCCGGCCGCGGAAACTGGAACGAACCGAGCCGTCCGCTGCCGGATAGCGTCACGTACGCAGTCGTGAGGTCCGGGCCACCGAAGCACACGTTGGTGACCATCGGGTCGCCGACGAGTAGCTGGTCGAGCAGCTCGCCGTGGGGTGAGATGACACTGAGTGCGCCCGCGACGAGCGTCGCGACCACGACGTTGCCGTCGGCATCAATAGCCAGCGAGTCGAAGAGCTGGAGCCCGGGGAGGCCACAGATCATGTCGCCGCCGTGCGCGGACATCGAGGCGCCGCCGACGAGCTCGCCGGGCCCCGAAAGCGACCACGCCCACACGCGACCCGTATGCGTCTCGACAACATACAAGCGCGTGCCATCCGGCGAAAGGCCGACGCCGTTCGGCGATTCCAACGGGTACACGACCTGTGTGATCGACGCGCCGTCGGCGGTGGCGTAGAAGACCGCGCCGTGGGTGCGCACGCGGCCGCGGTCCTTGCCGTGGTCGGTGAAGTAGAACCCGCCGTGCTCGTCGAAGACCAAGTCGTTCGGCCCGACGAGCTCGATGCCGTCGCACTCGCTGAACAGCACCTTCACGTCGCCGGAGTTGAGATCGACGCGTTCGATCCGCCCGCCGCTGTAGTCAGAGGGTTGTTGGGAGTCGGGAACCGTCAGCCCCATGATCTGATGCGAGCCCCACCCGCCGCTGTTGGCGACGTACAGCGCGCCGTCGGGGCCGATGGCGAGCCCGTTCGGGCTACCGCCGGGCGCGGCGACCGTTTCCTTCGTGCCGTCGGGCTCCACGCGCGTGATGCACCCGCCGAGGAGCTCGGTGACGAGCACGCTGCCGTCGGGCATCGCCACCGGCCCTTCCGGGAACCGGAGACCGGACGCGAGCTCGATGATCGCAGTTGAAGTCATGGAACGAGTCTCGCACCGGCTTGACCCGAGGGTCGACCGCGGGTTCGATAGGCCCATGGTCGAGATCCGGCTCGAGCCGCAAGACGAGTACATGCACCCGTTGGAGGATGCGACGAATTTCAACGAGTCGATGTACTTCAACGTCTATGACCCCGTAACCCGAGTCGGTGGCTTCCTGCGCCTGGGCAACCGCGCCAACGAGGGGTACGCCGAGCTGACGACCTGTCTCTACCTCCCGGACAAGCGCGTCGCGTTCATGTTCAAGCGCCCGGAGATCACGAACAACAACGCATTCGACGCCGGCGGCACGCGCTTCGAGGTCGTGACACCGTTCGAGGAACTGCGCACGACCTACGACGGCAAAGTCGCGCTGCTCGACGACCCTCTCGTCATGGTCAACCCTCGTCAGGCGTTCACCGCGAGCCCGTACGCGACTGCGCATGTCGATCTCGTCCACCGTGGCGTGTCACCGATGTACGGAGGCGAACCGGTGAACGACGACGGCTCGTCGTTGACGGAGGACTACTCCGGCGGCTTCGCACGTGGCCACTACGAACAGCACATGGCCGTCACCGGTGTGATCCGGCTCGGTGACGAGGAGTGGTCCGTCGACGGGTACGGGCTGCGTGACCACTCGTGGGGTCCGCGCTACTGGCAGGCGCCGTGGTACTACCGCTGGCTGACAGCCAACTTCGGACCCGACTTCGGCTTCGTCGTGTCGGTCGTGACGGCGCAGGACGGACGCGCCCGTATCGGCGGGATGATGCTGCGCGACGGTAAGTATGAGCACATCCACGACGCGCAGATCGAGACGAGCTGGGAAGGCGAGGACACGTACCACCGTGAACTTCGCGCGATCACCAAGACCGACGGCGGCGACTACGAGATCACAGGAAAGGTGTTGAACCTGATCCCGTTGCGCAACCGGCGCACGACGCCCGACGGCGACCAGCTCGTGACGCGCATCTCGGAGGGGCTCACCGAGTGGTCGTGCGACGGCCGCACCGGTTACGGCCTGTCGGAGTATCTCGACCAGATCGTCGACGGCCAGCCCGTCGGCGCCACCCCATGATGGGGTGGCGGACTACAGGACGAGGCGGCCGGAAACGGCGACCTCGATCGTGGTCTCGCGGTGCTCGGCAAGTTGTGCGACCGAGATCATCGCGATGCGATGCTCCTGCGCGAACAGCTCAAGGTACGGCAATCGCGCCGGGGAACCGTCGTCGTGCAACACCTCGCAGATAACCGCCGCGGGCGCGAGGCCAGCCAACCGGGCCAGGTCGACGGCCGATTCGGTGTGGCCGCGCCGCTCGAGGACGCCGCCCTCGCGCGCACGGAGCGGAAATACGTGACCGGGTCGTACGAAATCGATCGACCGCGCGTCGGCGTCCAGCATGCGGCGGATCGTTAACGCGCGAGCAGCCGCGCCGATGCCGCTGCCCGCGTCGCGGTGATCCACCGAAATCGCGAACGCGGTGTCACAACCCGCCTGGTTGGGTTGCACCATCGGCCCGATCTCCAGCCGCTCGAGGAGCGTCGGTGCACACGGCATGCACACCAACCCCCGCGCCCAGCGCAGCATGAAGTTCACTGCCTCGGGCGTCACCCATTCGGCGGCAAGCGTCAGGTCGCCCTCGTTCTCCCGGTCCTCATCGTCCACGACGAGGACCATCTCGCCGCGCCGGATACGACGCAACGCGTCCGGGATCGAGGTCATGCCCACCTGGGAATCTCCTTCATGTTGTCGACACGAGCGCGTGCTCGGATCGGCCGGGAATCGTCACGACCATCCGGCAGCCGTGCGGTGTCCGTATTTCGGGATGGATGTCGCCGCCGTGGAGGTCGACGATCCAGCGGGCGATCGCCAACCCGAGTCCGGCGCCACCGTGGTCGGACGAACGGGCCGTGTCGGCACGGTAGAACCGTTCGAAGACGCGCGTCGCGTCGACTTCGGGGATGCCCGGACCCTCGTCGGCCACCTCGATCCGGACGTCCCGCGCGCCGACTGCAAGCGCGGTCACCGTGACCGAACCGCCCGGAGGCGAGTGGCGCACGGCGTTCTCAACGAGGTTCGCGACGACCTGGTGCAAGCGTTCGGCGTCGGCGTCGAGCGCGAGCGACGACGGCTCGACCGCGATCGACAGCTGGACTCCGGCCGCGTGCAGTTGGGTTTCGCGCACAGCATGCTCGAGCATCGGTTCGAGCTCGAACACGCGCCGCTCGAGCGGGAGTGTCCCCGCCTCGAGTCGCGACAGATCGAGGAGCTGTTGCACGAGCCGCCCGAGCCGTTCGACCTGCGCGAGCATCGTGCGCATCGTCTCGGGGTCCGGCGGCTCGACGCCGTCGACAAGGTTCTCGAGCACCGCTTGCAGCGCGGTGATGGGCGTGCGCAGTTCGTGACTGACGTTGGCGACCAGATCGCGCCGGAGCCGGTCGGTCTCGGCCAGTTGTTCGGCCATCTTGTTGAAGGCGAACGCGAGCGTCCCGATCTCGTCCTGAGAATTTACCGGGACCCGACGACTGAAGTCGCCACGCGCCATCCGTGCACTCGCGTCCGCCATGTCACGCAGCGGTGTCGTCATTCCGCGCGTCAGGAACCACACGACGGTGAGCGCGATCGCGCCGCCGATGCTGCCGGCGATCGACGGCCACAGCCCGGCGTGCACCAGCGCCCAGAACACGAAGACTGTGATCGCGACCGCCGCCAGGATGACGAACGCGAGCTTCAGCTTCAGCGTCGGCAGTACGTCGAGCGGGCGCTCGGGTGGACGGGGGGCTTTCACGATTCGTCCACCGCGTAGCCGACGCCGTGCACAGTCCGGATCACATCCGCGCCGAGCTTGCGCCGCAGGGTGCGCACGTGCGAGTCAACGGTCCGAGCACCCGACGGGACGTCGTACCCCCACACCTGCTCGAGCAGCTCCTCGCGCGTCACGACCCGTGAAGGGTGCGATGCGAGGTACAAGACGAGGTCGAACTCGGTGGGCGTCAGGTGAACCGCCTCGCCCGCGCGTACAACGCGCCGAGTCGCGGGATCCAGCTCCACGTCGGCGACGCGCACCGGTCGCGTCGCGGCGTTCATCGCGGGGCGATCGGCCCGGCGCAGCAGCGCCTGCACCCGGGCAACCAACTCACGCGCGCTGAATGGCTTCGTCATATAGTCGTCGGCGCCGATAGCGAGGCCGACGACCAGGTCGGTTTCGGTGTCGCGAGCGGTCAGCATCAACACCGGCACCGGGTGCTCGCGCTGGATCCGTTGGCACACTTCGACGCCGTCCAGACCCGGCAACATCAGGTCGAGCACAACCAGGTCGGGGCGCAGGCGGTCGCACAGCTCGACGCCGCTCGGGCCGTCGAGCGCGACCTCGACCGCGTAGCCCTCGCTGCGCAAGCGAGCCGCGACCGCCGAGGCGATCGATCGCTCGTCCTCGATCACGGCGATCCTGCGCGCGGATGTCGCAACGGGAACCACGCTCCGAGGATAAGGACCGCGCGTCCACGAGGCCGCTTCGGCCTGTGGAGAAATCGTGAATCCGGGGGCCGAACGCCCACACGCGGGCGTCGCCGGGGGAGCCCGGGCACCGAACCGGGCCACTACGTTGCGCGCCATGGCCCCCGCCGCCCCGGCCGCCGATGCGCTCGCCCGTGCCCTCGCGCGGGCATTCGGATCGTGGCCGGACATTGACGGCATGCGGCGGCTCTCGGGCGGAGCTTCCCGCGAAACCTGGGCGTTCGACGCGATCACGCCCGCCGGCACCCACGCGCTGGTGCTGCGGCGCGACCCCTCGGCCCATGGCGGCGGATCCGAGCGGTCCACCGAATACGCGCTCATCGTCGCGGCCGGCGCCGCGGGCGTCCCGGCACCGTCGGTGCGGCTGCTGCTCGCCCCCGACGACGATCTCGGGCAGGGATTCGTCATGGACCACATCGACGGCGAGACGATCCCCCGCAAGATCCTGCGCGAGGACGCGTACGCCGGCGCGCGCGAGCAACTCACGGCCCAGTGCGCCGCGATCGCCGCGCGGATACACGCGGTGCCGGCGTCGACTCTGCCCGCGCTGCCGAGACTCGGGGCACGCGAGCAGCTCGATCAGTACCGGGCGCTGCTCGACACCTTCGGCGAGCCCCATCCCGCGTTCGAAATGGGGCTGCGCTGGCTGAGTGAGCGCATCCCGACCGGTTCCCGAGAACCTACGCTCGTCCACGGTGACTTTCGCATCGGAAACTTCGTCGTCGGCCCCGACGGGATCCGCGCCATTCTCGATTGGGAGCTCGCGCATCTCGGAGATCCGATCGAGGACCTCGGCTGGCTGTGCGTCAAGTCCTGGCGGTTCGGACGTACTGATCGGTTCGTCGGCGGTTTCGGCGATATCGACACGCTGCTCGACGCGTACGCCGACGCAACTGGCATACGAGTGAGCGTCGAGACCCTGGAGTTCTGGGTCGCGCTCGGCACGCTGAAGTGGGGCGTGATCTGCATTGGGCAGGCCTTCACTCACCTCACCGGCATGGTGCGGTCGGTGGAGTTGGCGGTGCTCGGTCGCCGTGTCGCGGAAATGGAGTGGGACGTACTCGAGCTGATGGACGGACGCTGGCAATGACGCACGACCGGCCGACTGCATCCGAGCTGTTGTACGCGGTCCGCGAGTTCCTCGAGCGCGACGTACTGACAGCGACGGAGGGGCGAGTGCAGTTCCATACGCGAGTCGCGGTCAACGCGCTCGGCATGGTCGCCCGAGAACTCCGTGACGGCGCACGGATGGCTGAGGCGCATCGAGCGCGAGCGATCGCGTTGCTCGAACACGATGGAACTGCTGCTGATCTCGAACGTGAGCTTGCGGCACGCATCCGTGACGGCTCTCTCGACGACCGTTTCGATGAGGTGCGCGCCCACGTGCGAGCAACGGTACGGTCGAAGCTGCAGATCGCCAACCCCGACTACCTGCCGGGCCCGCCGTGATCCGCGTGTCCGGGCGCGCCGGACTGCTGGCGGCAACGGCAGTGCTCACCGTGACAACGTCCGCGATTGCCCAAGACGCGGACGTGGACGGTCGCTACGGCGAGTTCGGCGACGCCGGCGGCTTCTGGGCGGTATCCGCGACCAACCAGCTCGAGATGTGGAGCGCCCTCGAACAATCGCCCGACGACATCGCGCCGGCGGCGCTGAGCGAATACTTCGACGACGCGTCGTTCGGCGTGGCGGCCGAAGACATCGACCGAACCGACACGCCGCATCCCGACGTAACGGTCATCCGCGACGAGCGCGCCGGCGTCGCGCACATCATGGGGCAAACGCGCTACGCCACGATGTATGCCCAGGGGTACACCACGGCTCAGGACCGACTGTTCACAATCGACGCGCTGCGTCATCTCGGGCGTGGTCGACTCTCCGAGCTGATCGGTCTCGGCGCGGGCGAGGCGTTGGACCGGGCGCTGCTCGCGACGGCGCCGTATACCGAGGACGACCTGCGGTTCCAATACGAGCAGTTGCGCGCAACCGCGGCCGGCACGGCCATCGCCGAGGACTTGCGGGCCTACGCCGACGGCATCAACGGCTTTCTCGCGGACGGTCGCGAGGATCCATCGCTCCTGCCCGACCAGTACGCAGGGCGCCCGCCTGAAGATTGGGTGCCGGAGGACGCGGGCGCGATCGCCAATGCAGTCGTGGCCGCGTTCGGTCGGGGAGGCGGACGCGAGCTGTCGCACCACTGCCGCGTGGCGCAGCGCAGCATCGTGACGGCCGACCCTGCGGGAACGCAGGCGATCTTCGCCACGCTGACGTTGCGCGACGACGTTGACGCGACGACGATCACCTCGGAGGCCGCGCCCTACCCCGCCGAGACCGCCACACTCGACGTGAACGCGACACCGACGATCGACTGTGCGTCGGTGCGGGTCGCGACCGATGTCGCACCCGCGCTCGACGTGCTGCACACCGGAGCGTCGGTCGCCCCTCCCGTCGCGGCCGCGCTGTTGGCGACCAGAGATGAGACAACGAGCGGCCGGCCGGTCGCGGTGTTGGGCACGGACGCCCCGTACGGTGTCGCCGAACTACTCGTCGAGAAGGACGTGCACGGTCCTGGTATCGACGCGCGCGGCGTCGGGATCGCCGGCATTGATCTCTACGTGTTCGCGGGTCGGGGCGACACATACGCGTTCTCGGCGACACCATCGGGCGCCGACAACGTCGACATGGTCGTCCTTCGACTCTGCGATCCCCAAGGCGCGCCGGCGTCGCCGGATGCCAACCGTTACGAGCACAACGGTCGCTGCGTTCCGTTCGACACCTGGACCCACGAGTTGCGAGCGCCCGACGGGGCGCGTGAGTGGTCGCTGGCCCGAGCACCCGACTACGGCCCCGTGCTCTACCGTGCGCGTCTCCCCGACGGCACCGCTGTCGCGATCGCCGAACAGCGCAGCACGTACGGACGGGAACTGAACTCCTTGCTCGGGCTGCGAGAGCTGAACGACCCGGCGTTCATGCGCGACGGGTTCACCGCCTTTCGCGACGCGGCCGGCTCGCACGTCGACCTCGGACTCGACTGGTTCTACATCGACGCGCGCGACATCGGGTACCAGCACTCGTGCCGGTGCCCGGTGCGCGCGCCGGCGGCGGACCCGATGCGACCCGCGTGGGGCACGGGCGCGTGGGATTGGATCGGGTTCCTCGAACGCGATGCCCAGCCGTTTGCACGCAATCCCGAGTCCGGAGTGCTCGCGGGCTGGGGCAATCGACCGGCGCCGCAATGGACCCCGGCCGACGACCAGACGAGCTGGGGTGTCGTGCAGCGCCGTGACCTCCTTGCCGACGCGATCGAGACCCGTCGCGGAGATCGCGAGCTCGATGTCACCGACCTCGTCGAGATCGTTCGGGCGGCGGCGAACACAGACGTGCGCGGCCCGGCGCTGCTGCCCCGGCTGCTCCAGCGCATGCAGGAACCGCCGGCCGACATCGACCCGAGGGCGTTCGACGCGCGCGAGCGCCTGGAGATCTGGGCCGACGAAGGTCCCTGGCGAGCCGACCGCGACGGCGATGGCGCGTATGACGACGCCGTCGCACCCGCGCTGCTGGACGCGTGGTGGCCGCGGCTCGCCGACGCGATCTTCGGCGTGGGCGTCCTCGACGAGCTCGGAATCGCGCTCCACTCTCGCGGCTTCGGTGCGGGCGCCTACAGCCAGGTCTGGCGCGCGCTCGAACCGGGAGGCGCGTGCGGAGGCGACGACCCCGGCGTCTGCGAGGAGCTGCTGTGGTCTGCGCTCGCCGCGGCGGTCATGGACCTCGAAGCCGAGTTCGCCACATCGACGGTCGCCCAATGGCAACGCCAACGCCACGACGACGTCGTCGTCGCCTCAGCCGTCGCGCTCCAGGAAGTCCCACTACTGCGGAACCGGGCTCCGTTCGAGCAGGTCATCGAGCTCGCGACGACACGAGATCGGCGCGCGGTGCGCGTCCCCACCGCCGGCGGCCGCGACGACGAGTCCGACAGACCGCCGTGGCTCCTCGCTGCGGGCGTCGTCGCAGTCGGCGCGCTCGTCGTTTTCGGTGTGCAAGTCCGGCGCCGCCGACGACACTGAAGACACTGGCTTCTCGCGCGTAGTCTGCGGTTCCATGCGGATCGCGACCTGGAACGTCAACTCGCTGAAAGTCCGTATCCCGCGCGTCGAAGAGTTTCTCTCGTACGCCGATGTCGACGTGCTCTGCCTCCAGGAGACGAAGCTCTCGGACCAGACGTTCCCCGCGCTCACCTTCTCCAGCCTCGGCTACGAATCGGTGCACTACGGCCAAGGGCAATGGAACGGCGTCGCGATCATGTCTCGGGTCGGTCTCGACGATCCCACCTTCGGTTTCGGCGACATGTTCGACGACCCGTACGACGGCGACGCGCGACTACTCGCGGCGACGGCGGGCGGCGTGCGCGTCGTGTCGATGTACGTCCCGAACGGACGCGAGGTGCCATCGGAGTTCTACAACCGGAAGTTGCAGTGGTTCGGCGTCCTACACGACTGGCTCGCCGCCAACTATTCGCCCGACGAGCCGCTCGTCGTGGTGGGTGACTTCAACGTCGCACCCGAGGACCGCGACGTGTGGGACCCGACCGCATTCGTGGGCGCGACCCATGTCACCGAGCCCGAACGGGCGGCGGTCCGCGCGCTCGAGGATTGGGGTCTCGAGGACCTGTTCCGGCGCGTGTATCCGGGCGACGATCGGCTGTACACGTATTGGGACTATCGCGCAGGTGACTTCCACCAACATCGGGGCATGCGCATCGACCTTGCGCTCGGGACGCAGCCGGTCGCGGCACGCGTGTCGTGGGCGATCGTCGATCGCAATGCGCGCAAGGGAACGCAGCCGTCTGACCACGCGCCGCTGATTGTCGAGCTCGACTAACTCGCCACTATCGGCGTCCCTGCGCGAACTCCAACGCGCGGCGCGCCAACGCGGGCACTCCCTCCGCCAGCGCGGCGAAGAAGGCGTCGTCGCTCGTGCCAGCGCGGAAGCGCGCGTACGACCCCTCCATCACGCACGCGAGCTTGAATAGTCCGAGGACGCAGTAAAACGCGATGTGCCCAAGGTCGCGACCACTGACGTTGGCATAGCGCTCGAGCAGCTCCGCGCGCGTCGGCGCGGCCGGCCCGAGGGGTGACATCCCGGCCAGCACTCCCGCGTCGCCGGGTTCGACCCACAACCCGACGAGCCAGCCGACGTCGACCAACGGATCGCCGATCGTCGACTGTTCCCAGTCGAACACCGCGACCAGCCGTATCGGGCGCGCGGCCGCGAACATCACGTTGTCGAGCTTGTAGTCGCCGTGAATCACCGTCGGATCCTGCATCGCGGGTACGTGCGCGGCGAGCCAGCGGCCGGCGTCGTCCACCTCGGGCAGCGAGCGGGTCTTATAGCGCTCGAGCTGTCCGAGCCACCGCGGTACCTGCCGGTCGAGGTACCCGTCGGGTCGGCCGAAGTCGCCGAGGCCGCCCGCCTGCCAGTCGAACGCGTGGATCCCCGCGAGCGCGTCGACGAGGGCGAACGCGCACGCCCGACCCGCGTCGAGCTCGGCGCCGAGCACGGGCGGCAACCGCTCGCGCACGACGACGCCCTCGACGATGTCCATGAGGTAGAACGGCGCGCCGATCACCTCGGGATCGGTGCACAGCGCGACTGCGTTCGCAACCGGGACGGGAACGCGCGCGCGCCAGCCGACGGGATCTGCGAACGCGCGGAGCAGCCGGTACTCACGCGCCATGTCGTGTGCCGTCGGCGACAGCGGCGCCCGCGGCGGCCGGCGCAGCACCAGCCGCAACGCGCCGCGCTCGATCCGAAACACCTCGTTCGAGTGCCCGGTGGTGATGCGCTCGACCGAGATCGGTGCTCCCGGCGCCAGGTCCTGCGCGTCCATCCATGCCGCCAGGCGTTCGGGCTCGACGAGAGTCACCACATGTGTTTGCTTGCGCGGCGCGCGGCGGAGACCAGCAACAGGAGGACCGCTCAGCTGCGGGCTTTGATCGCCTCGATCAGCGCCGGGACGACCTTGTGGACGTCGCCGACAATGCCGAGGTCGGCGACGGAAAAGATCGGCGCTTCCGGATCCTTGTTCACGGCGATGATGTTGTCGGAGTTCTTCATTCCGACCAGGTGCTGCGTCGCGCCCGAGATACCGAGCGCGATGTAGACCTTGGGCTTCACGGTCTTTCCGGTCTGGCCGACCTGAAGCGCGTACGGGACCCAGCCGGCGTCGACGATCGCGCGCGACGCACCCCACGCGCCCTTCAACGCCTTGGCCAACTCCTCGACGAGCGGCGCATAGTTCTCGGCGGCGCCGATGCCGCGCCCGCCCGACACGACGACCGTCGCCTCCTCGAGCTTCGGACCCTGCTGTTCCTCGACGTGGCGTGCGAGCACCTTGGCCTCGGCCGCGCGGCCGGCGTCGACGGCGCCGACGGCGACGACCTCCGGAGTGGCACCGCCGCCGGGCTCGGCCGTGAACGACTTCGGCCGCACTGCGATCAGGTGCGGGCCGTCGCCGGTGAACTGCGCGTCGACGAGCGTAAGGCCGCCGAAGATCGCCGTCCCGAACGTCAGGCCACCGTCGGCCGACAGCGCCATGCCGTTGGTCAACGCCGGGCGATCGAGCCGAGCCGACAACCGCCCGATCGCGTCGCGCCCGTCGTAGGACTGCGCGAAGAGGATCACCGCGGGGTTGTGATCGGCCGCGAGCTGCGCGATCGCTGCCGCGGCAACCTGACCAGGGAGCCCGGAGCCAGGATCAATCGCGAACAACTTCGTGGCGCCGTATTCCCCGACCGTCGCCGCGATGCCGTCGGCGTTCGGCCCCGAGTAGATCGCTTCGACGGTGTCGCCGATCTCGCGGGCTTTGGTGAGCAGCTCGAGCGTCGCCGACGTGACCTTGTCGCCGTCTGCCTCGGCGTAGACCCAAGCCGTGCCGGCCATCGGTTAGACCACCTTCAGCTGTTCGAGGAACGCGACGACCTTCTCGGCGCCGGTCCCGTCGTCTTCGAACTTCTCGCCGGCCTCGCGTGCGGGCGCCTGCGCGACGTTCGTTATCTGTTGGCGCGCGCCGGGCCAGCCGACCTGCGCGGCGTCGAGACCGAGGTCGGCCGGCGTTACCTGGTCGACGGGCTTGTTCTTGGCGGCCATGATCCCCTTGAACGACGGATACCGCGGTTCGACGACACCCGCCGTAACGCTCACGATCGCCGGCAACGACGCTTCGACCTCGTCGTAACCGGCTTCGGTCTGGCGTGACACCTTCACCGTGCCGTCCGCGATCTCGACGTGCTTCGAGAATGTCAACGCGGGCCAGCCGAGCAGCTCGGCGACCTGCGCCGGTACCGTGCCCGTATAGCCGTCGGACGACTCCGTAGCGGCCAGCACCAGGTCGATATCACCGGCGCGTTCGATGGCCTTGGCAATAACCTTCGCGGTCGACAGCGCGTCGGAGCCGGCGAGCGAGGGATCCGAGACGAGGATCGCCTTCGCGGCACCCATCGCGAGGGCCGTTCGCAGACCCGAGACCTCGTTGTTCGGCGCCATCGAGATCAGGGTGACCTCGCCACCGCCCGCGGCATCCACGAGCTGCAACGCCATCTCGACGCCGTAGCTGTCGGACTCGTCGAGGATGAGCTTGCCGTCACGGTTCAGCGTGTGGTCGGCGTCGAGCGAGCCCGGCACGGCCGGGTCGGGAATCTGCTTCACGCAGACGGCGACGTTCATGAGGCTCCTGTTCGCAAATCGTCGGGTCGGGGTCCGCACACCGAAGGCGGCGCCCGCCCGGACGGCGTGCGATTCTTTCAAGCCCGACGCCGGAAAGTCGAAACGGAAGCGGCCCCGTCTGGGCGGTACCGTCGCCGCGATGCCCGGGACGCAACTGGACGTGCTCGTGATCGGGGCCGGCCCGGCGGGAGCCGCGGCCGCCATCACCGCCGCCCAGCGCGGCCTGACCGTCGCGTGCTGCGACAAAGCGCGCTTTCCTCGCGACAAGACATGCGGTGACGGCCTCACCACCCAGGCGCTGCACCTGCTCGAACGCCTCGGATGCTCGCGAGCTGACCTCGCCGGCGCGGGCTACGTCGCCGTGCGCGAAGCAGTGCTCGTGAGCCCGAGCGGGCGCACCGTCCACCTGCCGTTGGCGAGCGACGGCGATCACGCGGGGGTCGTGGCGCGAGTCGGTCTCGACGACGCGCTCGTGCGCGTCGCCCGCCGTCGCGGCGTCGAGGTGCGAGGCGGCGCAGCTGTGGTTGACCTGGCGGCGGCAGCCGATCGGGTCAAGGCGTGCTTCGACGACGGCGAAACCGTCGAAGCGCGCCACGTCGTGGCCGCGGACGGTCACTGGTCGACGGTGCGGCGGCGTCTGCACCCCGACGCGCCGCGCGATCTCGGCACGTGGCACGCGGTGCGTCAGTACTTCGACGGCGTCGACGATCCGCGCCTGTGGGCGCTGTTCGAACGCGACTTGTTGCCGGGCTATGCGTGGGTGTTCCCGATGCCTGACGGCGGTGCGAACGTCGGGTTTGGATGCCTGCGGGAAGGAAAGCGCGGCCGTGATCTCCGCGCGTTGTGGGACGACGTCATCCGTCGGCCTCGGCTGCGCGCGATCCTGGGTCCGCGCGCGTCGGCACGCGAGCCCGTACAGGCCTGGCCGATCCCGACGCGCTACGAGCCGGCGCGCCTGACCGACGGACCCGTCCTCTACGCGGGTGACGCCGCGGCCGTGGTCGATCCGATGACGGGTGAAGGCATCGCACAGGCCATCGAGACCGGCATTCTCGCGGCGAATGCGATGGCGGCCGGCGGCGACGCGATGCAGGTCGCGCGGCGCTACCGGCGTGACGTCGAGCGCGTGCTGGGGCGGGACCTTCGGTTGGCGGCGCGCCTCCAACTGGCGTTGGCGTCGCCGCGCGCGGCCGACGCGACGTTGGGCGCGGTCGACTGGTCCGACTGGACCCGCCGCAGCTTCGCCCGCTGGCTGTTCGAGGGCTATCCGCGCGCGGTCGTGCTCACTCCCGACCGTTGGCACCGTCGGCGCTTCACGGCGCCGGGCGCGTTCGTGACAGACTCTCCCGACCCCATCGAGGAGTAGGACACATGGCGGACGGCACGGCAGAAGTCTCGATCGCGGCGAACGCCGACGACGTGTGGAAGGTCGTCGGCGACTTCGGCGGGCTCGCGGGATGGATGCCCGGAATGGAGTCGTGCGACGTCGACGGCGACGTGCGCACGATCAAGACCATGGGCATCGAAATTGAGGAGCAGTTGCGCGAGCGTGACGACGCCGACCGGCGCATCGCGTACGGCATCGTGCAGTCGCCGATGGGCCTCGAACACCACCACGCGACGATCTGGATCGACGCCGACGGCGACGGTTCACGCGTCTTCTGGTCGGTCGACGTACGCCCCGACGAGATGCTGGGCGCGTTCTTGCCGATCTACGAGAGCAGCCTCCAAGCGCTGAAGTCACACTTCGAGCACTGACGGCAACTAGTCGACGGCGCTGCGATCCGACTCGCGGAGACGGTGGGCGAGACCGGCGAGCAGACGCTCGCTGAGCGCGGGAACCTCGCGGAGGAGCTTGCGGAACGGCGAAACGAGCAGCCGCGCTACGGTCACCCGTGTCTGCGCGACGACGTCGGCGTTGCGCGGCGCGGGATCGAGCAACGCCAGCTCGCCGAAGTAGTCGCCGGGGCCCAGCTGACCGACCTTCCGGCCGTTGCGGCGCACGATGGCGGCGCCGTCGAGCAGCACGTAGAACGCGCGCCCCGCTTCGCCCTGGCTGACGACGAGTGCGCCCGCCTCGTACTCGACGATCTCGGCGTGCTTGGCAATCGTCTGGAGATCACGGCGCGAGCACTTCGAGAAGAGGCGCACCTCGGCGAGATGCGCAGTGAGGTCCGTGCCGCGAGCCACGCCTTCGAGCGTACGCGTGCATCACGGCGTCTGCACATTGCCGGACACCGCGGACGGCAGGGCGGCGGGCTCGGTGGCCTCGAACAGCTCGAGTGACGGCACGGTTGCGAAGGACGCGACCAGGACGTACGGGAAGGTGTGATGACGGTCGCGCATCAGGGTGATGGCGTCGTTGTAGAACGTCCGCGACCAGGCGATGCGGTTCTCGGCATCGGTGACCGCGGCGGCGAGTTGGCGGTACTGCTCGTCGGCGTCGAGCTCGGGATACGCCTCCGCCAGTGCGAGCAACTGCCGGGCGTCGGCGTGGGCAGCCGTGTCGTGCGTTGCCGCCGTCGCGAGCTCGCTGTCGTCGGGCAGGACGCCGCGGGCGCGCGCCGCGGCAACGGCGGCGAGCGTCGTGCGTTCGTGCACCGTGTAGGCCTGGACGACGGCGACGAGGTTGGCGATCAGATCGAACCGTCGCTGCAGCTGCACCTCGATCGACGCCCACGCCTTCACGGCTTGGTTCTTGACGATCACGAGCCGGTTGTAGACGCGCAGGAGCCAACTGAGCCCAAGAACTGCGACGTAGGCCATGACGAGGGCGACCGCGAGACCCGTCGCACCCGTCGAAGCGAAGCTCACGGCGGTATCACCGTCGGGTTGTCGGCTCACGTCGGCGGTGAGCAAGGGCGCGAGCGCCACTGCCACCAGTCCGAGCACGAGCGAGAACCAGGCCCAACCGCCGAAGCGGCGCGCGATCGTGCGCTCGCCATCGTCGGAGATGATGAACTCCTCGCCGCCGTCGTCGCATGCCACCTCGAGGGTGGCCGCGCCTGCGACGGTGGGGGTGCGCACCGGTCCGAGCACGTAGGCAGTCACGCCGACTGGGAGCCGCCACTCGAGTTGGCGAAACCTGCCCTCGCCGTACGGGTTCGGGCCGACGTACGTCTCGAACCCATGGAACTCGGCGTGCGTCGGATCGACGAGTATGTCGCCGCTGTCGTCGCGCAGAAAGAACGGCGGGCGCGCCTCCGAGCGGTCGACGGTGACCCACCGCCGGTTCTTGCCCGAGCGCCGGTATTCCTGCAGTTCCCACTTGAACCACACGCACTGCAAGTGCGACGCGGGGGCAACGACCTCGTGCGCCGCGGCGGCGACGGTCGTTCCCGCCAACTCGCAGTGGCCGACCGTCGCGGCGATGACCTTCGACGTCGGGGTGTCGAGCACGCGCCACGCCCGCGCCCGCAATCGAATTCCGAACACGAGCCACGCGACCGCGGCGCCGAATAAGATGACGCGGGGCAATGTGCTGCCGTCCGCGTCGAGCCAGCCCGGGAGCGCCCAGATTGCGATCGCAACAAGCACGAGAAGCCCGATCGGGACGGCGTGGTGCACTCGGATGGCGACGCGTTTCACGAGAACTCAGTCGGCTCGGATCGCTTCCGGGAGAGCGGGGGCGCCCGGCTCGACGGGAATCTTGACGTGTTCCTCGGGTCGTCCGAGTGCGTCGAACGCCGCCGGTACACCATCGATACCGCAGCGCCCGGTGATCATCGGGTTGACGTCGATCTGCGCCCGCGCCTCGCCAGGCGCCGGCACGGGGTCGGCCATGTCCTCCACGACCAGCGTCCCCCCGCGGGGGGCGACAGCGGCACGCATGGCCCCGATCCTCCCACGGCGGCAATCCCATGGAACTTTTTCGGTCGCCGAGCACTCATCATGGAGAGCAGCAACGAGGACCGGTGATGGCATTCCAACTCACAGCCGAGCGAGCCCAGTCGGGATCGTTCGAGGACTTCCACGAACGGGCCCGGCCCCGGGCGCTGCGCCTCGCCGCCTTGTTGACGCAGCGGCGCGACGGCGCCGAGGACCTCGTGCAAGAGGCCTTCGCCAGCGTCTACCAACGTTGGAATCGTCTCGATCAGCCGGGTCCGTACCTGCGCACGGTGATCGTGAACGCGGCGCGTACCCGGCACCGCCGAGAACGGCGAGAGCGGGAACGCACGGTCAAGCTCGGCCCGTGCGGGGCGACATCGCTCCACGCGGACGAGATCGCCGACGCGCTCGCCGCGCTGCCCTACCGCCAACGCGCCGTCATCGTGCTGCGCTACTACGCCGACCTGTCCGAGCGCGAAATCGCCGAGGCGCTCGACTGCCGAGTCGGCACCGTCAAGTCACTGGCATCACGCGCCCTCGCGCGCCTCCGAGAGGACATCGAACAATGAACGATCACGTCGGCGATGAGCTGGAGCGCAGCCTGCGCGACGTTCTCGCCCACCAGGCGGACTCGGTCGCCGAGTACGACACCCTGGCAGTGCCGGCCGTCGAGATGGCCGACCTCACGCAGCTCGCGTCCCACCGCGTTTCGCGCGTGAAGATGCTCGGCGGCACGGGCGCAGTCATGACCGCGGCGGCAATCGCGCTCGTGCTGTACGCCCTCGGCGGCCCGAATACACCGCCGCCGACGCCCGATCCGGGGAGCGAAGTGCTGGGTGCGCTGGCGCAAACAACGAACGCCGGCAACTTCGCGGTGACGTACGAGATCGAAGAGGCGGCGACTGCAACGCCGCCGACGACCGCGCCGACGTGTGGCGAGATCGTGGCTCAATACACCCGTGACACGGAGCAGCGCCAGCAGGAGTACGAGCTGGGAGCTACGGAGACCGCGAAGACCGTGCCGGTGGAGTCGGGCTCGACCGGAGTCCTCGGACCCGACGGCACACGCCTGGATTCTCTTGCGCAGGTGCCCGACTCGTGCTCCGCCGCGACGCCGATCGCAGGCGCCAAGGTGACGGGTTCGGGGATCATCAACGTCGAGCCCCTGGCCGCGGCGACGGAGTCGACATCGGATCGCTTCGCACACGTGACCGTGTACGCGAACGCCGGCGAGGTCTGGCTGGAACCGACCGGCGCGCCCGCGCAATACATGACGCTCAGCGCGTTCGCGTCAACCGTCGAAGCTTTCCTCGGATACCGCGAGGCACCTGTGGCCATGCTCGGCCTCGCGAGCCCGACCGGGTATCTCACGCTCACCCGCGACCAAGCGGGCGGCGCGCGCGCTCTCGGCACCAGCGAAGTGAGCGGCATGGCGATCACCGAGTACGAGGTCGACCTCTCGCCCGAGCAGATGCGGTCGGTCCCCGGGACGAGCACGGAACAAGCCCAGACGATCAACGCCGCGATCGACTCGCTGCTCGCACAGGGATACACCGGCACGACGATGCGCATCGGCATCGGCGAGGACGGCTACATCCACTCGGCGACGTCGACGGCCAAGTTCGAGGACGGCGGATCGGTGCGGCTCACCGCGTCGTTCTCGAAGTTCGGGTGCGCCGGCACGGTCACGTTGCCGAGCGGCGAGACCTCCGGCAACTCGGCGACGTGCGATGACCAGCAGACGGCCGAGACGACGGTGCCGGCGACCGAACCCACAGGTGCCCCGTAACCGAGTCGGGTCCGCCGGGTCCGGCTCCGACGGGGCGCAGCCGGCCACGAAATACCGTCTGATGGCAATACCCGCGCTGAGAGACGACCTTTGGCCTTCTGATGGCTATTCGTTGGGTCGGCGGCAACCGCGCGCCGGTCGCCCGCTTCCCTTGACCGAGTGGTCAAGCGACGGGAACACTGCCGGGCATGGCCATCGACTTCAGCCTCTCGCCCGAGCTCGAGGATCTGCGGGTCCGCATGCGCGCCTTCATCGACGAAGTCGTGCGGCCGATCTCCGATCGCATCGACGAGCACGACCGGAAATCGCTCGTCAAAGGCATCGTCGAGATGCGCAAAGAGGCCCAGGCGCGCGGGCTGTGGCTCCCCCACATGCCAAAAGAATGGGGCGGCATGGGCCTCGGCCACGTCGAGCTCGCGATGGTCGCGGCCGAGGCGGCCCGCACCGGGTTCGGCCCGTTCGCGATCAATGCGCAAGCGCCCGACGAAGGCAACATGCACACGCTGTTGCACTGGGGGACCGACGAGCAGAAGCAGAAGTACCTCAAGCCGCTGTGCGAAGGCTACGCCCGGTCCTGCTTCGCGATGACCGAGCCCGAGGTCGCCGGGTCCGACCCCACGCTCATCAAGACGTGGGCGTATCCCGACGGCGACGAGTGGGTGATCAGCGGCCACAAGTGGTTCATCAGCGGTGCGCACCGCGCCAACTTCGCGATCCTCATCGCCCGCACCGAACAGGATCCCGAGATCCCGCAGGCGGCGAACACCGCATTCATCATCGATCTTCCGGCCGAGGGCTGGAAAGAAGTGCGCCAGATCGAGACGATGCACGGCTCCACCGGACATTCCGAGATCGTCATCGACGACCTGCGCGTGCACGGCGACCAGATGCTGGGCGGCCGCGGGCAGGGTCACCTGCTCGGTCAGTACCGGCTCGGTCCCGCGCGTCTGGCGCACTGCATGCGCTGGATCGCGCAGGCCGAGATGGCGCTCGACATGATGGTGGACCGCTCGCTCAACCGGTACTCGCACGGTTCGCTCCTCGCCGAGAAGCAGGGCATCCAGTGGATGATCGCGGAGTCGGCGATCGAGCTGTACCAGGGCAAGCTCATGGTGTTGCACGCCGCGTACAAGATCGACCGCAAGGAGGATTTCAAATCCGAGGTGTCGATGGCCAAGCACTTCGTCGCCAATGCGTTGAACCGCATCGTCGATCGGGCGATCCAGGTGCACGGCGCGCTCGGGTACTCGAAGGACACGCCCCTCGCCGACATGTTCCAGCACGCGCGGTGGGCGCGGTTCGCGGACGGCGCCGACGAGATCCATCTTATGCGCACCGCCGAGCGCACGATCGCGGCGTATCGAGACCACGGCTCGACGAAGGCCGCCACCGGAAATCTGCCCCTCTGATCCGCGCCGCGCTCGATTTCCTCTGCCGTGAGGCAGAGGCGACATCCCCCGGTGCGACAAGTTTCTCAGCCGCCAGGCTGATCCAAGTTCGGTCTCAGTTGCGTACCGTCCGCTGCGGACGTCCGCCCAGCGATGGGGACCCATGCTCGAACGCTTCGCGCGGTTCGCGATTCGTAGGCGGCGAGCCGTGCTCGCGGGCACCGTGCTCTTCGCAGCGGCGAGCGGAGTGCTCGCCGGTGCGCTGCAAGACGTCCTGATCGCGGGCGGATTCGAGGTACCCGGCTCGGAATCGGCGCGGGCGTTCGCGTTGTTGCGGGATCAGTTCGAGACCCGCGAACCCAACGTCGCGGTGCTCGTGACCGCACGCGGCGGCGACGTCGACGACCCGGATGTCGCGCAGGTCGGGCGCAGGATCACGGAACGGCTGCGCGACGAACCGAGCGTCCAGGATGCGGAGTCGTACTGGACGCTCGGCAACGCACCGCCGCTCCGGAGCGGCGCCGGCAACCGGGCCCTCATCCTCGTGACGATGCTGGGCAGCGACCACGAGGTCGGCAAGGTGCTCGACGCCCTCACACCCAAGTATGCGACGCTCGACGACGACCTCGTCACAGTCGACGTGAACGGGTCGAACGAGCTGCTGCGGCAGTTCGAGCGCCAAGCCGAGCGCGACCTTTTGCGCGTCGAAGCAATCGCGATCCCACTCACACTCCTCGTGCTCCTCGTCGTCTTCCGCAGCGTGGTCGCGGCGCTGCTGCCCCTCGTCGTCGCCGGCGTGGCGATCATCGGCACGCTCGCAGCGCTGTGGGTGCTCTCGCACGTCACCGATTTCTCGGTCTTCGCGCTGAACCTGACGACAACCCTCGGCCTCGCGCTGGCGATCGACTACGCGCTCTTGCTGGTCTCGCGATTTCGCGAAGAGCTGGCGGGCGGGCACGACGTCGATGCCGCAATCGTCCGCACGTTCAGAACCGCCGGCCGAACCGTCGCATTCTCGGCCGTCACCGTCGCGATCGGCATGTCCGTACTCTTCGTGTTCCCCCTGATGTTCCTCCGGTCGATCGCAGTCGCAGGTATCACGGTGTCGATCCTCTCCGCGTCGGTGGCACTGCTCACACTGCCGGCGCTGCTGTCGGTCGTGGGCACGCGCATCGATCGGCTCCAAATCTGGCGGCGGGGTGGTGCGGAGCGCGTCGGCTGGCGCCGAATGAGCGAGTTCGTGATGCGGCGCGCCCCGATGGTGGCAGTGGGTGTCGTCGCCGCGTTGCTCGTCGTCGGCGCACCGTTCCTCTCGCTCGACCTCGGCGGCACTGACCCGCGCGTCCTCGACCCGGCCAACGAGACCCGTCAGATCTACGAAGTGATCGTCGACGAGTTCGACACTCGCGAGGCGTTCACCACCGCGGCCGTCGCCCCCGACGTCGATCCGGTCCGCGACGCGGCCGCCCTCGACTCCTACGCGCTCGCGCTCTCCCGCGTGGAGGGGGTGGCGCGCGTGGATGGTGCGCGCGCGAGCTATGTGGCGGGCGCGCCGCTCGACCCGGCCACCCTCCCGCCACCGCTCGCCTCCGCGTTGGAGCGCCTCGCCGACCGGTTCGTCGGCGAGCAGGGCACCTGGTTCTCGGTGGTTCCCGAACAGAACCCGATGAGCGAATGGGGCGAGGCGTGGAACGGGCGGCTGCGCGCAGTCGATGCCCCGTTCGAACGGGTGGTCGGCGGGCTCCCCGGCACCGTCGTCGACATGAAGGCGGCCCTGCTCGACCCGCTGCCGCTCGCGCTCGCGCTCCTGGGCTTGTCCATGTTCGTGCTGCTGTTCGCGATGTTCGCAAGCGTGGTTGTTCCGCTCAAAGCGATCGCGCTGAACACGTTCAGCCTCAGCGTCACGTTCGGCGCCCTGGTGTGGGTGTTCCAGGAGGGACACCTCGCGGGGATCCTCGACTTCACGGCTGTTGGCTCGATCTTCACCCCGATGCCGGCGCTGCTGTTCTGCATCGCGTTCGGACTCTCGATGGACTACGAAGTGTTCATGCTGACCCGCATCAAAGAGGAATGGGATCGCACGCATGACAACACGATTGCGGTCGCTATCGGCCTCCAGCGCACTGGCCGCATCGTGACCGCATCGGCGGTCGTCATGGCCGTCGTCTTCTTTGCATTGGTGGCGTCGAACATCGTGTTCCTCAAGATCCTGGGCTTCGGACTCGGGCTGGCCGTGCTCGTCGACGCCTTCGTCATCCGTTCCACGCTCTTGCCGGCGTTCATGCGGCTGCTCGGCGACGCCAACTGGTGGGCACCAGCGCGGCTGCGGCGGGTGCACCGTCGCATCGCGATCCCGCACGCGGACTCCCTCGAGTCCGCCCCGGTGGCCGAGATGTGAGAGGCGACAGGCGGTGTGGCACGCGCCGTCGCGCGCCAGTGTCGGCGCCGCGGCCGCGGAAGGCGTTTCTGTCCGCACGGGGACTGCGGCCGTAGAATCGCCGCCATGACGACGGCGTTCTGGCCCACTGCTGCGCATTGGTCGTGCGAGATCCCGCTCGACACGCCGCATCCGCGACTCGACGTGCTCGCCGCGCGGGGATTCGTCCAGCTCACCGACGCGCCGTTCGTGGTGCCCGATGAAGAGTTCCTCGCGCTGGGATACATGGACTGGAAGAGCGGCGGCGACACGAACTTCGCGCCGATCGCGACCGCCGACGGCGAGCTCGACTGCCGCGGCTTTTGGAACGAAGGTGACGAGCGCCCCGACAAGGGGGCGCGGTTCACGAGCAACGCCGAGAAGTGCCCGACGCTGCGGCGCTATGTCGAAAGCGTCGGCGCCGACTTCGGGCGAGTGCGCACGATCAAGCTCGCGCCGCAAGACCACGACACGGCGTTTCGCAGCTTCCACCGCGACGACAACAACCGCTTCAACCCGCCCGGTGACGGCTGGGTCGTGCGGGCCTGGCTCGAGCTGACTGATCATCCCGCCAGCTACATGCTGTTGATGGACACCGGCCCCGACGGACTCCCGGACCCCGCAACCGAGGTGCGGCTGCCACTGCACCGCGGCGCGCGGTTCTTGTTGGACACGCAGCGGCTGTGGCACGTCGCCGTGCACCCGGCGCGGACGCCGCGCTACGCGCTGATCGCCAGTTTCGAGAGCGGACCCGTGCTCGACGCGTGGGTGCGCACGCAGCTCCCGTAACCGCTACGGCACCGGCACCTCGGGCGCGACGGCCAGCGCCGCCAGCTCGTCCGAGACCAGCTGCACCACGAGCTCGTCGAGCGACAGCACCGAGTAGTCGTCGACATGGTGCGTGGTCGCGTCACCGGGCGAGACGCCGTCAGCGCCGTAGGTCAGGAAGTTGAAGCGCCCGGTCGTGTACTGCGCGAGCTGGCGCATGACGTACTCGCCTTGGTTGTCGAGCCCGCTCGACGCGATCGGGTGGATCTTGACGCCGCGCTGCGCGGCCCGGTCCATCTCGACCGCGTAGTCGGCGTCGTCGTCGTAGTCGAGATGGGGCGCCGCATCGGCGACGAGGAACACCAGCTGGATCGCGCCCGCACGCCACTGCGGCACCGCCAGCGCGTCGTGCAGACCGGCATTGAGGCTTTCGGGCGTGTCGCCGCCGCCGTTGGCGACGACGTCACGGAGCTGGGTCGTGAAGGCAGCGACGTCCGCGGTGAAGTCCGAGTTGCGGGTGACGAACTCGTCGCCGCGGTCGCGATAGACGGTCATCGCGAATCGCACGTCGGGCCGCGGTGCCAACCCGTCGATCTGTTCGGCGACGGACACCATGTTGGCCTTGAGCTGTTCGATCTCGTCGCCCATGCTGCCGGTGGCGTCGATGAGGAAGACGACGTCGAGCGGCACCGCTTCCTCGCTGCGGTCGGTCTTCAGTGTGATCTCGAGCGAACGCGTCTCGGGATCGAGCGTCGCCTCCGCCACGCCGTCGCCCTTGCGCACGATCACGTCGTACTGCGGCGCAACGTCCTGACCGCTCGGACGGGGCGGGAACAGGAGCACGCGGCCGTCGGCGTAGGTGGTGCGGGTGGCAAGGACCTCGCCGCCGCGCCGCAGCTCGACGCGGGCCCCGAGCACGGACCGCCCCTGCTCGTCGACGACGCGCACGACGTAGCGATTGGTGATGTCAACGTCGTGCACGTCGATGCCGGATGCGAGGAGGTCCTCGCGGTAGATCAAGTAGTCCTCCCAGCGCTGGTTGTCGTCGACGCTGCCGGCGTTCAAGCTCGTGCTGATCGGCGCGGGCGCGAACTCTGACGCAACGGCGTCTCTGACGGTGCCGTCGACCCCACCCCCGGACTCCAGCGCGAGCGTGCGCGCGGCCGCGCCGTCGTCCTCCTCGCCGTACGCGTACGAGTCGTCGCCGGACTCCCCGCCGCCAGTCGGCTCGGCCGCCGCCGCGTCATCCGTCGACGCGACCTCGGCGCGATTGTTCCCACCACAGCCGGCCGCGGCCACGACCGCGACGAGCACCGCGACCATCCTGTTGCGTCCTCGCATCGTCGGTCCCCGTCCTCGTGGTGTCTCGAACGTCGAAGCGTCCGACGACGCGAGGCGGACCTGCGGTTCCCGCCTTGACCGAACGGTCAAGTCGCGGCTCGAATGCGCGGATGCGGTTCGGACTCTTCATGGCCCGTTCCACCCCACCGGGCAAAGCCCGACGCTCGCACGGCGATCGCGACCACGCCGCCGAGCCTGAGGCCCGCCGCGAGAGCGCTGACGAGGAGTAGGCGCGCCGCTCGGCGACGAAGCGGCACGCCCACGTCCTATTCCCGATGACGCCCGGGTCAGGTGTCGGGTTCCGAGAATTTCTGCCGGGCCGCGGCCGGCGTGGTCACGATCTCGCGCACATGTGCGAGATTTCGTGACCACGGAAGGACGGTCAGGCCGCCTGGAGGTCGGCGACCACGGCGGCCCACTGCTGCGGATCGGCCGTGTAGGGCGCGTAGAACGAGCAGCGATCCACGACGTCGCCGTACCGCCGCGCCAGTTCCTTGGCGATCCCCTCGGGTGGGGCCACGACGGCGAACGTGTGGAGCATCTCGTCGTCGATCAGGTCGCCCATCGCGGCCCAGTCGCCCTTCTTGGATCGCTGGTTCAGCTCGGTTTGCAGCTCGCCCCAGCCGTGCAGCTCCAAGACGCCGCGGTAGGCGGGCGTCGACCCGTAGAACGCGATCTGTTGGCGTACCGATGTCGCGGCCTGTGCGAGCTCGTCGTCGTTCGTGCCCGTGACAACGAACAGCGGGCCCGAGACCTCGAACGAGTCGCGCGACCGACCGGAGGTGGCCAGGCCGCGCTCGATCGCCGGCACCGTCACCTCCTTCACGTACCGCTCGGTCGTGAAGCCGTGGATGAGGATGCCGTCCGCGACCTCGCCCGCGACTTCGGTCATCCGCGCGCCGACCGCAGCGAGGAACACTTTCGGAGCACCGTGCGGGTTCGGGCCGGGTGCGAAAAACGGGGTCATCAGCGAGTGGCGGTAGAAGTCGCCCTGAAAGTCGAGCCGTTCGCCGTCGTTCCACGCGGCCCAGATCGCGCGCAGGGCCAGGATGTATTCGCGCATACGGGCGGCCGGGTGCGACCACGACATGGAGAAGCGCTTTTCGATGTGCGGCTTGATCTGTGACCCGAGTCCGAGGATGAACCGGCCGTTCGATGCACGCTGGAGGTCGTTCGCGGTGTATGCCATGACCATCGGCGTGCGCGCGAACGCCACCGCGATGCTGGTCGCCAGCTCGACCCGTTCCGTGTGTTCCGCCGCGATCGCGAGCGGGAGGAACGGGTCGTGCGCGGTCTCGGCGGTCATCAGACCGTCGTAGCCCTGCTCCTCCAAGACCCGGGCGGTGCGCCCGACCTCGGCCAACGACCCACCGAACACGCCCGTATCCACCAACATGTCCGGCACGCTATCGGCCTCGTCGGTGTCCGCGTGGTTGTCCCACCCGGGCGGTATCGTCGACATATGGTCGTCGAGGCGCCGCGCACCCCCGAATCCGGTGGGGTACCCAACGGCGCGCCGTCGCCGCCGATCTCGCTCTCCCCGAGCTCCATGGGGACGTTCACGAGTTGTCCACTCGCGTTCCGGTTCTCGTACCTCGAGCGGCTGCCGGAGCCGCCCACGACCCCAGCCACGAAGGGCACGCTGGTGCACCTAGCGCTCCAGCACCTCATGTGGCGCGCACCCTCAGAGCGCACGCTCGCCAACGCGCTCGCCGACCTCGCCCGCGCGGCAGACGAGCTGGCCGCGCATCCCGAATTCGCGCAGCTCGAGCTCACTGCCGAGGAGCAGGCCCAGTTCTCCGCAGACGCCGAAGTGCTGGTGCGCCGCTACTTCGAGCTCGAGGATCCGACACGGGTCCACGTGCTCGGCGTCGAGCTGCGCGTCACGGCGGAGACGCCCGAGGGTGTCACGATCCGCGGGATCATCGACCGGCTCGAACTCGTCGACGGCGAACTCGTCGTCACCGACTACAAGACCGGCAGCGCGCCGAGCGAAGGATGGGAACAGCGCAGCCTCGCCGGCGTGCACGTGTACTCGCTCCTGTGCGAGCGCATGTTCGGTCGCCGCCCCGCGCGCGTACAGCTGCTCTACCTGTCCGGGCCCGAAAAGATCGTGACGCGATCGACCGACCAGTCCGTCCGCGGCGTCGAGATCAAGTCGAATGCAGTGATGCGCGCGGTGCGGGTCGCGTGCGCCCGCGACAATTTCAAGCCGCGTCCCTCGGCGCTGTGCGCGTTCTGCGCGTTCCGCGAGTTCTGTCCGTCGTTCGGCGGCCGGCCGTCCGAGGCCGCTCCGACGATGAAGGCCCGCCAGGCCGGACGCGAGGGTCGCCCCCCGCTCCCCCTCACGTTTGTCTGAACCGCGCGCCCTGATCGAAGCATTCGACGAGGTGGTGGAGCGCGCGTTCGATCGCGTTCGGTCCCCCGAGCTCGATCGGATCGTGTACCCGTTGTCAAGCGCGGCCGATCACGGCCTGCTGTGGCACGCGTGTGGTGTCATGCGCGCGCTGGCCCGCGGCGGCGACCTCGAGTATGCCGTGCGTTTCTCGGCGGCGATGGGCATCGAATCGGCGGTGACGAACGGGCCCGTGAAGTCGCTGTGCCGCCGCGTGCGGCCGTTCGAGAACACCGACATCGAGTTCCACCACGGTCTGCACCGGCCGATCACGTCGTCGTTCCCGTCCGGGCACGCAACCGCGGCGTTCTGCGCGGCGACGCTGTTCGACGACGGCGCGGGCTGGTACGCGTTCGCGGCGGCGGTCGCCGCGACCCGGGTGTACGTGCGCCTCCACCATGCGTCCGACATCGTCGCAGGCGCCGCGTTCGGCGTCGCGCTGGGCCTCGGACTGCGGCGGGTGCTGCCGCGGCGGCGCTGACCGCCCCACGCGGGCATGATGGGGCTGTGGCCCATCGTTTCGCCGTCAGCTTCGACTACCGGTGCCCGTTCGCCCGCAACGCCCATGAAGCGGTCGTGCGGGGCGAGGGCGAGGGCCGCGATTGGGATGTGCGATATCTCGCGTTCTCGCTCGACCAGGTACACGTTCCCGACGGCGAACCGCCGATCTGGAAGCGTCCGGCTGATCAACGCGGTACCGGCGTCCTCGCGCTGCAGTGGGGTGTCGCGGTGCGGGACGCGTTCGCGGATGCCTTTGCGGCTTTCCACGTCGGCGCGTTCGCAGCGCGCCACGATCACGGACAGAAGCTCGCCGACGAGTCGGTGCTGCGCGATACCGCGACCGCTGCCGGTCTCGATCCCGACGCGGTTGCGGCCGAGGTCGCCTCCGGCCGCCCGCTCGCAACCGTCGCCGCCGAACACATCGAAGCCGTGAAGAAGTGGAACATGTTCGGTGTTCCGACGTTCGTCGTCGGCGATCGCGCAGTGTTCGTCCGCCTGATGGAACGTGACGTCCCCGACGACGTCGACCGGGTCCTCGACCTCCTCGAGTTCGAACGGCTCAACGAACTCAAGTACACCCGCATCCCGAGGTAGCGACCATGCGCATGTCCGATGCCGAAGCGATCATGTGGGCGGTCGAAAAGGACCCGGCGCTCCGATCCGACTTCTGCAATCTCACATTGCTCGAACAACGCCCCGACGACAAGCGCTTGCGTCTCGTCTTCGAACGCGCGCTCGCGGCGATCCCACGCCTGGGTCAGCGCGTCGTTTCGCCGCCACTGCGCATCGCACCGCCGGAGTTCGCCGACGATCCCGGCCTCGACCTCGACTATCACGTCCGCAACGTCGCGGTCCCACCGCCCGGTGACGGCCGCGCACTGCTGGACGTGTGCGCGCAGATCGCCGAAGCGCCGTTCGACCGGTCGCGACCGCTCTGGGAGTTCACCGTCATCGATGGTCTCGCGGACGGACGCGCGGCGCTCCTCCAGAAGCTGCACCACACGATCTCCGACGGCGTCGGCGCCCTGAAACTGTCCCTCGCGCTGCTCGACTTCGAACCCGAGCCGGAACCGATTGCCACACCGCCCACCGACGCACAGCCGGCCGGACTTCGTCGCGACACGCCGATCGACGTGCTCTGGGCCGCGCTCGGTGACGCCGCCCGACGGCCGGTCGACGCGCTGAGGATGGCGGCATCCGGGGTCGCCGACGTGGTCACCCATCCGCACGAGATTCCGGATCGGGCGGCGGCCGCGGTGCGGCTCGCGGGATCGCTGCGCCGACAGGCCCTCGTCTCCGACCCCGCGCACTCGGACCTTCTCTCCGGTCGATCCCTGCGCCGGCACTTCGAAGTAAGGACGTTGCCGCTGCTCGCGATGAAGCGGGCGGGTCAGTCACTCGGCGGGAGCGTCAACGACGTGTTCGTGACCGGACTTGCCAGCGCGCTCGGCCGTTATCACGATCGGTACGGCAGCACCATCGGAGAGCTGCGCATGGCCATGCCGATCAATACGCGGACACGCGGCGACGAGGGTGCGAATCGCTTTGCACCGGCGCGGGTGTTGGTGCCGATCCAACCCGCCGCCGATACACACGCGCTGTTCGACGCCGCGCGCGCGCGGTTACAGGTGACCCGTAGCGAGGCGGCGCTGCAAGTGATCGAAGGCGTTGCCGGCATCGCCAGCGTCCTACCGACCGCCGTGCTGGTCGCGTTCACCCGCAACCAGGCGCGCACGATCGACTTCGCGGCGACGAACCTACGCGGGACGCCGGTGCCGCTGTTTCTCGGCGGCGCTCGCATCGCGGCGAACTATCCCTTCGGTCCGCGCGCCGGCACCGCGTTGAACGCGACCATGCTCGGTTACTGCGACGAGCTCCACGTCGGCTTCAACTTCGACCCGGCCGCGATCGTCGACATCGACGGCTTCTTGCGCGACTTCGACGACGCCTTCGCCGCCCTGCTGGCGTAAGGATGCGTCGATAGACCCTAAGAACTTAGGGTCTATCGACGAACTGGGGGGTCCGCGGCGTCGACGACGTCGAGCCACTCGTCGTGCAGGGGATCGCGCCAGCGCCGGTGGTCGCATGACACGCCGATGTCTTCGACGTAGAGATGGAGTGTCGGCGCGTCGTCAGCGAACTCGAGGAGGTCGCCGGTCCGGGGGTGCGGCTGGGACGCGTCGATGACGTCGATGAACGCGACGGCGGCCAGGACCCGGCCGCGGCAGTCGGGACACGCGGAGATCGTCGCGGCGTCCCACGCGTTGGTGAGACACCAGATCGCGGCCGCTTCGGCGGGATCGAGCGTGACCTCGCCACCGTCCTCATCGAGGAACCGCACGCCACCCGGCACCATGACCGCACGGTAGCCCCGCGAATAGGGTCCTCCATTCGTGCTCGCCGTGACGTTCGCAGACGGGTCGCTTACCGTGGCCGAGCGCCCGGTTCCCGAGGCCACCGACGGCCACGTCGTGGTCCGGGTCCACGGCGCCGGGCTGAACCGGGCTGACCTCATTCAGCGCGCCGGTCTGTACCCGGCACCACCGGGAGTGCCGGCCGACATTCCCGGACTCGAGTTCGCCGGCGTCGTCAGTGCCTGCGGAGCCGACGTCGACGGCGTCCAGACCGGCGACCGCGTGTTCGCAGTCGCGGGCGGCGGCGCGCAGGCCGAATATGTCCGGGTTCCGGCGGCGCACTGCGTCGTCGTCCCATCGGGACTCGAACTCGTGGCGATGGGTGCTGTGCCAGAAGCGTTCGTGACTGCGCACGACGCGATGGTCACGCAGGGTCGCGTCGCGTGGGACGAGTGGGTGCTCGTGCACGCGGCCGGCAGCGGGGTCGGAACTGCGGCAGTCCAACTCGCGCACGCGCTCGGCGCGCGCGTGATCGGAACCGCGCGCACTGAATCGAAGCTGGCGCGTTGTCGGCCGCTCGGGCTCGATCACGGCATCGTGGCGCCGGCGACGGACGATGGCGCGCTGCACGTCGCTGCGCTCGCCTTCGCAATCATCGACGCGACCGGCGGCGGCGCCGACGTCACGCTCGATCTCACCGGCGGCCCCTACGTGGAGGTCGACGTCGCCGCGGCCGCGCCGCGCGGCCGCATCGTCCTTATCGGCACCCTCGCCGGGGGTCGGGCGCAGCTCGAAATCCTCTCGGCGATGGGCAAGCGGTTGCAGATAAACGGCACCGTGTTGCGGTCTCGCAGCGACGAGGAGAAGGCGGTTGCCACGGCCGCGTTCGCGCGCGACGTCGTCCCGCTGCTCGAGCGGGGGACAATCGCGCCCGTTGTCGACGCCGTCGTCCCACTCGCGAAGGCCGCTGACGCGTACGACCTGCTCGCGTCGGACACGACCTTCGGCAAGATCGTCCTCGACTGCCGCGCGACTTCCTAGCGCAGCTCGATCGTGACCGTGCGCGTCGTCGAGCCGTCCGCGGTTGCGGTGTAGGGGCGTTCCTCGTCGACACCGATCACCCACGTCACGACGCCCTCGAAGTCGCCGACGTCAACGACCTCCTGCACGAAGAACGCGCCCGGCGACGATACGCGATCGGGACCGGTGTAGGTCTCGATGTCGGCGTCGAAGTCGTACCCGTACGAGGGCTCGAAGCGCACAGCGAGATACGCGCCCCCGGCGACGGCAACCGGCTCGCCCGAACCGTCCTGGACGACGGGACCCGGCTCGTACGCGACGCGATACCCGGGCGCGTCGGGCGCGAGGGCGTCGAACGTGAACGTCACCGCGTCCGTGCAGTCGCCGGTCGTCAGGGCGACGTCGATCAGGAGACCGGCATCGGACGCGGGTGCGCTCGCGGTCTCGTCGGTCGTGGCGCCGTCGAGCGGCGGGCACTCCGGGGTTGTCGGCGGCGCTTCGGTGGTCGAGGTCGGGCCGTCCTCGATCGTCGTCGTCGTGGCGCCGGTCGGTTCGACGGCATCGTCGACGGTCGTCGTGGTGGCATCGGCCGCGACGTCGCCATCATCGTCGCCCCTGCACGCGGCCAGCACGAACACGGCCGCGAGCAACGCGGCGACAATCCTGCTCATCCTCATGGCCCGAGTCTTGCAGGCCGTCGGTAGCATCCGGCTTCATGGTCGAACTTCGTGACAACAACGTCGTCATCGTCGAAGCGAACCGGTCGCCACTGGCGCGCCGCAACGCCGGTTTGTCCACCGTGCACCCCGCCGAGCTGCTCGCCGCGGTGCAGCGCGCCGGCACAGTCCTGGAGCGGCTGTAGCACGCGCCTCACACTCGCTGCCGGGCGTCGAGCCCGGTGCGCGCCTGCGCGCGGTCGCGCCGGCCAGCTTCCGCGGCGCGGCAGCAGTCGCCGGTCGGGGGCCGTTCGCGTTCGGCGGTGAGCGGGCGCGGCTCCGGGCGTATGACGCGTGGGAGCAGGGCGCGGTCGCGGCTGGATTTCCCGCAGCCGGGCCCGACATGGTCGTCGGTGTCACCGACGACCACCTGCTCGTGTGGCGAGCGTCGTTCGGACTCGGGCGTCCGGTCCAGCTCGCCGGATCCCTCCCGATCGACGAGATTGCCGGCGTCGCGGCAGCTCGGCACGGCATCGTGACCGGCGTCGCGTTCGCGCTCAACCTCGGCGGCGTTGTGGAGATCGAAGCGCTGCGCGGCCGTCGGTTGCGGGCGTTCGCTCGCGAACTGCACGCCGTTGTGACCGAGCACCCTCGTCGCCCGTAAGTTACGGCCATGACAACGTTCGGTCTCCAGATTCCCGGGTTCCGTCACACCGGCGTGAGCGACAACGAGATGTTCGATCACACCTGCGCGATCGCGCAGGCGGCAGAGCGCAGCGGCTTCGAATCGGTGTGGGTCATGGACCACTTCTGGCAGCTGCCCGCGCTCGGCGGCCCGGACGAACCGATCCTCGAGGCGTACACGCTGTTGGGTGCGCTGGCCGCTCGCACGAACCGCGTTCGGCTCGGCACCCTCGTCACTGGTGTCACCTATCGGAACCCGGCGCTGCTCGCCAAGATGGTGACGACGCTCGACATCGTCTCGAAGGGCCGCGCCATCCTCGGCATCGGCGGCGCCTGGTACGAAGAGGAGCACCTCGGCTACGGGTTCGACTTCCCGTCGGTGAAGGAGCGGCTCGATCGCCTCGAAGAGGCCGTGCAGGTCTGCCGGTCCATGTTTCGCGAGAGCGAGCCGAGCTTCGAGGGTCGCTACTACCGCATCGCGAAGGCACGGAACGTCCCCCGACCGGTACAGGCGGGAGGCCCACCGATCATGATCGGCGGGAGCGGCGAGCGGCGCACGCTCCGCCTCGTCGCGCAATACGCCGACATGTGCAACGTGAGCGGCAGCGCCACGACGCTCGCGCACAAGCTCAACGTGCTGGCGCGCCATTGCGACGAGGTCGGTCGCGATCGTTCCGATATCACGACGACACGCTTGGGGACGCTCGTATTGACGCCGGACGAGGACGAGACGGCGCGCGTCGTCGCGTTCCTCGGCGACCTCGTCGGTGAGGGTTTCGAGGAGCAGTTCACCGTCGGCCAGCCCGCCGACATCATTTGCAGTGTCGAACAGCTCGTCGCGACCGGTGTCGACTGCCTGATCTTCAACATGCCGCTCTCCGACGTCACCAGCGTTGCCGCGGCCGGCACGCTGCTCGTCGAGAACTTCGGATAGGTTCGTCGCCGTGCGCTCTCCTCCGCTCGCGGAACGTCTTGGGTACGCGCCAGACGCGAAGCTGCTGATCATCAACTGCGACGATCTCGGCTCGACGCGGTCGGCGAACATCGCGGTCTACGACGCGTTGCGTAACGGCGTCGCGACGAGCGCGACGTTGATGGTGCCGTGCCCCTGGGCACGCGACGCCGCCGCGATGTACCGCGGTGAAGACGTCGGCGTGCACCTGACGCTCACTGCCGAGTGGGAGACGTACCGCTGGGGGCCAATCACGCACTCGCCGTCGCTCCTCGACGGGGACGGTGGCTTCCCGCGGACGCTCGAGGACGTGTGGGACCACGCCGATCTCGACGAAGTGCGCAGGGAGTGTCGCTCCCAGATCGAACGGGCGATCGTTTGGGGCTTCGACATCTCACACGTCGACGCGCACATGGGTGCCCTCCAGCTGCGCGCCGACTTCTACGACGTGTACCTCGAGATGGCGTCCGAGTTCGATCTGCCGATGCGCATGGCAGCAGCGTCGGCCGAACGGGTGATCGGGTTCCCCTACCGGCGCTTGGCGGAAGAGGAAGGCATCGTCTTTACCGACCACTGCGTGTACCAAAAGGTCGGCTCGCGCGGGTCGATCGAGAAAACACTGTTCGATCTGCGGCCGGGTGTCACCGAGGTATTCGTGCACCCGGCGATCGACACCGACGAGTTGCGCGCGTCCCACCCGGACTGGCCCAACCGAGTGGAAGACCACGCCTTCGTCACCTCAGATCATTCTCTGCGTGACTTGATCGAACGCGCGGGCGCGACGCTGATCGGCTACCGCGAGCTGCGGGAGCTGCAGCGCCGCGCCCGCCCCGCGCCCGCATGATCGTCACCGCGCAGTCGCTCGCGGAACTGTGCGCGACAACGATGCCTGACGAAGGTCTGACGCTCGGAGAAATCGAGCACGTGTGCTTCGGCCCCGGCAACGAGGTCATCGGCGACCTCGACGGTGCGATCGCGTTCACCATCAGCCACTTCGGTGGGCATGTCGCGCTGTGGATCCTGCTCGTCGCGGTCCGTCCGGAAGTCCAAGGCAAAGGGCGAGGGACGGCACTCGTCGAGGCGGCGCTGGCTCGCGCTCGGGAGCTCGGCGCGACCACCGCCCATCTCGCCAGCTCGGTCCCGCGCTACTTGTGGCCCGGCGTCGAGATCGCCAACACACGGGCGGGCGCGCTCTTCGAACGAACCGGATTCGAGCGCGACGCAGTGGCTGTCAACATGACGATCCCGACGTCATTTCGGCTCGCCGCACCCGAAGGCATCATCATCGAACGGGAGGAGACGGCGCGCGCGTCCACCTTCGCGAGCCGCATGTACCCACACTGGCGCGACGAGCTCGCGATCGCAGTGGAACGCGGCACCGCCTTCGCAGCTCGCGATGCCTTCGGTGAGACGATCGGCTTCGGCTGTCACTCGTGCAATCGAACGGCGTGGATCGGGCCGATGGCAACCAACCCCGATTTCCAGCACGGCGGTGTCGGTTCGGCCGTGCTCGGTGCGATCTGCGCAGACCTCGGCGCACGTGGTCATGCGAGCGGTGAGATCGCGTGGGTCAGCAACTACCGGTTCTACGGCAAGTGCGGCGCCACGGTGTCGCGCGTCTTTCAGGGTGGCCGGCGCCGGCTGTGAAGCGAGCGGCTACGCGGTGAGCAGGTCGGCTGCCTTCACCGCCGGCTCGGCGCCGGCAGTGAGCCGGAGCAATCGCAGCAGCGCGTTGAAGTCCCCCGCCATCTTGACCTGGCCTCGCATGAACCCAACCGACAGGTCGAGGGTGCAGTCGCGCAGCGCCTGCGCGTCCACTGGCGTCACCGTGAAGACGACGTCGGCCGGTCGGGCCGCGGGGCCTGGATGTGCGGACACCTTTGTGTCGTCGACAAACGCGTGCGAGCGCGATTGTTCCTTCTTGCCGGCGGTAACGACGAGCTCAACCAGCATGTTCGGTTTGACGGATGCCGGAGAACACGTCGTCTTCGTACTCGCCTTCGGCGCGGCGGATGTCGACGAGCGACCGCGCCAGGACAAACTCCTCCCACGGGAAGACGTCCCGGATCACGTCGTCGGGCAGCCGCATCCAGAATCCCTCGGGGTCGACCTGCGTGCGATGCGCGAGCAGCGCCTCGCGACGCTTGTGCAAGAAGTCGCCGACGTCGACGAGCGTCGTGAAGTCGTCGGTTCGGTTCGTGTCAAAGCCACGCTCGAACCACGTCGCGTACGGACTCTCCTCACCGCGAGCCTCGTAGGCCTGGTGCAACGCCTTGACGCGCGCAATTGACCAGCCGACGTAGTACAGCTTCAGCGGTTGCCACGGCTCCCCGGCGTCGGGATATGCCTCGGGATCGCCGGCGAGCTCGAACGCGGGCACGGAGATCTCGTGCACGCGAATGTGGTCGGGGTGGGGATAGAACGATCGATCCTCGCGGTAGGTGATGATCACGTGGGGCCGCTCGGCGCGGATGATCCTTACCAGCCGACCCACGGCCTCATCGAGCGGCGCGTTCGCAAAATTGTCCGACCGCGCGTTGTGATCGGTGTCGGGCATGCCGCTGTCGTGGTAGCCCATCAGGTGCAACGATGCGTAGCCGAGCAGGTCGACGCTGTTGCGGAGTTCCCGCATCCGCATCTCGTGCATTCTCTCGGGTGTGCCGGGGTGCTCGACGGCCGGATTCAACACGTCGCCCGCTTCCCCACCGGTGCAACACACCAGCACGTTGTGGACGCCCTCGGCTGCGTACTTCGCAGTCGTCCCCGCGCCCTTCGACGCCTCATCGTCGGGATGCGCGTGCACCTGAAGCAGGCAGAGCCTCGCGCCGACGTCAGCACTGGCCGTCATGACTTCACGCTAGTAGTTCGCCCGACCGGTCGGCGGCCGGACTGCCTCGGTAGCCTCCCCGGGAATGGCGTCCCCGGCAGTCACCAGCGCCCGGCAACGCAGCGCGCCCGGTGCAACGAAGAAGACCAACGGGCGCGCGTCGCGGAGTCGGGTACGAATTGCTGGACTCGCAGTCGGCGCACTGGTGCTCGCCGCTTTTTTCGTCGCGGTGCTCGAACGGCTCATGTACGCGGGCGACGTCATGCCCGGCGTTCACATCGACGGTGTCGACCTCGCCGGACAGAGCGAAGCGGATGCGTACGCCGATCTCTCCGCGCTCGCGGCGACGCTCGAGTTGGCACCGATCGAAGCCACGATTGGCGGCGAGCGTGTCAGTGCCGATCCGTCGCTGCTCGAGCTCGACGTCGACGAGCTCGCGACGCTTGCCTCAGCCCGGTCTGCGGCCCGCAGCGGCAACCCGCTCGAGTCGACACTCGGCGCGGTACTGCGTCGATTCCGCGACGACGAGGTCGAACTGCACGTCAGCTACAGCGAGGCCGGCCTCGACGGCATCCTGGATGGTTGGCAACGCGACGCCCTCGACGGCCGCGTCGAGGGGGGCCTCCGCTTTGACGGCACCGAGGTCATCGAGATCGAGCCGCGCGCCGGGATCGGCGTGCAGCGCACCGAAGCCCGGCGCCGGCTCGATCGCGAATTGCACAGCAGCACGCGGGACCCGGTCTCACTCCCCGTCGGCGCCGTCGAGCCGCGCATCGATGCCGAGGTAGTCGCCCGGGCGGCCGCCGAGGCGCGGGCGCTGCTCCGCGGCGACCACGAGGTCGTCACCGACGGGGCCACGCTCACGATCTCGGCCGCGCAGCTCGCGTCGGCCATGGGCACGCGCATCGACGACGACCGCTTGGACCTGACGATCGAGCCCGAGCTGCTCCGCGAGTCGCTCGGCGACACGCTGGCCGCACTCGAACGCGCGCCGGTTGACGCCACGTTCGAGGTCACGGCGTCCAACACCGTCCAGGTGGTGCCCTCGCAGAACGGCCGTCAGGTCGACATGCAGGCGGTTGCCGAGGCGATCCTCGACGGCACCCGCCGGATCGCGGCGCCGTTGTCCGACATCGTGCCGGACCACAACACCGCCTGGGCGGAATCACTCGGCATCAAAGAGCAGGTGTCGACGTTCACGACCCGCCACTCGTCCGGCCAGGCGCGTGTCACCAACATCCACCGCGCCGCCGACCTGATCGACAACCTCGTCGTCGAACCGGGCGCGACGTTTTCGCTCGACGACGCCATCGGCGCGCGCAGTCCTGATCGAGGCTTCGTCGTCGCGCCCGTGTTCTACGGCGAGTTCACGGAGGATTTCGGCGGCGGCGTGAGCCAGCTCGCGACGACGTTCTTCAACGCGGTGTTCTTCGGCGGGTACGAGGACGTGTACCACAAGCCGCACACGATCTATATCTCACGCTATCCGATGGGTCGCGAGGCCACACTGAACTACGGCACGGTGGACGTCACGTTCCGGAACGATTCCAACACCGGCGTTCTCATCCGCACCGCGTATTCCGAGAGCTCCATAACGGTGACGTTCTACGGCGACCCCGAAGGCAAGAAGGTGTCGGAAGTGGATCGTCGGATTCTCGCCGAACGCCCCGTCGAAGCCATGTACTACGACTGCCCCGGCCCGCCGGGCGCCGACAAGGAAAACGTCTGCGCGACGCTCCCACTCGGCGAGACCAAAGAGGTCGAAGGCGGCTACACCGGCTACGACGTCGAATACTTCCGCCTCATCGAACGACCCGGTGCCGAACCGGTGCGCGAGCGATTCTTCTGGCGCTATCGGATGACGCCGGCGGTGATCCTCGTCGGCCAAGCCGCACCCACGACGACGACGACTCCGGGCGCGCCGACGGAGACGACACCACCGAGCGTGACGCCAACGACGCCCGCGCTCCCGGGCGAACCGGCACCGCCGACGCCGGTCCCGTAGGCAGGATCCGACGGTCCGTCAGATCCCCTGCCCTTTCCCTCAACCCACTTCGGTCGGATGCCGATTTCACATGAGATCGGTGCTCGCGCGGGCGGGGCAAGGGGGGACGTGCAATCGTGGCGGCAGGTCGGCGAACCGCCCAGCGATGGCCGCGATACATCGCAGTCATCGGTGCGCTCACGACGATGGGGCTCGTCGGCCCGGGGATGCCGGGGACCGCGGCCGCGGCCGCGCCGATCGTCGGTTCGGCGGTGACGCCCAGCGGCAATGGCTCTTGGCAGGTCGCCGACGACGGCGGCGTCAGCGTCATCGGTGACGCTCCCCACCTCGGCCACATGCGCGGCACGCCGCTGGTCCAGCCGATCAGCGGCATGGCAGTCACGCCTTCGGGAAACGGGTATTGGCTCGTCGCCAGCGACGGCGGCATCTTCAGCTACGGCGACGCGAAATTCTCCGGCTCGACCGGCGGCATGCGGTTGAACCGGCCGATCGTCGGCATGGCCTCCTCGCCGACCGGCCACGGGTACTGGCTCGTCGCGAGCGACGGCGGCATCTTCAGCTACGGCGACGCGAAGTTCTACGGTTCGACGGGCTCGATTCGTCTGAACCGCCCGATCGTCGGCATGGCCTCCTCGCCGACCGGCCACGGGTACTGGCTGGTCGCGAGCGACGGCGGCTTGTTCGGATTCGGTGACGCCCCCTTCTACGGTTCGACCGGTTCGCTCTCGCTCAACAAACCAATCGTCGGGATGGCGCCGGCACGGGACGGTCGCGGCTACCTGCTCGTGGGTGCCGACGGCGGCGCGTTCAGCTTCGGCACGGTTGCTTTCTACGGGTCGGCGGCCGGTGCCTGCCAGGACACGCCCGCGGTCTCGGTCGCGACTTCACGCGGGGCGAGCGGATATTGGATCACCTTCTCGGACGCGCGCAGCTACGCGCTCACGCCGTCGACCGCGGCACCCACCTGCGGACCGTCGGGCAGTTCGCGCGCCGACATCGCAGTCCGCGACTACTTCGACCGTCTCAATGCCGAGCGCGCCGCACGAGGGCGGGCGCCGCTGGCGTGGGATGGCGGGCTCGCGACGTACGCCACCGACTGGAGCCGCACGATGGCGGCCTCGGGGTTCAAGCACAGCAATCTCGGCTCCCTGCTGCAAACCGGCCGTTTCGGCCTCGTCGGCGAGAACATCGCGTCGGGGCGTGGTGCCGGGCTGACGGCGGGCACGTTGCACGGCGCGTGGATGCGGTCGGAGAGCCATCGTGTGAACATGCTCTCGCCCGCGTGGGATCTCGTGGGCATCGGCGTGTACTGCATGACCGACGGCACGATGTTCGCGACGACGTCGTTCGGCCGCACGATGGCGGCGGGGCCGTCGCCGCCCGCGGGGCCGACTCCCGCCGTCGACCCGGTCGCGCGCGGCGACCAGGGAACAGCTTCCTGCTGAGGCACGCCCACCACGGTCCGCCACAGTCCCCAAGGGACAGAACGCGCCCCGCTCAGGCGCGGAGCAACCGCACAACTTCGTCATCGGTGGTCTGCGCGAAGTCGTCGTACCACGCGCCGATCGCGAACATCGACGCCGGCGTCTCGACGGTCACGACGGCGTCGGCGACCGCCGCCAACGCCGACACCGTCTCGGGTGGTGCGACGGGGACGGCGAGTACCACGGTTGCAGCGCCACGCGCGCGCACGACTGCGATTGCGGCCCGGGCGGTCGCGCCGGTCGCGAGACCATCGTCGATGACTATGACCGTGCGGCCGGCAAGCCGGTCGGCGGCGCGTTCTCCGCGGTAACGCGCCGCGCGTCGCTCGAGCTCGGCTCGCTCCCGCGCCACCACCGCGGCGAGCTCTTCGGGCGTGACGCCCGCGGCACGGACGATGTCGTCGGCGATCACCTGCACGTCGTCTTCTCCGATCGCGCCCATTGCGAGCTCCGGTTGCGCGGGCACGCCGAGCTTGCGCACGAGCACGACATCGAGCGGCGCGTCCAACGCGCGGGCGACCTCGGCCGCGACCGGTACCCCGCCGCGCGGGAGCGCGAGGACGATCGGCCGTCCCGACCGCCACTCCGCGAGGGCCGCCGCGAGCTGGCGCCCGGCGTCGACCCGATCGCGGAACGTCATCGGTCTGGGCTGCCTCGCGTCGAGCGCGCGACATGGGGGTTACGCCACGCCACGCGGGGTGTCCGTTCGTCGGACGGCCGGAGGCGTTGTGTGAGCATCCACGCGATCTCGAGCAACGTCACGGCCACGCCCGCCACGACGAAGCCCACGACCGTCGCATCTCGTTCGGGCAGATCGAGCGCGTAGAACTCGCGCAGCGGCGGCGCAGCAAGGATGACAAGGAAGGCACCGACCATCGCGCCAAACAGCACGCCGCGAAACGGGGTGATGGGCCGGGCGAGGATGTTCAAGATCCACAACCCGACGACCAGCAGCACGAGCGTCGCCACCGTGCGGGCCTCGTCGAGTTCGACGCCGACTATCTCGCGCGCGGCCGCGTAGGAACCGACCGTCGCGGCCGCCGCGACGAACCCGCACGGCACCGCGAACCGCAGTACTCGCATCACGAAACCGGGCACGTAGCGGCGGGTGTTGGGCGCCAGCGCGAGGAAGAACGCGGGGACGCCGATCGTGAGCGTGCTCACGATCGTCAAGTGGCGCGGAAGGAAGGGATATTCCCAGCGCACGACGCCAACGGCGAGCGCCAGCAACATCGCGTAGACGGTCTTGGTGACGAATAAGCTCGCGACCCGCTCGATGTTCGCGATGACCCGCCGGCCCTCGGCGACGACGCCAGGCATATGCGCGAACTTGCCGTCGAGGAGCACGAGTTGGGCAACCGAGCGGGTTGCCGGCGCACCGTTGCCCATCGCGACACCGATGTCGGCGTCCTTCAACGCCAACGCATCGTTCACACCGTCTCCGGTCATCGCGACGACGTGGCCGCGCGACTGGAGCGCGCCGACGATCGCGCGCTTCTGGTGCGGCGAGACGCGGCCGAACACCGAATTCGTTTCGAGGATGTCGGCCAGCGCGGCTTGGTCGTCGGGCAGCGTCCGCGCGTCGATTGGGGAGTCGGCGCCCTCGAGTCCCACCCGTGCCGCGACCACGCCGACCGTGCGCGGGTTGTCGCCGCTGATGACTTTGAGCGCGACACCCTGTTCGCGGAAGTAGGCGAGCGTCTCGGCCGCGTCGGGCCGTACTCGTTCTTCGAAGAGCACGAGCGCGGAGGCTTCGAGGTCGGTGGGCAGCTGCTCGTCGACGAGCCCGGCATCGGAGTGCGCCAGCAGCAGGACCCGTCGGCCTTCGGATGCAAGCACGTCGGCGCGGCCTCGAACCGGGTCGTCGTCATCGCTTCCTACCCGGACCATCTCGGGTGCGCCGAGCACCCAGGTGCCGTGGTCGCCGAACGACGCACCGCTCCACTTGCGGGCGGACGAGAACGGCACGTTCGCGGTTCGTGTCCAGCCCGCGGGCGCGGGGAACGCCTCGCACAGCGCGTTCATCGTGGCGTTGGTGGCCTCGTCGGCGGCCAGCGCGCCGAGCGCGGCAGTCACGGGGTCGTCGGGACCGAACTGTTCGAGCTCGTCGAAGGTGATCACACCCTCGGTGATCGTGCCGGTCTTGTCGAGGCACACGACGTCGACGCGCGCCAGCCCTTCGACCGCCGGCAGCTCTTGTACCAAGACCTTGCGCCGTGCGAGTGACACCGCCGCGATGCCGAACGACAGGCTCGTCAGCAGCACGAGCCCTTCGGGGACCATGGCGACGACGCCCGCGACGACGCCCGCCATCGCGTCGCGCCAGCCCTCGTGGGCGTTGAACTGGCTGAGCGCGAGCAGGGCGGCGGTCGGCACGAGCGCAAGGGTCACGTAGCGCAGGATCGAGTTGATGCCGTCGACCAGCTCGGACCGAACCAGCGTGAACCGACGGGCTTCGCTCGCGAGCCGCCGGGCGTACGCATCGGCTCCGACACGCGTCGCTTGGAAGCGTCCGCGGCCGGCGACGACGATGCTGCCGGACAGCACCTCGTCGCCCTCCTGTTTGGCGACGGGGTCGGACTCGCCGGTCAGCAGGGATTCGTCGATCTCCAACCCGTCGGCACCCAGCACCTGTCCATCCGCCGGCACCTGATCGCCGGCGTGGAGATCGACGACGTCGTCGAGCACCACCTCGCCCACGCTGAGCTCACGCGGCTCTCCGTCGCGAACGACGCGTGCTCGCGGCGCGTTGAGCACCGCCAGCTGATCGAGCGTGCGCTTGGCCCGCCACTCCTGCACGATGCCGATGAGCGCGTTGGACACGAGCACGATCCCGAACAGCGCGTCCTGGACGGGTCCGACGACGATGATCACGGCCAACATCGAACCGAGGATCGCGTTGAAGCGTGTGAGCACGTTGGCACGGATGATCTCGGCGAGCGTGCGGCTGGTGCGATCGTCGGCGGTATTGACCTCGCCGCGCGCGACTCGTTCGGCGACCTCGGCCGCGGTGAGCCCATCGGGCCGGGTGGGCGCGACGGGGCGGCGATCAGGGTCGTCGCCGGGCGAGCCGATCGTCGTGCTGGCCGCCGCGTCGGTCACGGAGCGGCACCGTAGTCTGACCGTCCCATGGCGACGTGCTTCCATCACACCGACCGCGAGACTGGCCGCGCGTGCACCCGCTGCGGCCGCCCCGCGTGCCCTGATTGCCTGATTCAAGCGTCGGTCGGCTCGCACTGCTGGGAGTGTGTCAAGTCGGCCGCGCCGCCGCGGTCGCAGCGCGCCAAGCGCTTCGTGGCGAGCGAGCAACTGCTCGTCACCAAGTCGATCATCGCGATCACGATCGCCGCATACGTCGTCAGCCTCGCCGGCGAGAGCGTGAACGGGATCTCCGAGCACGCCCGCGACTTGGGTCTCTATGGACCGGCGGTCGCCGACGGTGAGTGGTACCGGCTTGTGAGCCATACGCTCGTGCACTTCACGCTGTTGCATATCGGATTCAACATGTTCGTGCTCTATCAGGTTGGCTTGCTGCTCGAGCCCGCCGCGGGCCGGCTGCGGTTCCTGTTGTTGTACCTCGTGTCGGTGCTGGGCGGCGCCGCGGGCGCGCTGCTCCTCGATCCGAACGCGCTGACGGGCGGCGCGTCGGGTGGTGTGTTCGGTGTCGCCGCGGCGGCGACGCTCACGATGTACCGCAACGGACAGCGGTTCTCGCAAACGGCCTTCGGTCCGCTGCTCGTCGTCAACCTCGTGCTCGGGTTCGTCATCGATAACGTGTCCGTAGGCGGCCACATCGGTGGGCTCGTTGCGGGGCTGGCCGCAACCGAAGCCATGCTCCAGGCGCGCAAGGTCGGACAACCGTGGCTCGGCGTGGCGGGAGCCGTCGCCGTCGGCGCGGTCGCGGTCGTGATCGCGCTCGCCGCCGCCGACAGCGCGTGAGGCTCGCGAACTCAGACCGGGACGAGCTCGACTTCGCCGGTGTCGTCGTCTTCGACAAGCCGGAAGCCGCACTGCGCGGCCAGCTCGCCGCGTCCTTCCCACGGCCCGGTGGCGAGGATCTCATCGCCGGCCTCCAAGCGCACCCGACCGCGTGGACGCGTCGGGTTGCGCCCGCCGCGCCGGACCGCGAGCAGGTGGAACCCGGTGTCCTCACCGAGCCGGGTGCCGGTAACCACCGCGCCGTCGAGCGCGGCGCCGACGGCGATCGGGTACTGCACGACGACGTCGTCGGCCTCCCCCAGCGCGACCGCGAGGATCGGGTGCATCTCCTCACCGCGCTCGACGAGCCACACCAGTTGTTGCGCGGCGTCGCCGATCTCCTCGGCCGCCGCGCCGAGATGCAACAAGCCGCGCAGCGGCGACGGATCGACCGTGTCGGCGCTGGCGCGCAAGACCCAAAGCTCGAGCTGATCGCGCATCTCGTCGAGGCGATCCTCGAGGTGCACGACTTCGGCCGCCAGGCCCTGGTCTTGCAACAACAGTGCAGAATACGCCAACCCGACCGCGGCCTCCGACAGGTTCTTCATCTCGACGAGCACGTCGACCGCACGGTCGAGGTCGGTGATCGCCGGATCTTCGTCGATCGCGGCTGGGACCCACTCCGGCGCGCCCGCAAGGTCTCGCAGTTCGGAAATGCCTTCGCGCGCGCCGCGCACGATGATCACGTCGTCGGTGAGGAGCAGGTCGTCACCGTCGGGGTCGATCATCCACTCGCGGCCGCGTCGCAGTGCGACGATCCGCATACCCACGTCGACGGGGAGGTCGAGCTCGTCGAGGCGGCGGCCCGCGAGCCGCGAGCCGTCACGGACGCGGACACGGTGTGACACCTCCTCGGCCGCGCCGAGATCGGCGACCAGTGCGGCCGGAATGCCAAGTCGATGGGTGACGATGCGGCTGATGTCGACCGCGGCGTTGCCCATCCGCTCGATCGCGGAAACGACGTGCAGCACGCCCGACATCTGCTCGGCATCATGCTTGTTCCGCGCGGCCAGGACGCAGATCTCGCGCATCTCGTGGACGAGGTCGTTGAGGCGCTCTTCGAGCTCGCGGACTTCGCCGGCCATCCGCTCGTCGCCGAAGAAGAGGGCCGCGTAGCCGAGGTCGACCATGAGCTCGGAAGTGTCCTTCGCTTCCGAGAGCATGTCCTTCAGATTTCGAGGTCGGTCGTCCATCAGCCGTATCCGAGGAGAACGATGACCAGGATAAGCGACACCGAGCCCAGTAGGTCCAGAGTGGACGTGACGAGCGGGATGCCGTGGTTGTCGGGATCGAGCCCCAGTCGGTGCGAAGCGAGAGCGGCCGCGTAGGCCACCACGACCAGCAATGCCGTGGTGATCGCACCGGCGAAGAGGGCTATGCCGATCACGTCGACCACGCCCGGGCTCCGGAGCCCCGCGATCGCCGCCGCGACATCGCTCGAGATTCCGACGAGGAGAAATACCGGAATCGCGTACGCGACGACGAGCAGGATGTCCTCGGCGACTGGCCGCAAGCTGAGCCGGTTCGGCACCAGCGTTCCGAGGTGCAACTTCGTCGCGACCCGCGACGAGAAGATGCCGCCCAGCGAGCCCGACTGACCGAGGAACGGTGGCACCATGACCAACAGTGCGGGGAAGGTCGCGAAGACGTCGAGCTGCTTCTCGACACTGAGCCCGGCAACGATGTCGATCGCACCCGCGAACGCGAGCACCGGCAACGACTCACGCACAATTCGGCGCAACAGCGCCTCTCGCGCGCGCAGCCCCCGCAAGAGAAACGCGAGCCCGATCGCCGTACATGCGACAGCGAGGACGTCGGCAAGCCAGTCGACGTCGAGCACGAGCGTCGCGAGGAACAAGCTCGGCAAGGTGATGACGTCGCCCGCACTGGTGACGAGCGGGGCGGCGACGTTGTCGAGGTCCCATTCGTAGCGCGCGCTCATCGCGGCTACTCCCACCGTGATAAGCACGAGGACGGCTGACGAGATGAGCGCGCCGACCACCGAGACGACGACGAAGTGGCCGATCGAGATTGTGTCGAAGACACCAAACACGACCGACGCGAGCTTGGCGAAGACCGCGATGACCAGCGCCACCGAGATCGACAATGAGAAGGCCGCCGCGAGGTTCTGGCCGACGATCGTCTCGCGGCGCAGTGTGAATCGGAACGCGCCGGTGTGGATCGCGGTTCCGAGCCGACTCCCCAGCGCGCCGAACACATTGCCGCGCATGCCGATCGCGGCGGGGACGAGCACCAGTAGCCCCGGCAGCTCCTCGAGCGTGCCCGTGATCGACCCCAGTGTGAGCCCGGCCACCAGGCCGGTGACCGTCGAGATCAGGAGCGCGACGTAGCCCGCGCGGACCCCGGACGGATCGGCGCGGACAAGCGCGACAAAGCGCGCGCCGACACGGCGCAGGAAGCGAAGCATCGGGAACTCGGACTGGGAGGTTCGGCCTGCATAGTGATCTCCGGCACACTGCCGCGGCCACTGCGAGTGGCAACGGCGAGCGCCGTCAAGGGTACCTCGGTTCCGGTCGACCAATTTGCATGGTGGCGCTGCCCGAGTTCGCGCCGGGCCACTCGGCGTTGGTTGCAGTCGATGGCGACGCCGAAGCGTTCCGGATGGTCGTCGACCTCGTGCAAGACGACCACATCACGCTGGCCAGCACTCATGGTGACGTGCTCCCGCGCGATTGGAGGGAGCACGAGACGCTCTCGCTCACCTATCTCGATCGGTTCAGCGTGTACACGTTCGAGGTGCCGGTCGTGAGCTTCGGCACGACGCGTCTCGTGATCGGAACGCCCGAGGCGGGCGTCGCGATTCAACGGCGCCAATACGCACGCGTGCTCACGCCGCTCCCCGCGACGTGCCTCTTGCTCGACGGCGCCACCAACCAGTTCACGCCCTTCGACGCCATCGTGCGGGACCTCGGCGGCGGTGGGCTCGCGCTGACTGCGCCCGCGATCGCCCCGGCCGGCGCCACGATGGTCGTCTCGCTCGGCTTGCCCGACGAGGCGCCGGTCATCGTGCTCGGCACCGTGTTGCCGAGCGACGCCGGTATCGGCACGCGCATCACCGTTCGGATCGAGTTCACGCTGGTCAAGGAGATGGATCGCGACCGCATCCTGCGGTTCGTGCTCCTGAGCCTGGCTGGTGTTCGGCACCGCGTCGTGCCGACATAGCGGTCGTCGAAATCCGCGCCCGAGCTGTCGCCCGTCCACTCCACGCGTACCACGCCGCCGCGATCACTAGCCACGAACTGTTGATCGCGACCGCGCTCCACCGTTCGCGAATCGCGTGGCCGCCCACGATCATCGCGACCGCCGCCTGATGCGCCCAGAACCACCTCCAGCGGCGTTCGCGCACGACCGGGATCCACCGCACGATGACGACGATCGAAACCGGATATCCAATCGCGAACAAGATCTTGACAAGCACGGCACGATCCTCGCGCATCAGTGGAAGTCGCGCGAGCGCAGACCCTCGGTGAGGTTGATCGGCAGGCGGGTGATCCGTCCCGCCACCACGTTGACGACGCCTTGGTGGCGTTCGAGCACGCCCCGTACGCGCAGCGCCGGCGAACTGCGCGCGACGATACGAAAGCGCGTCCAGATTCCCTTTGCGCAGATCACATTCACGAGCCCGGTCTCGTCCTCGAGGTTCAAGAACACGGTGCCCTTCGCGGTCGCAGGTTGCTGGCGGTGGGTGACGATCCCGGCAACTTCCACGACCGACCGGTCGGGCAGCATCCGCAGGTCGGACGCGGTCACGACGCCTTGGCGCGTGAGCGCTTTTCGCACGAACTCGGTCGGGTGCTTGCCGACCGAGATCCCCATCGCCCACAGGTCGGCCGACGCGACCTCCATCTCGGTCATGCCCGGCAGCATCGGCGCGTCAGTACCGGTGACGATGCCGGGCAGCGTCTCGACGACCCCACCGTCGCGGCGCACGGTCGGCCGCGCAGTACCGAGCGCGCCCGCCGCCCACAGCGCGGCGCGGCGCGACTGCCCGAAGCACTGCTCGAACACGCCCGCGGTGGCGAGCGCCTCGACCTGGTCGACGGTCGCGCCGGTGCGGCGTACGAGATCCTCGAGATCGGCGAACGGTTGCACCGCCCGTTCGTCGTCGATGCGGTCGCAGAGCGCGTCGTGCAACCCGCGCACGGATCGCAAACCGAGCCGCACCGCGAGATGCGACGGGTCGGCGTGAAAGCCCGGGAGCGCGCGCCCGATCGGCCCCACGTCGCCTCGTTCGTCACATTGCGTGCGCGGTTCCAGCGTGGCGTCGCGACGGGAACCGTTGAGATCGGGACCGAGCACTTGCACGCCGTGGCGGTGTGCGTCACGCACGATCGTGTGCGGTGAATAGAAGCCCATCGGCTGCGCGTTCAACAACGCGGCGGCGAACTCGGCCGGGTAGTGGAATTTCACCCACGAGCTCGAGTACACGAGGTAGGCGAAGCTCACCGAGTGGCTCTCGGGAAACCCGAAGCTCGAAAACGCTTGGAGCTTCGTGTAGATCTCCTCGGCGGTGTCACCGGTGATCCCCCGCTCGGCCATCCCCAGCATCAGCCGTTCGCGCATCCGGGCCATGCGCGCGTGGCTGCGCTTCGACCCCATCGCTTGGCGGAGCTGGTCGGCCTCGGCCGCACTGAACCCCGCGCAGTCGACTGCGAGCTGCATGAGCTGTTCTTGGAACAGCGGCACGCCGAGCGTCTTCTCCAGGCACGGTTTCGTGAGGGGATGGATGTAGGTGACTTCCTCCTCGCCGTTGCGGCGCCGCAAGTACGGGTGCACCGACCCGCCCTGGATGGGGCCGGGACGGATGAGCGCGACTTCGACCACGAGGTCGTAGAACGTGCGGGGTCGCAGCCGCGGCAGCGTCGCCATCTGGGCGCGGCTCTCGACCTGAAACACGCCGACGGTGTCGGCCGCGCACAACAGGTCGTACACATCGGATTCCTGCGGGATCGTCGCGATGTCGACGTCGACGCCGTTGTACGTGCGGATCAGGTCGACCGCGATGTGCAGCATCGTCAGCATCCCCAGCCCGAGTAAATCGAACTTCACGAGGCCCGCCGCCGCGCAGTCGTCCTTGTCCCACTGGAGCACCGACCGGCCCTCCATGCGCGCCCACTCGACCGGGCAGAACTCGACCAGCGGACGGTCGGCCATCACCATGCCGCCGGAGTGGATGCCCAGATGGCGAGGGAAGTCGACCACTTCGGCCGCGAGGCCGAGCGCGAGCGGCGGGATCGGCGGCGGCCGCGTCGACGAGGGCGGGGCGTCGATCGCCTCGCCGTCGCGCCACGCGTCGCGCTGACTGCGCTCGAACCGGCGCGCTTGGCGCGCGCTCCGGTGAACCTGCGCCGCAGACCGGGAATAAACCGGGTTTTGCGGCGCAGGTTGCGTGTGATCGACGAGTTCTTCGAAGGCTTCGGGGCCGGCGGCCCAGCGGCTCACCCACTTGCCGAGCGCGTCGGCCTGCCCGGGCGGGAGCCCGGCCGCCTTCGCCATCTCCCGCAGCGCGCTGCGGGGCCGATACGTCACCACGTTGGCGACCTGCGCGCAGCGCTCGCGGCCGTAGCGTTCGTACATGTACTGGATGACCTCTTCTCGCCGCTGATGTTCGATGTCGAGGTCGATGTCGGGCGGGCCGTCCCGTTCGGGTGACAAGAACCGCTCGAACAACAACCCAAGCGCGACCGCGTCGGCCTTGGTGACACCGAGCGCGTAACACACCGCGCTGTTCGCGGCGCTGCCCCGGCCCTGGCAGTAGATATCGGATCGGCGGCAGAACTCCACGATGTCGGAGAGCAACAAGAAGTAGCCGGGGAATCCGAGCTGTTCGATCACCGACAACTCGTATTCGATCTGGCGCAGCGCCTGGTCGTATTGCGGATGCGACGACGGGTAGTACACCGCGGCACCGCGGCGCACGAGCTCGCGCAGCCACGTCATCTCGGTGTGTCCGGCGGGCACCGGGTAGTCGGGCAGTTGGGGCGCGGCGAGCCGCAAGTCGAACGCGCACGCGCGCGCGATCTCGACTGTGCGTTCCACCGCACCCGGCCAGCGTGCGAATCGACGTTGTTGCTCCGCCGCCGTACGCAGGTGCGCGAACGGCGCCGCCGGCAGCCAACCGTCGATCTCGTCGAGCGATCGACGGGCCCTGATGGCCGCGAGGGCGGTCGCGAGAGGCCGGCGGGCCGGAGTCGCGTAGTGGACGTTGTTCGTCGCGACGACCTCGACCCTCGTCTGCACTGCGAGCCGGGTGAGCGCGTCGTTGCGATGCCGATCGAGCGGATCGCCGTGGTCCCACAGCTCGACGAGTACCCGCTCGCGGCCGAACGCGTCGACCAGCTCGTGCAGCGCGCGCGTCGCGGCCGCGGGCCCGTCGCGCTGCAGCGCGGCCGGCACCGTGCCCTTGCGGCAACCGGTCAGCACGAACCACGAATCGGCAACGGTGACGTCGGCCAGCGCGGCAATCGTCGTACGGGGCGCACCCTTCTCCCCCGCCAGCTGCGCGTTGCTGATCGCGCGCGCGAGGCGCGCGTATCCCGGAGGGCCCTCCGCCAGGATCAGCAGATGCTCGCCGGGCGGGTCGGCCATCCCGTTGGACGGCTTGCGCGCCCCGAGCGTCATCTCGGCACCGAACACCGTCGGCAGATCCACCGCGCGCGCCGCTTCCGCGAACCGGACGATGCCGTAGAACCCGTCGTGGTCGGTGATCGCGAGCGCGGCGAGACCGAGGCGCGCCGCTTCTTCGGCGAGCTCCTCGGGATGGCTGGCGCCGTCGAGGAACGAGAAGTTCGAGTGACAGTGCAGCTCCGCGTACACCGCAACCCACCCGTCAGTCGTAGATCGCGTCGACCCCGGCGCGGCCAGCTTCGACACGCACAAGGCACGCGACATCACCGCGCACGACGACGTGCCAGAGCGCGGCGCGACAGCGCACGGCGAGGTCCCACCAGCGATTGTCATGCGCCCACGGTCCCGACCACGACTCGATCGGTCCCCCGCCGTTGGGGAGCGCACGGCACCGCAGCTGCGCGGGCGCGGCCGACTGTTCGCCGCGCCCCGACACGACGACTGGCCGGCCCGCATCGTCGAGAAGTTCCGCCGGCAGCGGCGGCGTGTACACCCGCGCCGGATACGGCGGCGGCACCGCGCCCGGCCAGCCCGGCACTTCGTTCCCGAGCGTCAACGGCCGGTCGGGGACGCGCGGTTCACCCCACGGCACGAACCGCGCCTGCTCCGCGGGCGTGCGCCCGCCCTGGACGACCGCGGTCGTGACGGTGTCAAAGCCGAGCCAACCCTGCACGCGCGCCAGCGCCCGATCGGCGCGGTCACGCGCGGCGTGGTCGCCGCCCCAGAAGCCGAGCTGGCGGCCGTCGGCGGGGACGACTTCGTCGGGGATCAGACGCAGCACGGTGAGCGCGGCGGTGGGCGACTCCGACGCATTGAGCCACCCATCAAGCTGCCAGCGCACCCGTTCTGCGAGCGCGCCGGGCGCGAACGCCCCGTCGTGACGCCAGCACCGCGTGAACCGTTCGCCGTGTTCGGTCTCGGCTTCGATCATCACCCGCGTGCACGCGAGGCCCCGTTCCGCGAGCCGGGTCAGCAACCGGTCGGCTAATCCTTTGGCCGCGAACGCGGCGATGTCGACGCGGGCCGCGGGCGGGTCGAGCTCGCAGCGCTCGACGAGATCGGGCGGTGGTGTGACCAGTACGGACGGGCTCGGAGTTCGGCCGCACGCGAGATCGTGGAACCGGCGGCCCTCGACACCGAACCGAGCGAGTACCGCGCCCGCCGGCAGCGCGGCGACGTCGCCCAGGCTGCGCAACCCGAGCCGGCCCAATAGTCCCGCGAACTTGTCGTCGCCGAGCACTGCGACCGGCCACGGCGCAAGGAACTCGGGCGTCGTGCCGGGCACAACGACGTGCGGCGCACCGGCGCGGGCACAACGGGCGGCGAGACCGGCTGCGAACTCGCCGTCGGCGATGCCGACCCGGACATCGGTGTCGAGGACAGCAACGACCGCGTCGTGGACGAGCTGCGCGAGCGGTTCGTCGCCCCCGAAGTACCGGGCGGGACCGCGTGTCGGGAACGCGCACCGCCCGGGTCGGTCGAGCACGACGCGGGGCGTGAACTGCTCGACCGCGCGCGCCGCCAATTCGAACGCGCGCGCTTCGAGCGCGGGGTCGGCGTCGACGACAACCACACCCGGACAACGCGCTTCGGCTTCGCGCCGACGCATCCCCCGCCCCACTCCGTCGGCGCGGGCCTCGGCCGACGCCGCCCGCACGACCTCGCGACTGCCGATGCGCTCGCGCACGACCACGGGCCGGCCGGACAGCGTGGGGTTCCGTCGTCGCGCGGCGACCACCGGCCAGTCGGGACACCACACGCAACACGTTCGCGACGCGAGCGTCATCCGGCCAGCCGCCCGCGGGCCGGTGGGCCACGCCCTGCAACGTGCACGTCGAGGTCGCGCGTCGCGAGCCGGCCGCTCGGGTCGCACCGCCACACGCTGACTTCGACTCGAACACGCACCGCCGCTTCGACCGGCCATGGTCCGAGCGCGACCAACACGCACGCCCGCTCGCGTGCCCGTGCCACGAGCCGGCGCGCGTCACCCGGGCGCAGCCGCGCCGGCACGGCTCCCACCACGAGCGCCATGCCGTCGAGCAAGGCCGCGACGACGGCCGGCCACCGGTCGGGTGGAACCCGACGCACGATCGCGCACCGCTCGAGCTCGACCCCGGCCGTCGCCGCCGCGCGCGCACCGAACGTGCCGTGAGGGTCGACGAACGCGGTCCACTCACCGGTGGCGGTCGCCGCCGCCGCGAGGGTCAGCGCGACCGAGGTTGCGCCCGCGCCCAGGGCCCCGTCGACCGCGACCGTCGTGCCGCGAATGACGCCACCGCGAGGAAGCACCGCCGCGAGGGGGCCGGGGACGGTCAACACCTTGGCCTCGGCCGTGACGAGCGGACGGACCCGCGCGCACTCGCCCCAATCCCCGCCCTGAGACAGCTCCGCCACGGCCATGGGCTAACGGTAGCGAACATATGTTCGCTACCGCAAGGGCGGCCGTTGCCCCGACGATTTGACCTTTGATGGCGATAGCTCGGCTGTGAGCCGACAAATCTGCCTTTGATGGCAATTAGTGCGGGTGCGGGTGCGGGTGCGGGTGCAGGTGCAGGTGCAGGTGCAGGTGCGGGTGCGGGTGCGGGCGCCAGGTGGCGCGCGGTGACAGCGCAGACGAGGACGCGGGCGCGACTTATTTGACCGGCGATGGCGTATACGGCACGCCGCGGGCCTCGAACGACCAGCCCGCCTCGTCACCGTAGAACTCGAACAGGTGCTCGAGCGTGTGCACGATCTTGGGCTCGAGCTCGGCCCACGCCGCCGCGGGCGCCTCGACAGTCGCGACATTCGAGTACACCGTGACGCGAGTCGCGCCCAGCGCGAACAGGCGCCGCGCGAGCACGTCCGGAGGCCGCTGCGCATCAGTCGGGGGCGCGGCCGCGTACGACTCGATCGCCATCCCGGTGAGCGACCGGTTGGTGTCGAAGAACCGCACGTCGGGGCGTCCTCCCGCCCGCGCGCTCACGGTGATCGGCTGGCCCACGGCGCGCATCCTAGGAGGCCCAGCGGTCCGCGCTGAACCGCGCGCCCGGCCGTACGCTGACTTCGCCGAATGGACGACGCTGCAACCGCCTCCACCGCCTCTCCGAGCGCGCCGCGTGAACGGACCAGTCGGGACATGCCGGCCTGGCTCCCCAAAGGCATCGCGCTGTTTTGGCTCGGCTTCATGGCGGTCGAGCTGCTCGAAGGGCTCCTCGACGCCCTGCGCGCGCTGTTGATCACGCTCACCGTCTCGTTGTTCTTGTCGTTCGCGATCGAGCCCGCCGTCAACTCGCTCGCGCGGCGGGGCATGCGGCGCGGCGGCGCCACCGGCCTCGTCTTCGTGTCGATCCTCGCGATATCGGGCGTGTTCATCTTCGCGATCGGGTCGTTGGTCGTCACCCAGGTCCGCAACTTCGTCGACGAGGCCCCCCAATACATCCAAGACGTCGAGGACTGGGTGAACAACACGTTCGACGCCGACGTCGACTTCGACGATCTCGCCGACGAGCTCGACGATCCCGAAGGTCCGGCCCGTCAGTTCGTCGAGGACCTCGCCGGCGACGCGCTCAAGGCCGGGCTGACTGCGGTCGCGGTCGTGTTCCGCTTGCTCACGATCGGGCTGTTCACGTTCTATCTTGTCGCCGACGGCCCCCGCCTCCGCCGGACGATCTGCTCGGTGCTCCCCCCGGACCGCCAGCAGGTCGTGCTGCGCACGTGGGAACTCGCGATCGACAAGACCGGTTCCTACCTCTACTCGCGGATGATCCTCGCCGGCCTGTCGACCGGCTTTCACTGGATCCTGCTGACGATCCTCGACGTCCCCTATCCGCTCGCGCTCGCGCTTTGGGTCGGCGTCGTCTCGCAGTTCATCCCGGTTGTCGGCACGTATCTGGCGGGCGCGCTGGCCGTCCTCGTCGCGATCTTGAACCATCCCGTCGACGGGATCGTCGTGCTCGCGTTCGTCGTCGTCTACCAACAGGTCGAGAACTACTTCTTCGCGCCGCGCGTCACTGCGCAGACGCTCTCCTTGCATCCGGCGGTCGCGTTCGCGACTGTCATCGCGGGCGCCGCGATCCTCGGGCCGGTCGGCGCCCTGCTCGCGCTGCCGGCCGCGGCCGTGATCCAAGCGGTCATCTCGACGATCGGCGAGCGCCACGAGGTCGTCGAGTCCGCTCTCACGGCCGAGCCCGAACGGCGTCAGCGCCGTCGGCGCCGCGCGTCTCGATAGCGCTCGATCAGCGCGTTCGTCCCCGGGTCGTGCGCGAGGGGCGCGTCGGCTTCGGTCTGGAGTTCGGCGGCCAGACTCGACGCGAGCTGCTTGCCGAGCTCGACCCCCCACTGGTCGAACGGGTTGATCGCCCACAGCGCGCCCAACGTCATGACCTTGTGCTCGTACGCGGCGATCAAGGCGCCGAGCGTCCGCGGTTCGAGACGAGTCGCGACGAAGACGCTCGACGGGCGGCCACCCGGCATGACCAGGTGGGGCGGCAACTCTGCATCGTGGGTCCCGAACGCGAGCGCCTCCGCCTGGGCGAGCATGTTCGCGAGGAGCAGCGGCTGTTGATCGTGGGGATCCGTGCCGGGCTGGGCTTGCAGGAACCCGATGAAATCGACCGGTACGAGCGTCGTTCCCTGGTGCAACAGCTGGAAGTACGCGTGCTGCCCGTTGGTACCCTGCGAACCCCATACGGTGGCACCCGTATCGCCGTCGACGGGGCGGCCGTCGACACGCACAGACTTGCCGAGGCTTTCCATCTCGAGCTGTTCGAGGTATGCGGGCAACTGGGCGAGCACGTGCGCATACGGGACGACCGCGTGCGTCTGGAAGCCGCGGTGATTGCGGTTGTGGTGCGCGAGCAGCGCCATTAGTACCGGCATGTTCTCGGGGAACGGTGCGGTGCGGAAGTGCTCGTCCATTGCGTGCGCGCCGGCGAGCAGTGCATCGAAGTGGGCGGGCCCGATCGCGATCATCAGCGACAATCCGATCGCCGACCAGAGCGAATAGCGACCGCCTACCCAGTCCCAGAATTCGAACATTCGACTCGGATCGATGCCGAACTCCTGCACGGCGGCGCGGTTGGTCGACACCGCGACGAAGTGGTCGGCCACCGCGGCCTCGCCGAGGGCGTCGACGAGCCAGCGCCGCGCCGCGCGCGCGTTGGTGAGCGTCTCGAGGGTCGCGAAGGTCTTGGACGAAACGACGAAGAGCGTCTGCGCAGGATCGAGCCCGAACAGCGCGGTCGTGAGATCGGCGCCGTCGACGTTCGCGACGAACCGGAACTGGCGGGCGCGGTCGCCATACGCCGCGAGCGCGCGGTACGCCATCGCGGGACCGAGGTCGCTGCCGCCGATGCCGATGTTCACGACGTTACGGAACCGCCCCGCCTCGTGCGTGAACGTGCGCATGCGCGCCAGCACGTCGTGCACCTGCGCGACCACGTCCACCCCGTCGACGACGAGCTTCGCGTCGGCGGGCATGCGCAGCGCAACGTGGAGTGCGGGTCGTCCCTCGGTGACGTTGACCTTCGCGCCCGAACACATCGCATCGATCGCGCCTCGCAGGCCGCGTTCGTCGGCGTACGCCAGCAAGCCGACGAGATCGTGCTCCGTGACGCGCTGCTTCGAATAGTCGAGGTACCACCCCGCGGCTTCGACGGGCATGGATTCAGAACAGGCGCGGTTGGCGTTCGTAGCGGGGCAGCCCGCCCCACAGGCAGTAGTCCATGAAGATCCACGAGCGGCGGTGGATCGCCGACGGTCCGTAGGCCGCGAGCGCGCATTTGTGCACCGGTGCCGGATACCCCCGGTTCGACTCGAATCCGTACGCCGGGTAGTGCTCGGCTTCGTCGGCCATCATCGCATCGCGGGTGACCTTGGCGACCACGGACGCGGCTGCGACCGACAGCACCGTCTGGTCCCCCTTGATGACGGTACGGACGTGGTGAGGCACGCCGAGGTAGTCGTGCTTGCCGTCCAACACGATGCGGTCGGGCACGAACCCCTGCGCGGCAATCGCTGCGAGCGCGCGCGTCGCCGCGCGGCGCAGCGCTTCGGTCATCCCCAGGACGTCGCACTCTTCGTGGCTGGCATGGCCGACACCGATCGCGCGCGCCCAACCCCGGACGCGCTGCGCGGCCCGTTCGCGTTCGGGCCTGGTCAGTAGCTTGGAGTCGCGCACTCCGGACAGATGGTCACGCTGCGGGACGACCGCCGCGACGGTGACGGGCCCTGCCCACGAACCGCGGCCGACCTCGTCGATGCCGACGACGACCTCGTCGCCGGCCGCCCAACATTTCCGTTCCAGGCGCAAGGTCGGAAATGGGCTCGCCACGCGCGCGGACGCTACCAGCGCCCGACATCGGCGACGTAGATTGTCGCCCAGTGAGACCAGGCACCCACGTCGAAGTGCGTTCCCGCTTCGAAGAGCAATGGAGCCGCGGCTTCGAGATCTCGGAGATCGTGAACACAACGGGTCGCGACTGCTATCGCCTGCGCCGTCGTTCCGATGGTGCGTTGTTGCCGGTGTTGTTCGAAAGCGACGACCTGCGCGAGGAACGCCGCCGCAACATGTGGTGGCAGTAACGCTACGACTTCAGCGTCGCGATCAGCTCTTCGATCGAGATCGCTTGCAACGTCGTCGTCCGCATCGTTCCGCGGGCCGCGAGCATGACCGCCGCTTTGGCCATCGTCTTTTCGTCCGGCGCTTCGATCACGTTGAGGAAGTCGTACTGGCCCATCAACGCGTACTGGGCAACGACCCGCAGCCCGAGCGCCTCGACTTCCTCGCGCACGGCGACGATCCGGTCGGGATTCTGGCGCACGGTTTCCCACCCGTCGGGGCCGAGCGTGGAAAGCATCACATAGGTCGCCACGCAACCGAATCTACTCTCACGACCGTCATGAGCCCGGGATACGGCGGCGGCGGAATCGGCTGGGACCGCCCACGGCACCGGACGCGAGTACCTCACGCACGCGTGCTTTCGACGCGTCCGCGAGCTTGGCACCGTCGCGCTCTGTGAGTTCGAACGTATCAATCGCGTGTGCGTGCTCGGTGGTGATTCGGGCCGCGTGCACATTGACACCCGCGCGCGCGAAGGCGGTCGTGACCGCATGCAGCAGTCCGAGCCGGTCGTCGGCTTCCACCGTGCAGCGCGTGTACCACGGAGAACCGTGGTCGTCGAAGACGAGGTCGACGTCCGGCATCGGCGCCGCCGCCGGCGGCGTCGCCAGGAGCAGGCGCAGCGCCTCGGCAAGCGAGGCCGGATCAGGCAGTGGTCCGCCGATGCGATACGACGACAGCGCGATGCCGTCGCCCCACGTCACGGCCGTGGCGCCGGTCACGTTGCAACCGGCGTCGGCGAGCGCGTGGGTGATCGCGGCGAGCAGCCCGACCTGGTCGCGGGTCGCGATGTCGAGGCGATAGCCGTCGCGGTCGAGCTCGATGCGCACGTGGATATCGAAGCGATGCTCGACCTGTTCGCAGAGATTGGCGTGCCGTTCGAGCTCGGCCGCGGTCGTGCGGAGGACGTGCGCCCGCGGCGCGGCGCGGATGCGCTCCCGTACCTCAGGGTCCTCGGTGCGCGCGCACGCGGCTGCCACTCGGTGGCCCACCTCATTGGCCGCGCCGCGGCCGGTGAGCTCGGGGTGCGCGAGCGATTCCTGGATGAGCTGGTGCAGCTCGTCGACACGCTCGGCGACCCAGATGTCGCCGCCGAACGTCGCTGCCGTCGCGATGTGCAGCGCGCGCGCGTGCGCCCCTTCGGCGAGATGCACGGCGAGCTGGAGCACCGACTCCTCCTCCAGCGCGTCGACGCGCCGTGCCGCGGCGACGAGCAGCTCCGCGTCGGCGACGAGCGCGGCCACGGCCTGTTCCATCGGCGTGCCGAGGTCGAGGCGCTGGGCAGTGCGACGCGCGACGGCGACCGGCTGCACGTCGATGTCGTCACACGCGTCAAGGACGAGGGACGCGAGCAGCACCGTGCGGCGCGTCGCCGGATCCAGTGCACCATCGAGCGCCTCGCGGACTGCGGCGAGGCGGCGAAACGACAGCGCCGCGAGCGGGTCGAGGTCGATGTTCGAGCCGTGTCGGCGCTCTAGCACCTCGTCCAGCTCCGGCAGCGCGCGCGCCAGGACACCCGCCGCCGTCAGAAGCCGCCACGAGCGCGGATTGCCTTCCTCGAGGAGCCGCCACAGCTCGGCGCGTGCGGCGTCGTCCCACCGGCGCGGACCAGGCGGGAACGCATCGAGCCACTCGAGGAGATCGTCGCTCGGCGCGGCGTCGCCACTCAACCGGGCCGCGACCAGCGCGAGCGCGAGGGCGTCGGCGGGCAGCGGCTCGCCGACCACCGTGACCCGCCCCGCGCGGTCGATCTCGACGCGGGCACCGGCTCCGCCCGCGCCGGCGGCAACCACGCGGCGGCGAGCGCGCAACTGCAGCAGCCGCCAACGCAGCGCCGGGGGGGTCAGCACGGTCGTCGCGAGCACGACGAGGATGAGCGCGCCGTACACGTCTTGACCGAAGACACCTTCGCGCAGCCCGATCGTGGCGAAGATCAGGCCGACCTCACCGCGGGGCACCATGCCGATGCCGACGAGCAGCCGGTCACCGGGCCGGCCGACGAGCCCGGCGGACGCGACGAGCTTGCCCAGGATCCCGACCGCGAGCAGCGCGGTCGCGACGCCGAGTACCTCGCCCTTGGCGAACTGCTCGACGTCGGCGTCGATACCGATCTTCAGGAAGAACACCGGCACGAGCAGATGACCGATCGGCGCCAGCTCCCCTCGGATGCGCTCGGCCGCGGGCGTGCGGGTCAACGCGAGGCCCGCGACGAACGCGCCGATGATCGGGGCGAGATCGGCCGCGTGCGCGAGCTCTGACAAGCCCAGCGTGAACGCAAACGCGAGCGCCACCAGCGTGCCGGTCGACCGGCTGTAGCGGCGGATCGCACGAAACACCGGCGGCGCCACTCGCAGCGAGATCGCAGTGGCGAACACGACGAACGCCGTCGCGATGGCGACCACCTCGACGACGCTGAACACCGAGACGCTGCCCTCGGTAGCGATGCGGGCGACGACCGTCAGGATTACGAGACCGAGCACGTCGTCGGCGACGGCCGCGCCCAGAACGGTACGCGCTTCGACCGTCGCCAGCGCGCGGAGGTCGCCGAACACACGCGCGGTGATGCCGACGCTGGTCGCGGTGAGCGCGGCGCCGACGAACAAGGCTTCCTTGGCGTCCATGCCGAGCGCGAAACCGGTGCCGGCACCGGCGGCCATCGGCACGACGACGCCGAGCACGGCGACGAGCAGCGACGCGCGCCCGACCGACCGCAGATCGCGCAGATCCATCTCGAGGCCGACTTGGAGCAGCAGCAGGATCACGCCGACCTCGGCGAGTGTGTGCAGCACCTCGTTGGTCTCGACGAGGCCGAACGCGGACGGCCCGACCAGCACTCCGGCGGCGATCTCGCCGACTACGGCCGGGACGCCGATGCGGTCGGCGATCTCGGCCGCGACCTTCGCCGCGACGAGCACCACCAAGATGTCGAAGAGAATCGCGTTGACGTCCATGATCGGTTACCGGCCGACGACGAGGAGAAGGGCCGGCAGCAGCGCCGACCCCCCGTCCTCGGCTCGTGGGCTCGCCGGGTTCCGGGCGGACCGCAGCAGGGGTGCTACGACGGGCCGCCCAGAACCGGTCCGGCGAGGGATCGCGAGTCGAACGTCACACCCGCGCGTCCAGTCCGGCGCCGACGCCGCCCTTGTCGGCGACCGTGTCGTCGCTGGGCATGATGAGCTCGTCGTCGGGATAGGCGAGCGCGCCCATCTCGGGGATGTCCATCCCTTCGAGCTCGATCTCCCGAGACGGTCGGATGCCGCCCTTCATCAGCGCGTTCTGGAGCTTGAAGAACCCGTACGCGATCCCGAAGATGACGGTGCAGATCGTGAGCGCGCCGATCGCCTGCGACCCGAGCTGGCGAATGCCGAGCTCGAAGTCGTACAGAACGCCGGTCACGCCGGTTGCAGTCGCCGCCGCGCCCTCGGTCGTTGCGTTCCAGCCGGCGCCGTACTCGCCGCTGGAGAAGATGCCGATGCACAGGACACCGAAGATGCCGCACACCCCGTGGACCGAGATCGCGCCCACCGGGTCGTCGATGCCGCGCTTCTCGATGAACGCGATCGCTTCGAACACGATCACCGCCGCGACCGAGCCGATCACGGCCGCCGCCCACGGCTCCACGAACGCGCACGGCGCGGTGATCGCGACCAGGCCGGCCAACATGCCGTTCGCCATCATCCCGGGATCGGGCTTGCCGAGGCGCTGCATCGCGTAGAACATCGCGATCGTTGCACCGAACGCCGCCGCCAGCGCGGTATTCACCGCCGCCATGGCGAAGCGCACGTCGGTGGCCGCGAACGTCGACGCCGCGTTGAACCCGAACCAGCCGACCAACAGGATGAACACGCCGAGCATCGCCATCGGCACGTTGTGACCGGGCATGGCGTTGGACTTGCCGTCCTTGCCGTACTTGCCGATGCGGGGGCCGAGCACGAGCGCACCCGCGAGCGCGGCCGCGCCGCCGACCGCGTGGACGACGCCGGACCCGGCGAAGTCGACGTAGCCGAAGCCGAGCTCGGCGCTGTTGCCGAGCTTGGCGAGCCAGCCGCCGCCCCACGTCCACGCCGCGAACAGCGGGTAGAAGATCGCACCGCAAAACAAGCCCCAGCCGACAAACGCGTTCCACTTCCACCGCTCGGCCATGGCGCCGGTCGGGATGGTCGCGGTCGTGTCCATGAACGCGACCATGTACAGGAAGAACGCGACGATGGGCGCGGCTTGCGCGGCCGTCCCGAGGTCGCTCAGCGCCCAGCCGCCCTGCCACAGGAACACCCAGTTCCCGCTCCCGATGAGCGCATCACCAACCGCGGCGTCCATCCCGAACGATGCGTAGCTGAAGCCACCGAACGCGAGCGGGAACCCGATCAGAAAGAACCCGACGAACCCGAGTCCGAAGATCGCGAAGTTCGTCGAGAACACGTGCGCCGCGTGCTTCCTGCGGCAAAAGCCGGTCTCGACCAGCGCGAACCCGGCCTGCATGAAGATGACGAGCACCGCGCCGAGCACGACCCACAGCAGGTTCAGGCTCACGGCGAGGTCGCCCGGCGCGATGTCGACGCCGCCGTAGGCCGGCTCGGCCTCCTGCGCCGACGCCACGCCGGCGATGAGCGCCACGAACAGCCCGGAGAGGCCGCCGACGAGCGCGCCTCTCCTCAGTGTTTTCTTCACTTCGACCTCCCGACTTCGCCAACTCCGCCGACCGCCCGAGCGGCGCTGACCGGGCGTTGGCAGTAACGCTAAAGGCGTCAGATTTCGCGTTGTCGCCGGCTGTGTGAACCCTTCGTCGCGTCCGGCTGACAGTCATCTGACCGCGCGTAGGCTGCGTTCCATGCCGATCAAGGTCGCGATCGTCCCGCATACGCATTGGGATCGCGAGTGGTACTCGCCGTACCAGACGTTTCGGATGCGGCTCGTCAAGCTGCTCGACGTGCTGTTGCCGATGCTCGAGCGCGACATGTCGTACGCGCGGTTCTTGTTCGACGGCCAGACCGCGATCGTGGACGACTATCTCGAGATCCGACCCGACGCGGCCGATCGCCTGCGCCGCCTCACGGCGTCGGGCCGCATCTCGGTGGGTCCGTGGATGGTCCAGATGGACGAGTTCATGGTGTCGGGCGAGACGATCGTGCGTGACCTGCAGTTCGGGATCGCGCGCGCGGCCGAGTTGGGGGGCGCGATGCCGATTGGCTACCTCCCCGACCTGTTCGGCCACATCGCGCAGATGCCGCAGATTCTTCGGCTCGCGGGCATCGGCCACGCGGTGGCGTGGCGGGGCATCCCGTCGACGGTCGACCAGACCGGCTTCTGGTGGGAGGCGCCCGACGGTTCCCGCGTCCGGTGCGAGTACCTGTACGGCTCGTACTCCAACGGGCGCGACCTCCCCGAGGACGCGAAGGGTCTCGTGCTCCGCGCGCTGGATTACGAACAGGAGCTCGGAGACGCGCGACTCGGCGACATGCTCCTCATGAACGGCACCGACCATCAGATGCCCCAGCCGTGGTTGGGCCGTGTCGTCGCCGAGGCGAACGCGATCCAGGACGACTACGAGTTCGTCGTCACATCGCTCCCCGAGTATCTCCCCGAACAGCCGACCGACGGGCTGGTAACGATACGCGGCGAGATGCGTTCGGGCGCGCGCGCCAATGTTCTCATGGGTGTGGCGTCGAATCGTGTCGACGTCCACCAGGCCGCCGCGGTCGCCGAGCGCGCGCTCGAACGGCGGGCGGAGCCTCTGTGCGCCCTGTTCGTGCCGCCGGCCGAATACCCGTACGCGCTCTTGGAGCACGCGTGGCGCAACGTCATCGTGAACAGCGCCCACGACTCGTCGTGCGCGTGCAGTCACGACGAGGTCGTCGACCAGGTGCTCGTGCGCTACTACGAGGCGCGCCAGATCGGCGACGGTCTCGTGCGCGACGCGGTGCACGCATTGGCGCGCGACGTCGACGCGCCCGCGGGATCGACCGTCGTCGCGAACCCGACCGCGCGCACGCGTTCGGGGCTTGTCGAGGGCTCGGTCCCCGGGGATGGACTCTGTCACTTCGTCGGTCCCGACGGCGGGCCGCGCCCTACGCAGGTCGTCGGTGTCGTCCGCGGCGAGGGCTACTCGACGATGGTGACGGGCCAGAAGGTGCGCTGGGTCCTCGACCTCATGCGTGGCACCGAATTCGCGGGGCGGCACGTGACCGCGTACGACATCGTCGAGGGCGACGAGTTCCACGACGTCGTGCTCCACGAAGCCGGTCCGGGGCAGTCACGCTGCGACCTCGCCGAGCTGAAAGCCCACATCCTGCGGCGCGGCAGCGCGGGCAAGACCGTGCGGTTGCGGCTGTTGGTGTCACCCCGGCGGCGCGTGCTGTTCGACACGGGTGCGATCGACGGGTACGGATGGTCGGTGTTCCGGGCCGTCGACGGCCCGCCGCCGCCGGGGCCGGTCGTCGCGGCCGACGCCGCGCTCGCGAACGAGCACCTGCGGGTCGCGGTCGACGCCGTCAACGGCACCTATTCGATCGAGACAACCGACGGCCTGCGCCTGGCCGGCCTCGGGCGACTCGTCGACGGCGGTGACGGTGGCGACACCTACAACTACTCGCCACCCGCCATCGACCGGATCATCCAACATCCCGACGCCGTACGCGTGACGACGCTCGAGCCTGGTCCGGTCCGGGCCCGCGTCCTCGTCGAGGCCGACTACGCCTGGCCCGCGCGCGCGATCGGCGACGAACGCGCGTGCAGCGCCCGCAGCGCCGAGACCGAGGCCACCACGGTCCGGACCACGCTCGAGCTCCGGCCCGACGAGCGCTTCGTGCGCGTGACGCACGAGTTCGACAACCGCAGCCGCGATCATCGCCTGCGCGCCCACTTCCCGTTGCCCGCAACTGCGGAGGGATCTGACGCCGAGTGCGCGTTCGGCGTGACGCACCGGGGCCTCGTCGCCGAGGGCGGTGTCCACGAGTACGGGCTTCCAACGTTTCCGTCACGTCGCTTCGTCGATGCTTCGGATGGCCGCGTCGGCCTCGCGCTCGTGCACGACGGGCTCTTGGAGTACCAAGTCGTCGACGACGGCCGCGAGCTGGCGCTCACGCTCCTGCGCGCGACTGGCTACCTGTCGCGTTCCGAACCGTCGTTGCGGCCGAACCCCGCCGGACCGACCGACCCGCTGCACGGTGCCCAGATGCTCGGCGAGCGCCGGGTCCAATACGCGGTGCTTCCGCATCGCGGCGACTGTCGCACGGCCGACTGCTACGGCGCCGCCGACGCGTTCCTCGTCCCGTTCGAACGCGGGCGCGGCGGCGGTACCGGCGGCTCGCGGGCACAGTCAGGACGGGCGCTGCACGTCGAAGGCGGCGAGGTGTCGGCCCTGACGCGCGAACCGGGCGGCCTCGTCGTGCGGGTGTTCCGCACCGACGCCAGCAGTGGCGCGGTCGTGATCGAGCACGACGGCGCGCCCGCGCGCGGGTGGATCGTCGACCTGCGCGGCCGTCCCGTCGCGCCGCTCGAAGGCTCGGTCACCCTGCGCGCCGGCGAGATCGCCACACTCCAACTGTCGTAAGAAATCGTGTTTGGTCACGTGCAGGGGCTCTGGCCCCGGCCGCTGACCAAACAGCTCACGGGCGCAGGATCTGGAACGCGGCGACGGGTTCGCCCAGGCCGTGCAGCTCGAGCGGTCCGGCGGGGAGGAACGCGTACCGGCCGCCGCCGATACCGGCGAGACGCTGCGCGAGCGACTCGTCCGTGAGGGCGGTGCCCGGCTCGGCCGCGTTGACCAAGCGGGACGCGAGGTTCACGACCGGGCCGTAGAAGTCGCCGTAGCGGACGAGGACGCCGCCGAACGCGACGCCGACGCGGAGCCTCGGAAGACGCGCCCGCGCGCACGCATCGATCAGGTCGAGCGCGAGTGTGCACGCGATCCCGGGCGCGTTCGTCACGAACATCACCGCGTCGCCGATGCGCTTGGCGACGTTGGCACCCGCGGCCGCGATCACGTCGCCCGTCGTCGCCTCGAACTTGGTGACCATGTCACCGAGCTCGCTCGCATCGAGCCGAGTCGCCAGCTCGGTGAACCCGGCCAGGTCGGCGAAGCCGACCGCAAGTGGTACTACGTTCATCACGGACGGCCGGGACCCGACATAGCGCCGCGCAATCGCGTCGACCTGGTGACGGTGCAGCGTGTCGATCGCCTCGGCGACACGCGGGAACAGCGACCGCACGAGATCGCGGTACACACGGGCGATGGTGACGAACTCGTCGGCGGCGAGCAGCGGCGCTTCCATGTTCGAGCGCACGAGCGCGATCTCCGCTTCGGCAACCTGGCCGGACGCGTTCCCGAGAATCCGAACGAATTGCAGTACCGAGGCCTCATCGATGAACCCACATGCGACGCGCAGGAGGTCGAGCAGCGCGACGTCGCCGTCGCCGAACTTCCGTTCGAACGGACGAGGGTCGGGGAAGCCGGCCGCGCGCCAGGCGCGTTGCGCGAAATCGACGGTGACGCCCGCGTGCGTGGCGGCTTCCGCGAGCGTGTACCGCGGCCCGTCGGACTGGATCGCGCGGAAGGCCGCCATCGTCAGCAGGCGATCCTCTTCTTCGGCTTGGACGACCTCGGGGATCGACGCGCCGACTTCGTCGGTGAGGAAGCGCAAAAGGGCGAGGCGCGCCTCGTCGTCGGGCGCGTCCGGGTCGTAGAGACCTGCGGCGATGAACGCGTTCTCGTCGCTCATGTGAACGAGTCGGGTGCGTCGAGCGCCCCACCGAGGACAGTCGGATCGCCCATCGCGAGGAGCGCGGCGGGCGGTGCCGCGAGGAGCGCTTCGCCCGCGGGTTCGGTCGTCGACCACGAGTCGTCCAGCGCCGGGGCGCACAGGCTCGTGCCGGCCGGCGCATCCCACAGCAGCGCGGGCCGGGCGCCGTGCCAACGCAGCGCGAACGACGCCACGCCACCGTCGACGGGGACGTCGGTAGCGGCGATCGGCTGGCCGAGCCACTCCGGCCGAAAACCTGGGAGCAGCGCGACGTCGTCGCCGACGACGCGCACCAACTGGCCGTGGACGTCCCGCAACAGGGACGCCGCGCCACTCGCGCCACGCGCGCGGCGGCGGGCGCGCCGGCGTTCGCGCAACGACAGATGCAACCACAGCGCGGTCGCCTCGGCGTCGAACCCCCACGCCTCGAGGAGAACAAACGCGTCGGCCGATGGCGGTTCGAGGAGCAGGTCCGCGCGCGCGGCGTCGATCTGGGTCTGCAGTGGCTCGGGCAGCTCGGTCCGCATTCCGCGGTCGAGGTGCCGTTCCCACCCTCGGCGGACCGTTTCGAAGTCCGGCGCCGTGAGCGGATCGATCGACTCGGGACCGAGCGCCACTCGCACGACCGTGCGGTGCGGCACCGGGAACAGGAACGCGCCTTCGACGCCGGGGCCGGAGACGGAGGCGACTGCACCGTCGCGCGCGGCGCCGCTCACGACTTCGGTGCGCGTCGAGCCACGAGCCGCCGTCGCCCAGCGCGCGGGCGACCGTGGCAACGTCAGCGTTCGCTCGTCGTCGACGGAGACGAATCGATCTTCGACATCCAGCGTGCACGCACCGTGATGCGCGTCGCTGTGCAGCACGAACGCGACGACGAACGGCGCGGGCGACTCGTTCGCGATCTCTACTATGGCTGCGCCGCCGCCGTCCGACACGGCGTACACGCGTTGACACGCTAGGCCGCTCGGCACGCGGACACGCGTTTCCGTCATCGGTACCACGCCGACACGCGTGTGCCGCACACCGACCGCGTCCGCCGGGAAGTGCCAACGATCGTCGGCGCCGATCCACCAGTCGAGCGTCAGATCGCCGGCCCGCACCAGGCCGCGCTCGTCCACCGTCGCCGTCCACGGGCAGCCGAGCGCACCGATCCGGATCGGTGCGCTCACCGCATGCCGTGCAGCTCGGACTTGGCCTTGCGCAGCATCAGCTCGGGGACCAGGTCGCTCGGCGTCGCGTTGTCGTACAACACCCGCCCGACGAACGACGCCAGCGGCATCTCCACATCGTGGCGAGCCGCGAGCTCGAGGACGGCGGCCGTGCTCTTCACGCCCTCGGCGACCATGTTCATCTCGGTCACGACCTCGTCGAGCGAGCGGCCCTTGCCGAGCTCGACGCCGACGTGACGGTTGCGGCTCTGCGGACTGCTGCACGTCGCGATGAGATCGCCCATGCCCGCGAGCCCGGCGAACGTCAGCGGATCACCGCCGAGCGCGACGCCGAGCCGCGCCAGCTCGGCCAGCCCCCGCGTCATCAGCGCCGCCTTCGTATTGTCGCCGTATCCGAGCCCGTCGGCGATGCCCGCGCCGATCGCCAGCACATTCTTCAGCGCACCCGCCATCTCGCATCCCACGACATCCGGATTCGTGTACACCCGCAGCGTCGGCGCGAAGAACAACCGCTGGAGTTGCTCGGCGACCGTGGCGTCGGCAGTCGCCACGACCGACGCACTCGGTTGCCCGGCCGCGACCTCCTTGGCGAGATTCGGTCCGGTGAGCACGCCGATACACGCGGCGTCGTGGTCTTCGAGGACATCGGCCACGACCTCGGTCATGCGCAGGAGCGTCCCCTGCTCGATGCCCTTCGAGAGGCTCACCACCGGTACTCGCGAGCCGATCAGCGCGCGCGCGTCTTCGAGCACGGCGCGAAACCCGTGGGACGGGACACCCAGCACGACAACGTCGGCATCAATGCACGCGTCGGCGATCGAATCGGTCGCCCGCAACGAATCGGGCAGCCGCACGCCCGGCAGGTAGTCGGGGTTCTCATGGGTGGACGAGATGGTCTCGGCCAGCTCGGCGCGGCGCGCCCACAGGACCGTCGGCGCGTTCGCGGCGACGACCGCGGCGACCGCGGTCCCCCATGAACCCGCGCCGATGACCGCGACCTTCACGGCGTTGGCTTCACCGCGTGGCTTCACGGCGTCGGCTGGTAGCGCGCGTACGCGGACTCGGGGTCGCGCCACCACCACGGATCCGCGCCCGGTGTCGGCCGCTGCGGGTACCGCTCCCGAGCCCGGGCGACGCCGGTCGCGATCGCGCTCATGATGCGCTCGGTCGCTTCTCTGACGTGGTCGTCGGGGCCCACCTTGACCGGGTCCCCCACGACGGCGACCTGTGCGACGCCCGTGCGCCACCGCGGTGCGCGACCCTTGAACATGATGCGATGCGAGCCCCACAGCCCGACCGGCGTCACGGGAACGCCCGCCGCTCGCGCGAGTCGCGCGGTTCCGGACTTGCCGATCATCGGTTCGAGGTCGAGCGAGATTGTGCCCTCCGGGAACACGGCGACGCACTCCCCGCGCCGCAGTGCGTCGAGGGCGGCGTCGAGCGCGTGCGCGGCGTCGCCCTTGCCCCGTTGCACCGGAATCTGGTGCGCGGCGCGCAACAGCGTGCCGAGACCGCGCCGGTCGAACAGTTCGGCCTTGGCGAGGAAGCGAAGTCGCCGACGTTGACGGTTGGCCACAAAGGCGAGGGTGAGCGGGTCGAGATACGAGATGTGGTTGCTCGCGAGGATGATCGGGCCGTCGCGCGAGATCTTGTCGGCGCCCTCGATCGTCCAGCGCAGCCCGAACCGCAGGCCGGGGTAGAAGGCCCCCTTCGCCACGGAGTAGAGGGCGTCCACGGTCGGTAGCATACGCAGCCGATGCGGAGTCGCGAGGGGGTCGTCGTCCCGCTGCGATCCTTCGCTGTCGGCAAGGCGCGGCTCGCCGACGTGCTCGGCGAAGATGCGCGCGCGGCGCTCGCCCGTGAGATGGCGGACGCGGTCGTCGGCGCGGCCGGCGATCGGCCGATGATCGTCGTCACAAGCGCGCCTGACGTGCGCACATGGTGTGCAACCCGAGACATCGCCACGATCGACGACCCGGGCTCACTCGACGCCGCTGCCGCGGCTGGTCACGAGTGGATGCGCGGCGCGGGCGTGATCCGGACGATCATCGCTCACGCCGATCTCCCGTTCGCGAGCTCGTTCGACGCCGTAGCCGGCGACGGCGAGGGACGCGTCGCGGTGATCGTCCCCGACCATCGCGACGATGGCACGCCCGTCCTTTCGATCCCGACCGACGCCGCCTTCGGCTTTGCGTACGGCCCGGGCTCGTTCGCCCGACACGTCGCCGAGGCCCGCCGCTGCGAGCTCGAGGTGCGGATCGTGCACGACGACGCGCTCGGTTTCGACGTCGACACGCCCGAAGACCTGACCCGGCTTCGAACGCTGCGGCCGTCGCCCCTGCAATGATCACCGTCGATCTCCCGGTGCCGGTCCGCGTGTTGGCGATCGGCGCGCATCCCGACGACATCGAGTTCGGATGCGGGGCGACGCTGGCGAAATGGGCGGCGGCGGGCGCGGCGGTGCATCTGTGCGTGTGCACCGACGGCGCCAAGGGCACATGGGACCCGCAGGCGGACCTACGCGCGCTCGTCGCGACGCGCGAGGAGGAACAGCGCGACGCGGCCGAGGTGCTGGGCGCCACCGACGTCCACTTTCTTCGATGCGTTGACGGCGAGCTCGATCACGGGCTGCCCACGCGAGCGGCCGTCGCGGCGGTGATTCGTGCGGTGCGGCCCGCCGTCGTCCTCGGGCACGACCCGTGGCGCCCGTACCGTATGCACGCGGACCACCGCCACGCGGGCCTTGTGGCGATCGAGGGCGTCGTCGCCGCGCGCGACCCGCATTTCTTCCCGGAGCTGGCGGCGCCGCCGCACCGACCCGACACGCTGCTGCTGTTCGAGCCGGCGCGCGTCGATCATGTCGAGGACGTCACCGGATATGTCGAGCGCAAGATCGACGCGCTGTTGCGTCATCGGAGCCAGTGGCGCTCGACGATGGGTATTCACGACCAACCCGAGCGCCAACGCGCCGCGTTCGCGGAGCGTCAACGCGACCAAGCCCAAGCGGCGGGCATCTACGCGGGTGTGCGTTCCGGCGAGGCCTTCGCGCGCATGTAACGATCGAAAGGGGCCCGGGTGCACCCGGGCCCCTTTCGATCTTGGCCGTGAACCGGCTTACGCCTTCTTGGCGCGCTTGCGCGTGGTGCGCTTCGTCGCGCGCTTGGCCGGGGCCTTCTTCGCAGCCTTGCGACGCTTGGTCGCCTTGCGCTTGGCCGGAGCCTTCTTCGCAGCCTTGCGCTTGGCCGGAGCCTTGCGCTTGGCGGCCTTGCGCTTGGCCGGAGCCTTCTTCGCTGCCTTGCGCTTGGCCGGAGCCTTGCGCTTCGCAGCCTTGCGCTTCGCGGGCGCCTTCTTGGCGGCCTTGCGCTTCGTTGCCTTCTTAGCCGGAGGCACGGGCACCACCTTTCTCGGAGAGCTCTCAGTCTCGGGGAAGTTCGAACTTCGGCTCACTCGGCGCGTGAGGTGAGCGCCTCACGCCCTACAGGGTCAGCGGCCTTGCACGTGAGCTTTGAACCTCGAGCCCACGGAGAACTTCGCGCTCTTCGTCTCGGGAATCTGAATGACGGCACCCGTCTGCGGGTTCTTTCCGACACGCGCCTTGCGGAGCGTTGGTTGGAAGGTCCCGAAGCCGGGCAGCGTCACCTTGTCTCCGGAGGCGACAGCATTCTGGATGGTGTTGATGAACGCATTGAGCGCTTCCTCCGCATCAGTTTTGCTGATGTTCGCGGAGCTCGCGATCGCGTCGACCAGTTCGCCCTTGTTCACGGGCACAAACCTCCACGCATCGGCGTGTTGTCCGTGTCATGAGAACGTATTCACGCATCGAGGTCAAGCATTTGTCACACCGCGCGGTTGCGATCCACCACATCTCGCGCGAAGTATGCGACGATCAAGCGTTGCATCGCGCGGTTGACGTGCATCGTGCACGCCTGCAAGATCGTCGCAATCGCGATCGAGACGACATGCACGAACTTGAGGATGGTCGCTACGACGCATTCGTCGTGTGGGCCGAAAAACGCGATGGCTGCGTCGCACTCGAGTGCACGATTGTCGCCGGCGTTCACCGTGGCGACGTCGTGAATATCCTCGGTGCGAACCTCGATGTCGCGGACGAACTCGCGCTCGTCGGCCTGCCGTGCACGCTCACTGTTACCGGCGAAGAAATCCGCGTCGAACTCGCGTAATACGAGGTCAGAGCGCATTTCTCGCGTTCGGGCGACAAGAAGTTCGTGCGTCGACGGCGCGCGCGTTCGACGTGAGCGCGCGCGTCGTTTGCACGGGTGGTGTTCACCGCCGTCGACGCCCATCGCCCGCGAATCGGGTGTCCCGATCGGCCGAGCGACGACGGCCACCACGCGCGGCCGACGGCGAGATGCCGCGACCACCTACGGGCATGCGCCGGGATCACGGGCGCGGTCGGCGGCGCGCCGTTTCACTCCACGCGAGGGACTCTCACTTTCGGCGTTGCCACGCTCCGTGCGTTCTCGCGCACATCGGGCCCCACAATAATCTTGCAAAAATTCGGGTTCGCCGGCCCGAGTTTCAGGGTTTGGCGGGCCCGCGTGCTCGGCGGACGTCGTCGTCCCAGAGGCCCAGCGCGCGCCAGAGCACGCGCGGGAGCGGTCCGAGCAGCCCCAAGTCTCGCCAGAGGCCACGCACCTTGTGCATCGACGCCCGCGCCTCGGCGCGGGAGGCGACGTTCCGCCGGTACGCCGCCACCAGCACCGACTTCGGGATCTCGTAGCGCCGCGCGAGCTGCCTCGACGGTCGCAGCATCATCGCGGCCATCCCGCCCAAGATGATCGGCGCGCCGACGGCCAACCGGGCCCGGCGAACCCGTCCGAGATTGGGCACGGTCTGCTGCAAGAGGTTCCGTGCGAACGACAGTCGCACGAGCAGCGCGTCGTACGCGCGGGAGCTGCGAGCACCATCTGATTCCTCGGCGAGCTGTTCGATGGTGGCGGTCATGACGACTCCTTTCGAGGGGCGGGCGCGACCAGGCGCGCGACGAACTTGAAGACGGCACACCGTCCACCGCGATCCGAACTGGCACCCCGTACGGGATTCGAACCCGTGATCTCCACCTTGAGAGGGTGGCGTGTTAGGCCGTCTACACCAACGGGGCTCGTTGGAAACCTGTCCGGGAAACCTGTCCGTCCTGCGAGCTCGGGGGGGAGGACTCGAACCCCCAATAACAGGGCCAGAACCTGTCGTGTTGCCGATTACACCACCCCCGAAGGGCGGAGGCAGCCTACCCGAGACCCGGGACGAGCTCGCCGACGTCGCGGCCACGATCGAGACGCCGGAACCCAAAGATCCGGCCCGCGCCGACACGCAACGTCTCGGTGGCGAAGCGTCGCCATTCGGACGCTCCGTCGATCGGACTCGTGTCGGTGGGTGACGTGACCGCGTCGAGGCCGACTTCACTCGCGATCGCGTCGATGCGCGCCGCGTGATACGGGTCGGAGACGAGTACGACGTTCGTCATGGCGCGCTCCTCGAGGAAGCGGGCCGAGGCGGCCAGCGATTCCCACGACGAGCGACCGGTTGTCTCCCGCAGGATCGCCGTATCAGGAACGCCGTGCTCGTGCAGGTAGGTCGCGGCGGCGGTCGCCTCGGTAAATCGATCGCCTTCCTGGCGGCCGCCGGTGACGACGATCACGGGCGCGATGTCCGCCTCGTACAACAACAGCGCGTGATCGAGCCGGGCCGCGAGCACCGCCGACGGCCGACCGTCGTACTGCGCCGCACCAAGGACGACGATCGCGTCGGAGGGGCGGGCATTGTCGCTGCGCGCCGCCCGCCACACTTGGACGAACGTCACCAACAGATAGACGAACACGAGCGCGCCCAGCGCCAGCACGCTCCGCAGCGCGATGCGTACCACCCGCCGCGGTGTCACGCCGCAAGCCGCTCGCGTGCGCGTCGCAACCGGGTCAGCGCCGACTCGCGGCCCAGCAGGTACACAGCATCGAACAGGGGCAAGCCTGCGTGGCGGCCCTCGATCGCCGCGTACAGTGCCGGCATTGCCTTCCGGGGCTTCTGCCCGACATCCTCGACCGCGGCGCGCAGCGCGGCGTCGATGCCCGCGACCTCCCACTCGACCGCTTCGAGCCGCGCGAGCGCGGCGTCGAGCAGCTCGGCGACCCGGTCGGTCGCGGTGACCCACTTCCAGGATTCGAGGTCGATCGCCAGCTCACTGTCGAGTGTGAACAAGAACGCCGCCTGTTCCGCAATCTGCACCAGGGTCGTCGCCCGTTCCTGTGCCAGCGCAACCGCGGCCTCGAACACGCGCACGTCGAGCCGCGCGCCGTACCGAGCCGTGGCGAACGGCATCGCCGCCGCGGCCAGCTCCGCGACGCTCATACGGCGAATGTGCTCACCGTTCATCCACTCGAGCTTCTGGGCGTCGAACGCGGCCGCCGACGTGTTCACCCGCGCGATGTCGAACTCGGCGACGAGCTCGTCGATCGTCAGCACCTCGCGGTCGTTCTCGGGCGCCCATCCCAGCAACGCCAGATAGTTGACGAGCGCGTGCGGCAGATAGCCCTGCTCCTGGTACTCCTCGATCGAGATCGCGCCGTGACGCTTCGAGAGCTTGGCACCACCCGGACCGAGAATGAGCGGCAGGTGCGCGTACTGAGGCGCGTCCCCGCCGCCAATGGCCGCCCGGAGCGCGAGCACGCGGTGGGTCGAGTCGAGCAGGTCTTCGCCGCGTAGCACGTGCGTGATCTGCATCTCGATGTCGTCAACCGCATTGGCAAGAAAGAACACCGGCGTGCCGTTGGAGCGGACGATCACGAAATCAGGAATCGTCGACCACTCGACCGCGACCTCGCCCCGCACCACATCGGTGAACACGCTGCGGCCAACGTCGGGGGTCCGAAACCGAACTGAGCGCGAGCGGCCCGCTGCGGCGAACGCCGCGCGTTGATCGGCGGACAGGTCGCGGCAGCGGCCGTCGTAACCGGGTGTGCGGCCCGCCTCGAGCGCGTCCTCGTTGCGCTGCTTCACCTCTTCCTCGGTGCAGTAGCACTCGTAAGCCTGGCTCGCCGCCAGCATGCGGTCGGCGGCGGCGAGGTAGAGGTCGAAGCGGTGGCTCTGCAGCACGGGGCCTTCGTCCCACTCGAGCCCGAGCCAACGCAAGACCCGCTGGATCTGGTCGACGGCCGCCTGGGTCGAGCGGGTGACGTCGGTGTCCTCGATCCGCAGCACGTACGTGCCACCGGTATGGCGCGCGTACAGGAAATTGAACAGCGCGGTACGCGCGCTGCCGACGTGCAACATGCCCGTCGGCGCGGGCGAGAAACGGACCCGGACATCACCCATTGCCGAGCGAGTCTACGGGCGCGGTCGTCAGCTGCCGAGGAGGCGCTTGGCAATCACGATGCGCTGGATCTGGTTGGTGCCCTCGTAGATCTGCGTGACCTTGGCGTCGCGCATGAATCGTTCGGCGGGCGCGTCCTTCGTGAAGCCGATGCCGCCGAGCAGCTGCACTGCATCGGTGGCGACACGCATTGCCGTGTCGGACGCGAAGAGCTTGCCCATCGAGGACGAGATCGCGGTGTCGCCGCGACCGGCATCGATTCGCGCGCACGCCCGGTACACGAGGAGGCGGGAGGCTTCTACCTGGGTCGCCATGTCGGCGAGCATGAACTGCAGGCCTTGGAAATCGGCCAGGCGGTGGCCGAACTGCTCGCGTGTCTGCACGTACTGCACTGCGCAGTCGAGCGAACCCTGCGCGATGCCGAGCGCTTGCGCGCCGACCAAGGGACGCGACCGGTCGAGCGCACCCATCGCGTAGTGGAACCCGCGGCCCTCCTCGCCGACGAGGTTCTCGGCCGGGACGACACACTCGTCGAGCACGATCTCGCCCGTCGGCGAGCCGCGCACACCCATCTTGTGCTCGAGCTTGCCGACCGAGAATCCCGGAAACGCCTCTTCCACGACGAAGCAACTGATGCCACGGCGCTCGAGGTCGGGGTCCGTCTTGGCGAACACGGCGTAGAAGTCCGAGACACCCACGTTGGTGATCCACAGCTTCCGACCGGTGAGGACGTAGTGGTCACCGTCGCGGACGGCGCGCGTCTGCATGCCGGCGACGTCGCTGCCCGCATCCGCCTCCGACAAGCAGTACGAGGCTTGGCATTCACCCGACGCCACACGCGGCACGTACTTCTGCTTGAGCACATCGGAGCCGTGGTCGATCACGGGCGTCATCCCGAGCTTCGAGATGAACGTGAACAGCGAGGACGATGCGCACACGCGCGCGACCTCCTCGACCGCGATCGCGTGTGCCAGGATGCCGCCCTCCTGACCGCCGAACTCGGCCGGGAAGGCCAGACCGGCGAAGCCGGCGGCGCGCCACGCTTCCCACGACGCCCACGGATACTCCTCGCGCTCGTCGGCGGCTGCGGCGTTGGGCGCGATGCGTTCCTCGGCCAGCCGCCGCACCGACTGGCGCAGCGCCTCGTATTCGTCGGAGAGGTCGAACACGCGGCCCGCCGCGCGCTACGACGGCGGAGCCGCGGTCGCCGGTCGTCCGAGCTCGGGGAACAACCGGGTGCGGGTCAGGTGCCGCCACTCGGAGATCATCTCGTCGAGGTCCTCGGACTTCAGACGCAACAACTGTTCGGGCACGGTGTCGACGATGCCACGCCGGCGTGTGTAATCGTGGCCCGCGTCATGGACGATGAGCTCACGGATCGCACCGAAGTCGTCGTCGACGTCCCCGTCGTAGCCCAGCAACTTGATCGCGACGGCGACGTCGTGAATGACCGGCGCCCGTCCGAACAGCGCCGCCCGCTTCGCCGCGATCTCGGCCAAGACGGGAACCACGTCGTGCACCGACTCGGCGTCGCGCCGCTGCAAGTCCTTGGCGGCATGCTCGGCGAGCGTGTACGCGTAGCCGACGTTCGGACCCGGCGATCCGAACAGCTGGCCCTTGGGCTGCTTGGCGCGCAGGTCACCGGGCCGGTTGGCGTGCCAATGAAGTGCCGGCGGCAGTGCCGTTCCCGGCGGCAGGTTCTGCTGCTGGCGGGGAGTGTCGGCGGGGTCGGAGGGGACGAACGGATCGGTCGACACGCGCCGAACTTACTCCCCGGCCGCGCGCGACTCGGCCCGCAGCAACCCGAAGTGGATCGAGTCGAGCAGCGCCTGCCAGGACGCTTCGATGATGTTCTCGTTCACGCCGATCGTGGTCCAGGTTGCGTCGCCGTCGGTGGAGTCGATGAGGACCCGAGTGACGGCGCCCGTACCTTTGTTCGTGTCGAGCACGCGGACCTTGTAGTCGGTGAGGTGCACGCGGTCGAGGGTCGGAAAGCGTCCGTTCAACGCGGTGCGCAGTGCGCGGTCGAGCGCGTTCACTGGACCGTTGCCTTCCGCAGTCGCGATGTGGCGTTCGCCGTCGATGTGGACCTTCACCGTCGCCTCGGTGGTGACGGTCGCGCCGGTGTCGTCGGAGAGCGTGTCGACACCCCGGTGGTCGTCGGTGATCACCCGGAACGACTCGACGTCGAACCAATCCGGACGCCAGCCGCCGACGCGCCGCATCAATAACTCGAGTGATCCGTCCGCGACCTCGAAGTGATAGCCCTCGTGCTCGAGCTGCTTGAGCGTCTCGACGACCTCCGCGAGCTGCGGCCCGTCGAGGGCCAGACCGAGCTCCTTCGCCTTCAGCACGAGTGTCGACTTCCCGGCGAGCTCGGACACGACGAAACGCGTCCCGTTGCCGACCAGCTCGGGCGACACGTGCTCGTACGCGTCGGGCCGCTTGGTGATCGCGCTCGTGTGCAACCCCGCCTTGTGCGCGAACGCCGAGTGCCCCACGTATGCGGCTTGTGGATTGAGCGGCATGTTGACGAGCTCGGCGATGTGGTGGGCAACCGGAGTGAGGCGCCCGAACCGCTCGACCGGGATGGTCTCGATGCCCATCTTCAACGTGAGGTTCGGGATGATCGTTGTGAGATTGCAGTTGCCGGTGCGTTCGCCGTACCCGTTGATCGTGCCCTGTACCTGCGTCGCACCGCCGAGGACACCGGCCAGCGCGTTTGCGACACCCGTGCCGCCGTCGTCGTGCAAGTGGACCGCGATCTTGACGTCGTCACCGAAATAGTCGACGACGGCGCGAACGATCCGCTCGACCTCGTGCGGCAGCGCGCCGCCGTTGGTGTCACACAACACAAGGTGCGACGCGCCGTTCGTTGCCGCCGATTCGAGAACACGCAGCGCGTATTCAGGATTGGCCTTGAACCCGTCGAAGAAGTGCTCGGCGTCGAACAACACGTCCATCCCGGAGCGGCGCAGGTACTCGACCGAGTCGCCGACCATCGCGACGCCTTCGTCGAGCGTGGTGCCGAGCGCTTCGGTCACGTGGTAGTCCCACGACTTCCCGACGATGCACACGGTGCCCACGTTCGCCTCGACGAGGTGGCGCAGCGTGTCGTCGCTGTCGACCTTGCCCTTGACGCGCCGGGTGGATCCGAATGCAACGAGCGTGCTCGTCGTCAGCTTCAGCTCGGCGGGCGCGCGCCGGAACAGCTCGTCATCCTTGGGATTGGCGCCGGGCCAGCCAGCCTCGATGTAGTGGACGCCCAACCAGTCGAGCTGCTCGGCAATGCGCAGCTTGTCCTCGACCGTCAGCGAGATCCCCTCGAGCTGCGACCCGTCGCGCAGCGTCGTGTCATAGATCTCGACTTTCTTGGTCGCGCTCGCTGCGGACCTGGATACCCGGTCCGCGGACGCTCGCTGCTCCGGCGAGCTCGCTCGCTCCGTCCCGTCGCTCCGCTCGCCGCGCTGTTGGCGCTCATCCGTCGCGTCACCCGCGCTGCTCTCGTCGTCAGCCGACATGCTCGCACCAGTCCTTGTACTGGTCGACCTCGCCGCGCACGGCCTTCGCGTACTCGTCCGCGATGGCGCGGGTCATCGACCCCGGACACGGAATCGCGCGGTCGTCGACGGAGTTCACCGCGCTGACCTCGGCCGCGGTACCGCACACGAACATCTCCTCGCACACGTACAGGTCGCTGCGCGAAAGCTCGCCGACGCGCACCTCGAAACCGAAGTCCCGGGCGATTGTCATCACGGAGTCCTGGGTGATGCCCGGGAGCGCGCCCGACGAAGTCGGCGGCGTCACGAGCGCCCCGCGCCGGGCCGCGAAAATGTTCTCGCCGGTGCACTCGGACACGAGCCCTTCGGGGTTGAGCATGATCGCCTCGTCGTAGCCCGCCTTGAGCGCTTCGACCTTGGCGAGCGACGAGTTCACGTAGTTCCCGGTGGTCTTCGAGAGCGGCGGCATCGTGTTGTGGTCGTGGCGCGTCCACGACGAGATCTTCATGCGCACGCCTTTGGTCACCGCATCGTCGCCGAGGTACGCACCCCACGGCCAGCACGCGATCGACACGTCAACCTGGCACGGCAACGTGTTCAGGCCCATCTCGCCGTAGCCGTAGTACGCGATCGGCCGGATGTAACACGACGGCAAGCCGGTCGATCGCACCGTGTCCTTCACCGCCTGCACGATCTCGTCGACGGTGAACGGGATCTCGATCATCATGATGCGCGCCGAGTCGAACAGCCGCACAATGTGATCGGTAAGTCGGAACACCGCGGGACCGTCTTCGGTCTCGTAGGCGCGGATGCCCTCGAAGACTCCGGTGCCGTAGTGCAGAGTGTGGGTGAGCACGTGAATGCGCGCGTCCTCCCAGGGCACGAGCGTTCCGTTCATCCAGATCTTCTCGGTGGGGGTGATGGGCATGACGTCTCCCTTAGAGCGCACCGGTCCCTTAGAGCGCACCGGCGATCGCGTCGCCGATCTGCGCGGTGCTGCCTTCTCTATCGTCACTTGCGACGACGGCCTTCTGGATTCGAGCCGCCGCCTCGGCCTCGCCGAGGAACTCACACATCATGGCGGCCGAGATCACCGCCGCGCGCGGATCAGCGGTGCCGGTACCGGCGATGTCGGGCGCCGAGCCGTGCACCGGTTCGAACAGAGATGGACCGGTGCGCGCGGGATTGAGGTTGGCCGACGCGGCGCGACCGATCCCACCGGCGACGGCGCCGCCGAGGTCGGTGAGAATGTCGCCGAACAGGTTGTCGGTGACGATCACGTCGTAGCGACCGGGGTCCTGCACGAAGTGGATGCACGCCGCATCCACGTGGTTGTACGCGGTCGCGACGTCGGCATATTCGCCCGCGACCTCGTCGAACGTTCGCTGCCACAGGTCGCCCGCGAACGTCAGCACGTTCGTCTTGTGTACCAACGTGAGGTGCTTGCGAGCGCGAGACTGCGCGAGCTCGCACGCGAACCGGACGCAGCGCTCGACTCCCATCCGTGTGTTCACCGACCCTTGCGTCGCGATCTCGTGCGGCGTCCCCTGCCGCAAGAACCCACCCTCGCCCGCGTACGTCCCTTCAGTGTTCTCGCGTACGACCATGAAGTCGACGCCGTCGTTATGACGGCTCGCGCCGGCGCGGAACGGTCGCAGGTTCACGTAGAGATCGAGCGCGAAGCGCAACCGCAACAGCAGGCCCCGCTCGAGGACACCGGGCGGCACGTCGGGCGTGCCGATCGCGCCGAGGAGAATCGCGTCGACGCCTCGCAGCTCCGAGAGCACGGTGTCCGGCAACACCTCGCCGGTACGCAGATAACGCGCACCACCGAGGTCGTAGTCGACCGTGTCGAGCGCGACTCCGGCCGCGCGAACGACCTTGAGCGCCTCGGCCACGACTTCGGGACCAATCCCGTCGCCGCCGATGACTCCCACTCGGTGGGACACGTTCGGGTCCTTCCACGAAAAAACCGCCCACGAATGCGTGGACGGTTGCCGCGGACGCCGGAGAGGCGCCCGCTTACGGAATAACGATGACGGTCGAGAAGCGATGCGTCATGAGTTATCAGCTTCGCGCCGGAATGACACGCGTGTCAAACGAACTCCGAAATGGCGGCAGATACCCTCACCATTCGCTCATTCCCGGGAGACGTCGTGAGGTCGATGGTCAAGCGCCTGATCATCCTCGCCCTGCTGGCGGTTGTCGCCGCCGGCGCCGCCTTCTGGTGGTTCGTGTTGCGCGACGACGCACCGCCGCGCGCGCAGCTGCGCGACCGCTCGTCCGACACCACCGTGGCGGCGACCGCTTCCACCGGGACAGCCGGTCCCGCGGTCGCGGGCGCATGGTCCGTACAGCCCGACGAGGAAGTCTTCGTCGGCTACCGCGTCACCGAGCTGTATGCAGGCGAGACCATCAAGAACACCGCAGTGGGTCGGACTCCCGCGGTGACAGGGACGATCACGATCACGGGCACGACGGTTGACGCCGCATCGTTCATTGCGGATCTCACGCAACTCGTGAGCGACGAGAGTCGCCGCGACAACCGCATGCGCGACCGGGGCCTGGAGACGAACACCTTCCCCAACGCGACGTTCACGCTCACCACACGCATTCAGCTCGGCGACCCCGCCCTGGACACGGCGCTCACCTTCACCGCGACCGGCGACCTGACCCTGCACGGCGTGACGAGATCGATCGAGGTCGCGATCGACGCGCGATGGAACGGTGACACGATCGACCTCGCCGGGGGCGTGCCCATCGTCTTGGCCGACTACGAGATCGAGCCGCCCGACGTGGCCGGCTTCGTCGCCGTCGACGGCAACGGCGAGATGGAGTTCCAGCTCTCCCTCACCCGGGCGTAACCCCCAACTGGCGTGACACGAGCGCGCCAGGCGCGCCTGTGTCACGCCAGTTCGCATCCGGCGTGACGGGTGGGCCGAATGGGGCCGGAGTGGCGCGTGAATCTGGGCGCTGCGACCCATGGGCGAATTGGCACGCACCCGGCATACTGGACTCTCAGCTGGCACGAATCGTCAGCGCGCGCCCCGACGGAGCCGGGGCGCAGGAGGCGGAGCAGGAGGACATCGTGCGCGGGCGAGCACGCAGATTCGTCATGTGCTCAGTCGCGCCGTTCGTCGCGCTCGCGATCGGCGGCTTCGCGTTCTCGACCGGTGCGGCCGGCCGCCACACCGACCTCGTCGACGGCCGCGCCTGGCTGGCGATCAGCGCCGACGGTCACGACATGCTCGTCCTCGCCAACGCACTGTCCGCCGCGCCGGAACAGCACATCTTGTTGCCAACATCCGATTCGTTCGCCGCGGTCGGGTCGGGCGCGTCCGGCACGACCGTTTTCGCCCGCGCCGACGCCAACGCCCTCGTCGTCGCGCCGCTGGCGATCGACGGCGAACCCGTCGTCACGTTGGATCCGCCCGTCGATGTCGCGCTCGGGATCGCCGCCGCCGATGGCCTCGTCGTACGCGCCGAGCCGACGGGTGTCCAGGCGTGGACTCTCGTCCGCTCCGATCTCGCCTGGTCGCTCCGCCACGTTGGGCTGGCGAGCGACGCCGCGCCCGTGTTGTTGGGTCCGATTGCCGACGACACCGGCGTCATCTGGTGGGTGACGGCGAACGGTGAGGGCACCAAAGCCCGATCCGCGCGCTTGATCGCCGGTACAGCGGACGCGCAGTCCTTCCGCCTCGACGTCGACGCGGTCACGCTCGCCGGCGCGCGACTCGTCGTCGTGGACGGGCGCGTAGTCATGCTCGACCCGGCCGATCGGCTGGCCATCGCGCTCGACCGCGCGGGGCCGCACCGCGCCGACCTCACGAGCGACGCGCTCGTCGCGCCCGACCTGGCGGCCGGTGTCGACGACTTCGAAGCGCTGGCGATGGGGAGCGGTTCCTACGTTGCCATCGGTGCGCACCGCGTCGATGCCGGCGTCGGTTCGATCTCGCAGCTCGCCCAGCATGGCTCGAGTGCCGTCGCCGCGGGAGAGCTCGGCGTCGCGCTCGTTGTCGGCAATTACGTCGAAACGCTCCCGGTATCCGACGAGCGTCCGCTCACCTTCTCGTTGTCGGGCGGCTATCTGTGGGTCACCACCCGCGGCTCGCCCGACGCGATCGCGATCGACGTCGAGGGCCGTGTGCACCGCGTCGACGACCTGACCCGTCCGGCGGTGTTGTGCCCGCCGGGCGAGCCGGGCTGCGCGACGATCCCCGACACGGCCGAACCCTTGGCCGGCGACGGCGAGGAACCGGCCTCACCCGCGGACGGCGACCGTACGATGCTGACGGTCCCCAGTGCAGCCGCGGTGTCGCCGCGCACGCTCGCCCCACCCGAGGACGAGCTCGATGACCTCGACGACGTCCCGGATGACCCGCTCGGCGACGAGCTCGCCGAGCACTTCGAGTTCGACGACGAGTTCGGCGAGTTCGACGACTTCGACTACGACGACGAGTTCGGCGCTTCCGACGACTACGACGACTACGACGAAGACTACGACGACTACGACGACTACGACGAGGACTTCGACGACGGCTACGACGACTACGACCAGGGCGACTGGGAAGATCCGTGGGGAGAGATCGACCCCGACGACCCGGACGAGTTCGATACGACGACGACGACGAGCACGACCGTTAGGGTCCCGCTGTACGCGATCGAGACGTTCGTTGGCAGCAGCACCCTCGAGTCGATCTTGTTCGAGGGCACCGTCAGCGCCGACTGGTGCGGCGATCCGGTACGGATCACCTTCGAGGACAACGCCCACCCGGCGCTGTCGCTCGTTGTCGACGCCGATGGCAAATTCACCACCGGTCCCATCACACCGAGCGTCGCGGGCACGATCCGCGCCCTCGCCGACGGCTGTGGCAGCCGGTCCGGTGTTGCGTCCGCAGTGCTGTACACGGGGCCGGCGATCGCCGCGTACCCCGACCCCCAATACCCGATCGCCTTCGGGACCTCCGAGTACTCGCTCGGGACCAACGACCCCGCGTGGCAACTCGCCGACATCACGGTGGTCGACGACGAGTCGTGTCTCGCCCAAGTCCTCGTGCAGGGCAACGGTGCGCTGCTGCGCGTCGAGGGCGTCGAAACCGACGATCTCGAGGATCGCGTGTGCATCGTCAAGTTGTCGGCGCGCGCCGTCGTGATCGGCGACGAAAGCCTCCACGTCGACGTCACCGGTTCGTACACGATGACCTTCACGATCGATCCGCCGCCGCCGACTACCTCGACCACCATGCCGACGAACTCGACTACGACGACGACCACGGCTACGAACACGACGAGCACCAGCACGACGACGACAACGACCACGACAACGACAACGACGGACTCGACGAACTCGACGACGACGACCAGCACCGCGATTTCGCAAGCCGCCCGCTCAGCCCAACTTGCATCCGATGTCCGTACCAACGACGGCGAGGCTGGCTCGGTGCTGCCCGGCGTCGTGTTGGTACTCGGGATCAGCGCCTTTTCGTGGGCGCAGACGGGTCGGTCGCGAACGCGACCGCGAGAGGAGAAACGGTGAGCGCCTTCACACCCAGCGACTCGAACGACAACGGGTCGGGAGCGACGCGGGGAGCGGTCGCCTCGGCGCGTGACGTCGAGTGGTTTGCCGCGCAGTTCAACCGGCTGGCCGCGAACGTCGCCACGGTCTTGCGGGGCAAGGACACCCAGATTCGCCTCGCACTCGTCGCGCTGTGCGCAGAGGGTCACGTGCTCGTCGAAGACGTCCCCGGCGTCGGCAAGACATCGCTTGCGCGCGCGATCGCGGGGTCGATCGGCGGGAAGTGGAGCCGGGTGCAGTTCACCCCGGACTTGCTGCCGTCGGACGTCACGGGCGTATCGATCTGGAACCAAGCGACGCGAGAGTTCGAGTTCCAGCCGGGACCCGTCTTCGCCAACATCGTCGTCGGCGACGAGATCAACCGCGCGTCGCCCAAGACGCAGTCCGCGCTGCTCGAGGTGATGGAAGAGCGACAGGTCACGGTCGATGGCAGCGCGCGGCCAGTACCGACGCCGTTCCTGGTGCTGGCAACACAAAATCCGATCGACATGGAAGGCACGTACAACCTTCCTGAGGCCCAGCTCGACCGGTTCCTGATCAGGATGGCAATGGGCTATCCGGACCGGTATGCCGAAGAAGAGATCGTCATGAGCCGCCACGGTCGGGCGTATGTCGACCCCCCGCCGGTGACGGATGTCGCGACGCTACGGAACATGATCGACCTGGTGCGCCTCGTATACGTCGCACCCGAGCTGGTGTCGTACGCGGTCGCGATCGTCGCGGCAACGAGGCAGAGTGGCGACCTTCGTCTCGGCTCATCGCCCCGCGGCTCACTCGGCCTCGTACGCGCGGCCCAGTCGTTCGCGGCGAGCGAGGGGCGCCAGTTCGCGACCGCCGAGGACGTGAAGCGCCTCGTCGGGCCGGTGCTCGGGCACCGGTTGTTGCTGTCGCCCGACGCGCAACTTCGGGGCGTGACGACCGAGATGGTGCTCGACGATGCGGTACGCAATGTCGTCGCGCCCAACGGCCTTTCGCGCGTCTGACCGAGGTCGTCGTACCGTGGACGTGCTGACCCCGACTGGCCGCGTTGTCGCTGCGCTCGCAGTCGCGCTCGCGATCGGCGGGCTGCTGACGGGATACCGCGGCGTGTGCGCCGTCGGCGTGGCGGGCGGCGCGGTCGTCGTCGCGGGTTGGCTCTCCGTGCGGCGGGCGAACGACCTCGACGTGCGGCGAGCGGTGTTGCCGGAGCGGGTCCAGCGGGGACAGGTCGCGCGCGTGCGTATCGAGCTCCGCAATCGGCGTGCAGTCGCGACGCGCCCGCTGTCGGTCGTCGATTCCCGCAAACACCACTCCGACACCACGCTCGAGATCGGTGCGATCAGTGGGGGCGAATCGACGTCGGTCGAGTACTCGGTCGACTGCACGCGCCGTGGTCGCATCAAGATCGGGCCGCTGCTGCTGCGGCAGGCCGATCCGTTTGGAGTCTGCAGCGCAGACGCGACCAGCGGCGCCCCCTCGTTCCTGTGGGTGTATCCCGCGACGCATCGGATCGAGGTGCTGCCGCAGGGGCGTGTCAAGGATCTGGAGGGCCCGACGAGCGACACGGCGCCGAACGGGTCCGCGTCCTTCCACCAGCTGCGCGAGTACGTGCCCGGCGACGACCTGCGTCACATCCACTGGCGCACGACGGCGCGCACGGGAACGTTGATGGTGAAACACCTCGTCGACACCACGAAGCCGGAGATTGCGGTGTTGCTCGACAACCGCGCCGACGTCCTCGGTGCGGAGGACTTCGAGGAAGCCGTCGAGGTCGCGGCGTCGCTCGTCACGGCCGCCCAGGCCGGCCACTATCCGGTTCATCTGTCGTTCAGCGCGATGCCGCCCGACGCGCGCGAGCTCGCGTCGGCACCGCACCTCGACCGGCTCGCCACGGCCGAACGGGCCGACGCACCCGATTTCGTCGGTGCTGCGCAAGAATTGCGAGGCCGTCGGGGTCCGGTGCTGATCGTCGTCACGGGCGAGTTGCGCGCCGCGGATCTCCAGGCGGTATCGAAGCTCGGACGGAGTTTTGTCACAACGATCCTCGTCAGCACCGTGGCGCGACGTGAGGCGCCGTTCGTCGTCCCGCCCGGCTGTTGGGCCTTGACCGTTCCCGACGCGCGGACGTTCGCGGAACAGTGGCGCGGGCGATGATCGACACGTACCGCCCGTACTCGGTGCTCGTTGCGCTCGCCGCGGCGTGTGTGCTCGCGACGACGCCGCTGTACGGCGCATTCCACACATGGTCGTTCCTCGGCCCGGTCGCCGCGGTCGTCGGCGTTGTGTTCGCGACCGTCGCGCTGGCATTCACAGCCAACCGCGCGGCCGAGGGCACCGCCCTCGCATCGCTGTTCGCCGGCGTCGTCGTGCTGTTCGCCGGTGGACCCGAGGCGCTCGGCGGTCTCACGTCCGGCTGGCGTGCGCTCCTCACCGTCTCGGTGCCGGCACCGGCGGCGGACGAATTCCTGGCGGTCCCGATGGGTATTGCCGCGGTGGCCGCGCTCGGCGGCGTGAGCGCGCTCATTGCGACGCGCGCGATCGGTGTCGCGTTGGTGGCCCCGACGATCGGCTTCGTCGCCGCGTATGCATTCGGGATCGGCGGCAACGTGCCGTCATGGACTGCGCCGGCGTACACGGGGGCGGTCCTCACGGTCCTCGCGGTGGGGTACGCCGCGACGACGCGGGTCCGGTACGTCGTGATGACCGCGATCACCTGCCTCGCGCTCGTCGGCGGAGTGTTCCAGCTGCCGAGCCGCACCCCCGCCGATCCTCGCACTGCGGTGCGCCCGGACCCCGACCTTCTCGATACGGCGAATCCGCTCACCGTCATCGCCGCCTACCAGGCGGCCGCAACCGCCGACGACCCGGTGTTCGGGTTGACCGCGAGCACACCGCTGGCGGGAAGTCGCGTGCGGTTCGCCGTACTCGACGAGCTCGGGCCGAACGGATGGGACACGCATGAGGAGTTCCGACGCGTCGGCGCCGAGCTTCCCATCCCCGAGAACGCGGCGCCGACGAACGCCGGTGACGTGCATGTCGACGCGATTCGTTACGACAGCTCGTTCCCCTGGCTGCCGGTTGTGGGTACGCCGCGCACGGCGTCGTCGAACGATGGGCTCTTCGCAGCGAGCGAAAGTGGCGTGCTCGTGTCGCGCGGCGATGAGATCTCCTACGAGACGCGCCTCACCACACCCGTTGCCGACGGGGCCGTGGCGGGCGCGGGCGTCAGCCCGGAGGCGCTTACGTACGCCGCATGCCCGGCTGACTTGGTGCCGGGTGTCGCCGAGATCGGACGCGAGCTCGCGGTACAGGCGCCGACGCCGGCGCCGTACGACATCGCGCGCACTGTTGTCGGCTTCGTGAAGCAGTACCGCGGCTATGACACCTCGGCGCCCGGATTCCAGACCCCAGCCGTGCTCGACGGAGAGGTCCGCGCGCTCAGCCCGCAGAACCCCTACGGACAGTGGAATGTCGAAGCGTACGTCGCGTCGGTGACGACGCTGTTGCGTTGCGCCGGCGTGCCGGCCCGCATCGCGATCGGCGCGGTGCTGCCCTCCGACACTGGCGAACGCGTCGATATCGCGCGCGGTGACCTCACGGCCTGGTCCGAGATTCTGCTGTCAGGGTACGGGTGGCAGCCGATCGATCCGCTTCCTGCCGCGAGCGAAGAGGCGAACGCGATCGAGATGCTGCGCGCCGTCGCGTCGGGTGAGACAACGACGCCGACGGTGCCGCCAATCCCCGACATCCCGGTTGCGACCGCACCGCCCGCCCAACGTGACTCCGACGAGGGCGTCCCGACGATCCTGCTGGTCGGCGCGGCGCTGGTCGCGCTCACGGCCGCGGCGCTCGTCGCCTCGTGGCGTCTGCGCCGCGCGGTTCGCATCCGTCGCGAGCGAGCCGTGGACGCGACATGGCGGGTGCGGGGCGCGTGGGAAGAGTTCTGCGACCTCATGCGGTCGCGCGAGCGAGCCGACCTGCGCGCGCTCACGACGGCCGAGCTCGCGCAGCGCAGCGAGCAATACATCGGTGTCGAGGCCGCCGCAGCCGGCGCGCGCCTCGCGGTGATCGCGGATCGTGCGCTCTTCTCTCCCATTCCGTGCACGGACGACGACGCCGATCACGCGTGGCGGGAGTTCCTCACGGCCGAGGCGGCGATCGAACCTGCGGTCACAGGTCGCGATCGAGCCCGCGACGTCGCGCGCGTTTCCGCGACAGTCGGGCGCTGGCGGGAGGTTCGACGCCGTCCGACTGGAAGCAAGGCGCCGCGGACGCGTGTGCCGTCACCCCGCGAGGCGCGCCCCACGCCCGCCATGTTCTTCCCCGTCGCCGAGACGGCGCCTCCCACCGCCGAGCCGGCGCGGACCGCGGGGCCGGCCGCGGCCGCAGTGCCGTACGACCAAGACGTCGACACGACGCCAGCCGAGCCAAGCGAGCCAACCGAGCCAACCGACCTCCCGACGTGGCGACCCCGTCGCGACGACGCCCTCGAACAAATCGTGGACCTGCGCAGGATCGCCCGCAACGCCGACCGACGGATCTACGCGGCAACCCATGCCGGCGAGCGCGAGCCGGTCGCGGTGTTCTTGTACAGCGTGGGCGCGTCGAACCCCGACCGTCACAACCGAGCGCGCACGCGAGCCGAGGAAGCGCGACGCGCGTCGACCTTGCATCCGAATCTGCTCATGATCCAGCAATCGGGCATCGTCGGCGACGGGTCGCTCTTCCTCGTAACCGACGCGATTCCGGAGATCTCGCTCGGATCGCGTTTGGCGAGCTCGCGATTCGGAAGCGATGTGGCGCTGGCGGTCGCGATCGGTATCGAGTGCTGCGAAGCGCTGGCCGCGCTCCACCGCGGCGGCATCGTGCACGGCGACGTGCACGCGGACAACGTCTGGCTGTCGGAAGACGGGCACGTGCGGCTCGGTCCGGTCGCACTGCGCGATCCCGGCGCACGGCGCGCGACTCCTTTTGTCGCACCGGAAGCGCGCGACGGGCGTGCGCCCGACCCGCGTGCCGACGTGTATTCCGTCGCGATCCTGATCGGCGCGGTCGCAGCCGGACGCCTTCCGCAAGTCGGCGAATCCCGGTCGCCCGAACGCATCCTCGGCCCGCTGGCGGAGGTGCGCGCGCGCCGTCGCGCGCTCGACTCGGATCCCCGTCGGCGGCCGGCGACGGCGACCGATCTTCGAGACGAGCTGTGGTCCTTTGCCGCGGCCGAGGCGGGCTACCCTGCCCGCCCATGACCGAGGCCCATCTGTCGCCGCAGGCGTACGAACGCCTGCGCGACGAGCTGGAATGGCGCTCGACGACGTACCGGCGCGAGCTGTCGGAACAAATCGAACGCGCGCGCGAGCTCGGCGACATCAGCGAGAACGCTGACTACGACGCCGCCAAGGACGAGCAGGGCAAGAGCGAAGCGCGCATCCGTCAGATCGAACAGATCCTGAAGACCGCGGTTGTGATCGACGGCGCATCCGCGGGTGACGTCGTCGAGCCCGGCGCATTGGTCGATTTGCTGTACGACGGCGACTCCGATCCCCAGACGTATCTCGTCGGCTCGATCGAGGAACGCCACGAGACCTACGACGTGCTGTCGACGAACTCACCGCTCGGGCAAGCGATCCTCGGCGCCGCGCCTGGCACGAGCGTCACCTACCAGGGCCCCCGCCAGGAGCTGTCGGTCACGGTCGTCGGCGTCCGCCCCCTCGATTGACCGCACCCCAGTCGCCATTTGCACCATCAGTTGGGTACCTCACATACCTGTGCGGTGCGTGAGATACCCATCAGATGGTGCACTCAGGAACGGGCACCGTTCCCGGAGACTGCCTGCAGCAGGTACCCGCGCGCCCGGACGGTGCGGATCTCGAGCTTCAGCGTGGCGATGCGGCGGCGCAGGCGCAGCACGTGCACGTCGAGCGCGTTGCGGGTCTGGGCGCCGTTGGGCCACACACGGTCGGCGAGGGCATCGCGGCCGACGACGTTGCCGTAGCGCTCGACGAGCGCACCCGCGAGTGACACTTCGACCGGCGACAGCGCAACCCAGCCGTCGCGGTGGTGCAACAACCCGTTGTCGTCCACCCAGGGCAGCGCACCGTGCTGCTCGGCGCGGCGCGCGATCGCGGCGCGCCTGGCTTCTCGCTCTGCGTCGGTCGCCGAGCTCGACACCCAATCCTCGAGGCAATCAGCCAACTCGGGCGGCGCGCCGTCGACCACGAACAGCCGCGGGATGCCACGGGCTCGCAAGTCGCCCGCACGAGCTTCGTCGTTCGGCCAGCGCAGCACCTCGACGTCCACGGCACGAGGCTAGAACCCAAATGTTTCGCTCTCGTTACCTCGAAGTGACGGTTCCGCGGCTCGCCCCCGTAGAATCCGCACCAGAGATGGCATCCACGCTTTCGCAAAAGGTCTGGGACCGACACGTCGTGCGCGGCGCGTCCGGCGAGCCCGACTTGCTGTTCATCGACCTGCACCTGGTCCACGAGGTGACGTCGCCGCAGGCGTTCGACGGCCTGCGGCTGGCTGGGCGCACGGTGCGGCGGCCCGACCTCACCATCGCGACGATGGACCACAACGTCCCGACCGCCGGCCTCGACCGACCGCTCGAGGACCCTATCTCGGCGACGCAGATGGAGGTCCTCGCCCGGAACTGCGCGGAGTTCGGCATCCGCTGCTACGCGATGGGCGACCCGGGTCAGGGCATCGTGCACGTGATCGGTCCGGAGCAGGGGCTCACGCAACCGGGCATGACCATCGTGTGCGGCGACAGCCACACCTCGACCCACGGCGCGTTCGGCGCGCTCGCGTTCGGCATCGGCACGAGCGAGGTCGAGCACGTGCTGGCCACGCAAACGCTCCCGCAAATGCGGCCCGGCACGATGGCGATCACCGTCACCGGCGCGCTGCCGTCCGGCGTCACCGCCAAGGACGTCGTCCTCGCGATCATTGCCCGCATCGGCACCGGCGGCGGTATCGGATCGGTCATCGAGTACCGCGGCGACGCGATACGCGGCCTCTCGATGGAGGGCCGGATGACGATTTGCAACATGTCGATCGAAGCGGGCGCGCGCGCCGGGCTCATCGCCCCCGACGACGCGACGTTCGCGTACCTCGAAGGAAAGCCGTTCGCGCCGAAAGGCGCTGCGTGGGAGCACGCGCTCGACGACTGGCGTTCCCTTGTCACCGATGCCGACGCCTCGTTCGACAAGGAAGTCGTGATCGACGCGGCCGCGCTGCGACCGCACGTGTCGTGGGGGACGAATCCCAGCCAGACGATCCCGATCGACGACGCGGTTCCGGACCCGGCGTCGTTCACGGATCCGACCGCGCAGGAGTCCGCGCGGCGCGCGCTCGCGTACATGGGTCTGAAGGCGGGCACGCCGATGCGCGACGTGGCGGTCGACACCGTGTTCATCGGGTCGTGCACGAACTCGCGCATCGAGGACCTGCGCGCCGCCGCCGCCGTCGCGCACGGTCGCACAGTGAAGCCCGGCGTGCGCACGCTCGTCGTGCCCGGCTCGGCGGCGGTCAAGGCGCAGGCGGAAGCCGAAGGGTTGCACCGCGTGTTCACCGCGGCCGGCTTCGACTGGCGCGAGCCCGGGTGCTCGATGTGCTTGGCGATGAACCCTGACAAGCTCGCGCCCGGAGAGCGGTGCGCCTCGACCTCGAACCGCAACTTCGAGGGGCGCCAGGGCAAGGGCGGCCGCACCCACCTCGTCTCCCCCGCCGTCGCCGCGGCCACCGCAATCGCCGGCCACTTCGCCACCCCCGACGATCTCGACTGACGGGCGACGATGAAACGGGTGCGCGTGATCACGGGTCGGGCGGTACCGCTGGTGCGCGCCGACGTCGACACCGACCAAATCATCCCGAGCGACTGGCTCAAGCGCGTGGAGCGCACCGGCTTCGGCGCCGGGCTGTTCTCGGAATGGCGCGAGAACTCCGACTTCGTGCTGAACCAGGAACGGTACGCGGGCGCCAACGTGCTCGTCGCCGGCCCGAACTTTGGCACGGGCTCGTCACGCGAGCATGCGGTCTGGGCGTTGATGGACTACGGATTCGAAGCCGTGCTGTCGCCGCGCTTCGCCGACATCTTCCGCAACAACAGCGCCAAGATGGGCCTCGTCGCGGCGACCGTGGACCGCGCCGTCATTGAGCAGCTGTGGGCTGCAATCGAAGAAGATCCCAATCTGGAGATCGTGGTCGACGTCGAACACAAGCGTGTCGCCGCGCCCGCGATCGGCCTCGACGTCGCGTTCGAGATGGACGATTTCACGCAGTACCGGCTGGTGAACGGCTTCGATGACATCGGCTTGACGCTGCGCAACCGGGACAGGATCGACGAGTTCGAATCGCGCCGTCCGGCCTGGATGCCGGCCGTTCCGCCGGCGTAGCGCCACCCGCCACCACCCGACCGCCACCGCCCGGTCCGAATCCTCCACAGAGTCGAGTTCCGGTCGCCACGCGGTCCCGCGGCTCCACAGAGTCAATGTGCGGACACAGCCGCGTCAGAACTGGAGGACGCCGCGCGCGAGGCGGCCGGCATGCATGTCCTCGAGCACGGTGTGGAACTCATTGAGCGGGTACACCCGCGACACGAGCTCGTCGAGCAAGACCTTGCCCTGCAAGTACAGCTCCGCGATCTTCGGGAAGTCGGCGTGGGGCCGCGCCGTGCCGTAGCGACAGCCCATCATCGCCTTGTCGATGTAGATGAACGGCATGATCGGCGTGTCGATCGTCGCGGTCGGATGGGGCACGCCGACCACCACGACGGTTCCGCCCCACTCCAGTGACGCGAGCGCGTCGTGCAACACCGCGGGCACACCGGTGCATTCGAACGCCCAGTCGACGCCGCCGGGGTTGTAGAGGCCCGTTCCACCCGGGAGGAGTTCGCGCACTGCGTCGACCGCGTTCGTCTGGCTCGCGTCGACGAAGTCGGTCGCGCCGAACCGACGCGCCAGCGCTTCCTTCTGCGCCAGCGTGTCGATCGCGATGATGCGAGACGCACCGGCGAGACGCAGTGCCTGGATCGCGTTGAGCCCGACGCCACCGACACCGAACACGGCCGCGGTGGCACCCGCCTGCACCTTGGCGCGGTTGAGGACTGCGCCCATCCCGGTGATCACGCCGCACCCGATGAGGCACGCGGAGCTGAGCGGCACAGCAGGGTTGATCTTCACCGCCTGGATCTGGTCGACGACCGTGACCTCCGCGAATGCCGATGTGGCCGCGAAGTTGAACGCGCCTTCCCCCTTGAACGTGAACGGCTTCGTGATGTTGCCGATCGATCGCCGGCAGCGGGTCGGGAAGCCCCTCGCGCAGGCCGGGCATACGCCGCAGTTCGCGACGGTGGCGATGACGACGTGATCGCCGGCCTGCAATCCGTTCACGGCCGCTCCGATCTCCTCGACGACGCCGGCGCCCTCGTGACCCATCACGACCGGAGTCGGGAACGGAATCGTGCCGTCGAGCACGGACGCGTCGGAGTGGCACACGCCCGCGTTGACCATGCGAACGACGACCTCGTGCGGTTGCGGCGCGCGCACCTCGAGGTCTTCGGTGATCTCGGCGACGCCGCCGCCGACGTGAACGATCCCGCGCATGCGGCCGTACGGTAGCGGAGCCCGACCTACCTCGTCGCCGTCGGCGCGCACGCACCGCCGACCGCGTGCGTAATGGGCAACGGCGTCGCGGCGAGCAAGAACTCGTAGACACCGTCATTCGCGCAATCGTCCGCGAGCTCGTCGAGATGCCACAGCTGGCCCTGCACGAGACCTTGGTCGCGCAGGTTCAGCATGTGAACGGGCAGGAGCGCACGGGGATTCTCGCACGGCCACACCTCGAACACCGTCGTGTCGGTCGCGACCGCCGCAACCTGCGTGTCGTGCAGCCACTCGATCGAACGGATACCGAGCCCAGGACTGGGGTGCGCGAAGCGGGTCCGGTCGCCGACCCGCAGCCAATGCATGTGGCCGGTGCGCACGAGCACGATGTCGCCCGGCTCGATGCGCGCGCCCGCGCGCTCGGCGGCTGCGTGCAGGTCCGCCGCACCGATCGCGTAGCCGCCTTCGAGATAGTCGACGCCGTGCAACCGGGCGATGTCGAGGAGGACGCCGCGCGTCACGATCGCACCGAACTGCTCGACGCCGAGCTTCGCCGCGCCGGCCTCGTCGATGACCGAATCGGGAATGCCGTTGTAGAGCAGCCCGTCGTAGCCGACGTGCGACAGCGCGTCCCAGTGGGTCGCGGCTTGAATGCCCATCTCCACCATGTCGTCGCTCGTCGTGAAGTCGCTGGGGTCGCCCGTGACCGAGACGTTGCGCGTGATCATCGTGTGCTGCGGGTTGATCCGACCGGGAATCCCACCGGTTTGGGGACCGTCCTCGTCGTAGGGGATCGACAGCGAGAACGACACGCCCCGCCGCACCGCAGCTGCGCCGCGCCGGACCGCTTCGGGCGTGATGAAGTTCAGCGTGCCGCGCTGATCGTCAGGGCCCCACCGACCCCAGTTCGACACGCGGGCCGCGAGCGCTTGCAGTTCTTCCGGCAGGGCCACGGATCAGAGTGTGTCAGGCCTTCGTCCCGGCAAGCACGGCGAGCTCGCGCCACTTCCAGAAGCAGTCGGCGTCCTGGTAGCCGAGCTCGTCGAGCCAGTGCAGCTGCGTCTCGACCGGCACAAGCTTGTTCGACGGGTCGTCTTGGGCGGGGGTTTTGCCGATCGCGTGGAGGAACCGCTCGTGCAGCGCGCGGCTTCGCGACGCGACGTGCTCGACGTTCACGAACCGGCCGCCCGGCACGAGCCGCTCGAGCACCTCGCCGTACAGCGCGCGTTGACGATCGGGAACGAGGTGGTGGATCGCGAAGCTCGACACGACGACGTCGAAGCCGTCGAGATCCGCCGGCAGCGGATCGTCGAGATCGTGGGCGCACACCTCGACACGCTCATCGCTCGCGAAACGGTCGCGCGCCCGACGGAGCATCTCCTCTTGGAAGTCGAGCCCGACGCCGCGGGCGTCGGGATGGGCGCTGAGGACGAGCGCGAGTGTGTTGCCGTCGCCGGTGCCGAGGTCGAGCACTCGTTGGATGCGCGGCGGCAGCAGCTCGAGCATCACCTGGAGGCCCTCGACTCGATGCGGGATCGCGTCCCGCTCGCGCAGGTACCGCAACGCCCACTCGGGTTCAGTCCACCGATTGACGTTCGTCGCACTCACGAAAAAAACCTCCGACCGCGCGGTGCGCGGAGCGCACTCGCCGGAGCGAGGAGCGCCCGCGGGACGGGTATCCCGTCCTGCAGCGACGAGCGACAAAGAATCAAGGCCCGATCTCGATCTCGCGGACCTCGTTGCGCTCGGTGAGCCGGACGATCTTGTTCACCGCACTCAGGTACGCGCGCGCGGACGCCTCGACCACATCGGTCGCCACGCCGCGGCCCGTGACCTTGCGGCCCTCGGCATCGAGCGTCACGACCACCGCTCCTAACGCGTCCGACCCGCCGGTCACGGACGACACTTGAAAGTTCACGACCTTGCCGTGCACCCCGGTGCCTTCGGCGATCGCGGCCATCGCGGCGTCGATCATGCCGTCGCCGCTGCCGGTCGCCTCGATCTTGCCGTCCGCGTGCGCGAGCACGACTCGCGCCGACGGCGTCGTCGACGTGCCGCCGTGCACTTCGAGCTCGTGGATCGCGAACCGGTGCACGAGGTTCGTGCCGAGCTCCTCGGCGACGATGGCCTCGAGGTCGGCTTCGGTGATCTCGATCTTCTTGTCGGCCAGCTCCTTGAACCGCACGAACGCGCCGTTGAGCGCGTCGCCTTGGACGTGCAAGCCCATCTTCTCGAGCGAGTCGGCGAAGGCGTGGCGCCCGGAGTGCTTGCCGAGCACGATCTGCGCCGCTTCCTGGCCGACCGTGGATGCGTCGATGATCTCGTACGTCTCCCGGTCGGTGAGCACACCGTGTTGGTGGATACCCGCCTCGTGCGCGAACGCGTTGCGACCGACGACCGCCTTGTTGAACTGCACCGGATAGCCGGTGAGCCGCGACACGAGACGCGACGTGCGGGCCAGCTCCTCGGTGCGCACGCCGACTTCGCACCCTTCGAAGTAGTCGGCGCGGGTCTTGATCGCCATGACGATCTCTTCGAGCGCGGCGTTGCCCGCCCGTTCGCCGAGTCCGTTGATCGCACACTCGACCTGCCGGGCACCGGCCGCGACGCCCGCCAATGAGTTCGCCACCGCGAGCCCGAGGTCGTCGTGGCAGTGTGTGGACACTATGTAGTCGCCGCTGACCGTCCCGATGACGCGCCGGATGAGCGCACCGTAGTGCTCGGGTACCGCGAATCCGACGGTGTCGGGGATATTGATCGTGGTGGCGCCGTTGTCAACCGCGATCTGGCACACCTCACACATGAAGTCGGGATCGGAGCGGTAGCCGTCTTCGGGCGAGAACTCGACGTCGTCGCAGTACCCGCGCGCGCGGGTAACCGAGGCCGCCGTTTCGGCTTTGACCTGGTCGGGTGTCATGCGCAACTTCTTTTCCATGTGGATCTTCGAGGTTGCAATGAACACGTGGATGCGGGGCCGCGACGCGTGCTGCACCGCTTCCCACGCACGGTCGATGTCCTTGAAGCCGGTGCGCGAGAGGCCGGCGATGATCGGGCCGCGCACGCTCTTGGCGATGGCCTCGACGGACTCGAAGTCACCCACCGACGCGATGGGGAAACCGGCTTCGATGACGTCGACACCGAGGCGGGCGAGCTGCTCGGCGATCTCGAGCTTCTCGGCGACGTCCAGCGAGATTCCGGGCGACTGCTCGCCATCCCGCAGGGTCGTGTCGAAGATCCTCACCGTGTCCATTGGTCGCCCTTTCGAGGGGTTTCGTGCAACGAAAAACCCTCCGGCCTCGAAGGCACGGAGGGCGGAGCGCGAGCACCAGGGGGTGCCCGCGCCTAGGTAAGAAGGAGGCCCAGCAGCGGTGTGGCGGTGCGCAGTTCCTTCGTCATAGGTCGAGCCAGTGTGCCAGTCGGCCGAAGGTCCGTCAAACCATTCTTCGTCCGGTGTGGCGTTCGCATGAGAGGATTCGCGCGGTGCGGACGCAGCGGAGCCACGGATGGCGCAGCGAGGGAGCCGTGTTGTGCGCAGAGCCGTGAAACGAGCGCTGGGAGCTGGCCTCGTCGCCGGTGCGGGGTACGCGATCTGGCGCGCGTACCGACAGCGCGTCCCCGCCGCTCCGCCCGGGTCGATCGAATGGGAGTCGGCGCCGTTCCCGTTCCCGCCCGTCCCGCGTCCGAAGCCCGAGACGAAGCGCGCCGCCGCGTGGGTCGAGCCCAACGGCGAAGGCACGTGTCCGGCGACGCATCCGGTGAAGGCGAAGTTGAAGAGCAAGATCTTCCACGTTCCCGGCGGCCAGAACTACGACCGCACGAACCCGGATCGCTGCTACGTCGACGCGGATGCCGCAGAGAGCGACGGGCTGCGTCCCTCGCAACGCTGAGCGCCCGAGCTCGCCCTCACTCACGCCTTCACCTCACGAACTGTCATCAGAGTCGCAAAGGCGCGCTCTATGCGCGGGTTGTGTCAACAGAATCGATTTGCTCGACGCGTGTCGTGTTGTCATCGAGGAACTGTGCCTTGACGCGTCGGGCTTGCGCGTGCCGGCGCGTCAGTCGAGGTCGAACGCGCGCGCGGTCTGTACGCCGGCTTGGGCGCAGATCTGGGTGACGATCTCGTCGGAAACGAGGGAGTCGGTTGCGATCGCCATGAGCGCGGCGGCGCCGCTGGGGCTGCGGCCCACGTCCATATCGGAGATGTTGATCCCCGCGTCGCCGAGCAGGGTCGTCACCCGGCCGATCATGCCGGGCACGTCTTCGTTGTGCACCACCAGCATGTGGCGCGACGGCGGGAGGTCGACGATGTGCTCGTCGATGCCGACGATACGCGGCGCTTCGTGCTTACCAAAGAGCGTCCCGGCGACGTGCGCACCGTTGTCACCCCGGATCGAGATGAGATTCACGTAGTCGCGGACGTCGGTGGAGGTCGTCTCCCGAACGACGAGCCCCCGTCCCTCAGCGAGGTGGGGTGCGTTCACGAACGTGACCGGCTCATCGACGACCGGGCCGAGCACACCCTTGAGCACCGAAAGGGTGAGCACGCGGCAGTCGTAGTCGGCGATCTCGCCCTCGTAGGTCACTTCGAGCGTGTTCGGCATGCCGCCCGCGAGACCCGTGAAGAGCCGCCCGAGGCGTTCGGCGAGCGGCAAGAACGGACGAACGGTCTCGGACGCTTCGGATGCGGCGACGTTGACGGCGAACGGCACGAAGTCGCCCCGCAGCGCGAGGATCACCTGCTCGGCAATCGTTACCCCCGCCTTGTCCTGCGCTTCGGAGGTCGACGCGCCGAGGTGCGGGGTGACAACGATCTCGTCGATCTCGAAGAGCGGCGACGACGTCGTCGGCTCCTCGAGATACACGTCGAGCGCTGCGCCGCCGAGCGGACCGTTGCGCACCGCGTCGGCGAGCGCGTCCTCGTCGACGATGCCGCCGCGGGCCGTGTTGACGAGGCGCATCCCCGGCTTGGCCTTCGCGAGCACGGCGGCGTCGAGGAGCCCGAGCGTGTCCGGCGTCTTGGGGAGATGGATCGTGCAGAAATCGGCGACCGCGACCAGCTCCTCGATCGTCGGCACGAGCTGCACGCCGAGCTGACGGGCGCGATCGGCGCTGACGAACGGGTCGTAGGCGACGAGCCGCATCCCGAACGCGTGCGCGCGCTGCGCGACGAGCACACCCACGCGACCGAGCCCGACCACACCGAGCGTCTTGCCGTGCAGCTCGACACCCTCCCAGCGGGAGCGATTCCACTTGCCCGCGCGCAAGTCGTTGTGCGCCTGCGGAACATTGCGGGCTTGGGCGAGCAGCAACGCCATCGTGTGCTCGGCCGCGGAAAGGACATTCGACTGCGGCGCGTTGACCACCATCACACCCCGGCGGGTGGCTTCGGCGACGTCGACGTTGTCGAGCCCGATGCCGGCCCGGCCCACGACGACGAGGTCGCTCGCGGCGGCGAGAACATCCGCGGTCACCTGGGTCGCGCTTCGAATCACGAGCGCGACCGCGCCGGGCACGGCCGCGACCAATTCGTGCGGCGAAAGGCCGGTGCGGACCTCGACGTCGAGCCCGGCGGCGGTCATGGCTTCGATGCCACGCGCGGCGAGCGGTTCGGTGACGAGGACGCGTGCCGCCATCCGTTCAGGGTATCGGTCGGCGACTACCCCGACAGGAAATCGGCGATGCGGCGCACGCCTTCGCCGAGGTCGTCGTCGCCGAGCGCGAACGACAGACGCGCGTACCCGGGTGCGCCGAACGCCTCGCCCGGCACGATCGCGACCTTCGCGACCTCGAGCAGCGCCTCGCAGAGTTCCAGCGAATCGTTCGGCGTTCGGCCCCCGAACGATTTGCCGAGGACACCTTCGAACGACGGAAAGCAATAGAACGCGCCCTGCGGCTCGAGGCACGTGACGCCCGGGATGCCGGACAGCAACTCGTGCATCATCTGGCCGCGCCGTTCGAACGCGGCGCGCATCTCGGCCACGGCTTCGAGGTCGCCGCCCACCGCCGCCAGCGCCGCGACCTGCGCGACGTTCGACACGTTCGACGTCGAGTGCGACTGGAGGTTCGCGGCCGCGCCGATGGCGTCGCGCGGCCCGATCATCCAACCAACGCGCCAGCCCGTCATCGCGTACGTCTTGGCGACGCCATTCACCACGATGCAGCGGTTGGAGAGCTCGGGCACCAGCGTCGGCATCGACGCGTGCACATGATCGCCGAACGTGAGGTGCTCGTAGATCTCGTCGGTCACGACCCAGATGCCGCGCGCGGCCGCCCACCGGCCGATCGCCTCGACCTCGTCGGGCGGGTAGACCGCGCCCGTCGGGTTGCTGGGCGATACGAACAACAGTGCCTTCGTGCGCGCGGTGTACGCGGCGGCGAGCTGCGCGACCGTGACCCGGAAACCGTCGAGCTCGCTCGTCGCCAACACGACCGGCACGCCCCCCGCGAGCGTGATCGCCTCGGGATAGGACGTCCAGTACGGCGCCGGCAACAAGATCTCGTCGCCGGCGTCACACAGTACTTGGAACGTGTTGTACACCGCGTGCTTGCCGCCGTTGGTGACGAGCACCTGCGCGGGCGTGCAGTCGTAGCCGGAATCGCGTTTGGTCTTGTGCGCGATGGCTTCACGGAGTTCCGGCAGACCCGGCGTCGGCGTGTACCGGTGGTACTTCGGGTCCCGGCACGCCGCCGCGGCCGCGTCGACGATGTGCGCGGGGGTCGGGAAGTCCGGCTCCCCCGCGCCGAACCCGATGACGTTCTCCCCCGCCGCCTGCAACGCCTTGGCCTTCGCGTCCACCGCGAGGGTCGCCGACTCCTTGATCGCCGCGATGCGGGCCGAGATGCGGGGGGCGTCTGCCACGACCCCATGGTGGCAGACGGGACCGCCCGGGCCGGGCCGAAAATTTCGCCCGAAACGTTGCCGGCGGCCGCCTCGCGCCTAGCCTTTGCGCCGCATGCGCCGAGTGCTGCCGACCGTATGCGCCCGGCTCGCCGTGCTGGCGGTGACCACGTGCGCGCTCCCGGCGACCGCCGGCGCTGTGGCGCGCCCCGGCCAAGCCCAGTCGCCGCCGCCCACGGCGTACATCGTCGTCAACACCACCAGCGGCGACGTGCTCGAGGCCGGCAACGAGCACGAAGCCCTCCCGCCCGCCAGCACGGCCAAGATCATGACCGCGCTGACCGCGATCGAGCGGTTGTCCCTCGACGCGACCATCAACGTCACCGAGCTGGCCGCGGCGCAACCGGCCAGCCGCATCAACATGGTGGCCGGCCACCAGTGGCCGTTTGCCGATGCGATGGCATCGCTGCTGATGGCGTCGGCCAACGACGCCGCGTACGCGATCGCGGAGACCGCCGGCGGCAGCCTGCAGGGGTTCGCGGACGCAATGGCCGAAACCGCCGATAGCCTCGGGATGCAAGACAGCACGTTTGCCGACCCCGCGGGGTTCGACGACGAAGCGTCCTTCGGCGGGGGTCCGCGCATGAGCGCGTTCGACATCGCGATCGCGACGCGCAACGCGCTCGCGACGCCCGAGATCGCGAAGTGGGCGGCGCTGCGCACATACGAGTTCGTCGATCCGGCCGGGACGCCGCGGTCGTTGACGAACCACAACCGCATGCTGGCGGAGGGCACGCGCGCGTACGAGGGGACCACCGGATTCAAGACTGGTTTCACGAACCGAGCGGGCCAGACGTTCGTCGCGACGGCCACCCGCAACGGGTGCTCGCTGATCGTCGTGATCCTCAACACCTACGACGTGTACGGCTGGGCGGCCCAGCTCATGGACCAGCACTTCCTGCGGGGCTGCGCGGGCGGCACCGGCGCCCGGCTGCCGGAGGTTCGCATCAGCCCGCACTCGCGTCGCGTCGCGGATCGCGACGCGTTCGCCGCAGCGGTACGGGGCGACGTCGACCTCGCGGTCGCACCGGTCCCGACGGCGAACTCGGACACGCCGGCCGCGGACACCCCGGCCGCGGCACCCAAGGACGACGGCGGCGGGGGCGGCGTGCTCTCCGTCCGCACCCTGGCGATCGGGGGCATCGTCGGCCTGGCCGCGCTGGTCGGGCTGCGGCGCCGGGCGGTCAAGCGCCAGCGGGCGCGCCGGTTGGCCCGGCAACGGACCCGCGCCGCGCGCATGCGTAGCGGCGGCCTGCCCATCGTCGACGGGAAGTACCGCGCCGGCACGCGCGTCGGCCCGCCCGTGGAGTCGCACGTACAGCTTCGCCGCGCCCGCGACGACGAGTTGGCCGACCGCTAGACCCGTCCACCTCCGGGCCGGCCCGTTTTCTCCACAGAGTCGATTTCCGGACGCCAGGAGACCGCCCCGCTCCACAGAGTCGATTTGGCGCCGGCGGATCGCGCGTCGCGGATCGTCGGGCTCCCCGCGGCCACCGCCGTTCACGCACAATGGGAGCATGAACGACCTCGCGGTGCTCGCCGCGATCCGTGACGTGACACCGCCGGCCTACGTGGCCGCGTTCGGCGGCGGCGTCGTGTCGTTCCTGTCGCCGTGCGTGTTGCCGCTGGTGCCGGGCTATCTGTCGATCGTCACCGGCCTCGACCTGTCGGAGCTCGAAAGCGGTGCGCGCGAGAACATGCGGCGCGTCGTGCGCACGACCGCGCTGTTCGTCGCCGGCTTCGGCACCGTGTTCGTCATTCTCGGCGTGGGGTTCTCGGGCGTCGGACAGCTATTCAAGGATCATCAAGCGCTCCTCACGCGCCTCTCGGGCGCGTTCATGCTCGCGATGGCGCTGTTCCTCTTGGGCTCCCTCTTCCTGCGCGCGCCGTGGTTCTATCAAGAGAAGCGATTCCATCCGCAGCTCGGCCGGTTCGGCGCGGCGGCGCCCGCGGTCGCGGGCGCGGCATTCGGCTTCGGCTGGACGCCGTGCATCGGCCCGATCCTCGGCTCGATCCTCACAATGGCCGCGAACGAGCGGACGTGGGCGGCGGCAACGCTGCTCGTCGCGTACACGCTCGGGCTCGGGCTGCCGTTCCTGGTCGTCGGACTCGCGCTGGGCCGGCTGGCGGGCGCGCTCGGGTGGATGCGCCGGCACTTCACCGCGCTCGTCGCGGGCTCCGCGATCGTGCTCGGGTGGCTCGGGGTTTTGCTGATCCTCGACGACCTGCCGACGTTGACCCGCGACATTCAAGACGCCGTCGACGGCACGCCGTTGGAGTGGCTCGTCGAGCTCGGCTGACACCGTCCATCTAGGGTGCACCGTGATGCGGATCGGAACATCGCTGCGCAGCACCTACGAGCCGATCGACGCGCGCGCAGGCGCCCGGTGGATGATCGAGCGCGCCCGCGCCGCCAACGCGGCCGGGCTCGACAGCTTGTTCGTTGGCGACCACCACAACGTGCCGTGGCCCTACTACCAGAACGTCCCGATGCTCGGCCGATTGCTCGCGGAGTGGGACGAGCGTCTGGCCGGTGCGCTGTTCCTGCTGCCGTTGTGGCACCCGGTCCTCGTCGCCGAGCAGATCGGGACGCTCGCCGCGATCGCGCGGGGTCCGTTCGTCATGCAGTGCGCCATCGGCGGCGGCGCCTATCAGTTCGGCGCGTTTGGTACGACGCTGCGCGAACGGCGGGCGCGGTTCGAAGCCGGCGTCGACGTGATCCGCCGCCTCTGCGCAGGTGAAGAGGTCTCGATGGAGCACCCGTTCGCGATCGAGCGGGCACGCATCGCGCCGATCCCCCCGGAACCGCTCCAAGTATGGATCGGCGCCGCCGCGCCACCGGCGATCGATCGCGCCGCCCGGCTCGGCGATGCGTTCCTCGCCGGTCCCGAAGCGACCCCCGCGCAGGCGCGCGCGCTGATCGACGCATACCTCGACGCGTGCGCGCGCCACGTCCGAACACCGACCGCGATCGCGATCCGCCGCGACATCCACGTCGGCGCTGACGACGCCGACGCGACGCGCGTCGCCGGCCCCGTGCTCGCGCGCGGCTACCGGGGCTTCGACCCCGCCGCACCGGTCGTCGGCGATGCGCAACGCGTGGCCGACTCGTTCGCAGCCCTCGGCGAGATGGGCTACACCGACGTGATCGTGCGTCACCTCGCCGACGAGCAGGCCGATGTGTTGGCGTCGATCGAGCGCCTGGCCGAGGTCCGCCGCCGCCTTCGGCCCTGACGTTGACACGCCCCGCCCGCGGCACCTGCCAGGATGGAGCGATGGAGCCGGTGTGGATCGACGACGAGGACGCGCTGCGGGCGCTCGTCGACCGGCTCGCCGACGAGCCCCGGTACGGGCTCGACACCGAATTCCACGGCGAGCGGTCGTACTGGCCCCGGCTCGCGTTGGTACAGATCGCCTGGCGCGACGGCGTCGCGCTCGTCGACCCGATCACGGTGGATGCGTCACCGCTGGTCAAGCTGCTGTCGGGCCCGGGAGTGATGGTCGCGCACGCGGCCGAGCAGGACCTGGCCATCCTCGAACGGCTGTGCGGGCGCGGCCCTACCCGAATCTTCGACACGCAGGTCGCGGCCGGGTTTTGCGGGCAAGGGAGCCCATCGCTCGCGGCGCTGGCCGAAAAGATGCTGGGCGTTCGTCTCGCCAAGGGCGACCGGCTGACCGATTGGACGCGGCGTCCGCTGCACGTCGAGCAGCGCGAGTACGCCGCCGCGGACGTCGAACACCTCCTACCGCTCCATGACGCGCTCGTCGATCGCCTCACCGCGTCCGGCCGGCTCGCGTGGGCCCTCGACGAGTGCGACGAACGGCGGCAGCGGGTTCGCACCCGGCCCGAGCCGCGGCTCGCGTGGTGGCGCATGAAGGGCGCCCGCCAGCTACGCGGGAAGTCGCGCGGCGTCGCGCAGGAGGTCGCGGCGTGGCGCGAGCGCGTCGCGGAGACGCTCGACGTACCGCCCCGCTACGTGCTCTCGGATCTGGCCCTCGCGGGCATCATCGCCCGGCCGCCCCGCACACGCGAGGAGTTGAGCTCCATTCGGGGTGTCGACGGGCGCGCGACGCGCGAGAGCACCGCCGAGGAACTCCTGGCGGCCGTCCGCAGCGGGCTTGAGCTCTCACCCGACGCGCTCCAGCTGCCCGAGCCCGAGCGGATCGACCGCTCGCTCGCACCCGCGGTCACGGTCATCGGCGCGTGGCTCGCGCAACGCGCCTCCCAGCTCGACCTCGACCCGGCGGTGCTGGCGACGCGCGCCGACCTCACGCAACTGCTCCAGGGCGCGCCGAGTCGTCTCGCTTCGGGTTGGCGCACCGAGCTGGTCGGTGAACCGTTGCGGCGCCTCGTCGAGGGTCGGGCGGTGCTCGGCCTCGCGGACGGTGGGCGCCGGATCGAGCTGCGTGATCGGTAGCCTGCGCCTCCGTGTGTGAGAAGACGAGGATATGACGCGGTTCCGAGTCGGTGTGCAGTTCCACCCGCAGTCGACGACCGTCGACGCGCTGCGAGCCGCGTGGCGTGCGGCCGACGAGCTCGGGGTCGACAGCATGTGGATCTGGGATCATTTCTTCCCGCTGTACGGCGACCCCAACGCAGCCCACTTCGAGGCGTACACACTGCTCGCCGCGATGGCGGCCGACACGACGCACGCGGAGATCGGGGCGCTCGTCACTTGCAACTCGTATCGCAACGCGAATCTGCTCGCCGACATGGCGCGCACGATCGATCACATCAGCGAAGGCCGGTTCGTTCTCGGGCTCGGTGCGGGTTGGTTCGAGCGCGACTACGAGGAGTACGGGTTCGAGTTCGGCACTGCGAACGATCGCCTGCGCGCCCTCGCGCGCGCATTGCCGATCGTGATGGACCGGCTCAGCCGGCTCGAACCGCCGCCGCGGGGGCGGCTCCCGATCCTCATCGGCGGTAGCGGCGAGAAGGTGACGCTGCGGATCGTGGCCGAGCACGCCGATGCCTGGAACACCTTCGGTCCGCCTGAGAACTTCGCCAACAAGAACCGCGTCCTGGACGACTGGTGCGCGCGCGTCGGCCGGAATCCCCGCCAGATCGAGCGCACCGTCGCCATCAATCCGCCCGAGGCCACCCACTGGCACCAATATGTCGACGAAGGTGCCGAGCACGTCATCGTGATGCTCGGCCCGCCGTACGATCTCGATCCCGTGCGCGTGCTGCTCGACGGCGCGCGCGCGTCGAGCGACTAGCGCTCCGCCAGGACCTTCCCGATCCGCACGAGTTGGGGCGTCGCCGATCCGAGCGCGAACTCGTGCTGTTTGAGCCACAGGAAATAGCGGTGGATGGGGTAGTCGAGATCGATGCTGATGCCGCCGTGTACGTGCAGCGCGGCGTGCGCGATGCGGTTGCCGCCGTCGGACGCCCAGAACTTTGCGGTCGCGACCTCGAGCGGGTCGTCGCGGCCTTCGTCGAGGTGGGTTGCGGCGGCCAGCATCGTGAGCTCGATCGCCTGGCTGTCGATGTAGCAATCGGCCATGCGCTGTCCGACGGCTTGGAACGTCCCGATCTGGCGATCGAACTGCTTGCGATCGCACGTGTATTGCGCGGTCATTCGCAGCGCACGCGCCGCGACGCCCGCCACGATCGCGCACGTCGCGATCGTGGCCCGGTTGAGCGTCCACGTCAGTATTTCGGCACCCTGGCCCGGTCCGCCGAGACGCGCGTCGTCGCCAATGCGTACGCCGTCGAGCTGCACGAGGAAGTGCGGCTCGTGGTTCATCGTCTCCTGACGCGTCGCGATCAGGCCGGAGGTGGCCGTCGGGACGACATACAGCACGGTCTCGCCGTCGGCGGTCGCGGGAACGAGGACGCTCTCGGCGACGTGCATCGCGGCGACGTTCGACTTGGCGCCGTCGAGCCGCCAGCCGTCGCCGTCACGCGTCGCGGTCGTCGCGGGCTGCTCGGACTCGGCGCCGATCTCGACGAGCGCGGCCGTGAGGAGCGCGTCGCCGGCGACGACCTCGGCCAGCACCGACTGCTGCGCGGCACTGCCGTAGCGGGCGATCGGTAGGGCCGCGGCGACGAGCGTGGGGATCGCCGGTAGCGGCGCGACGTGTTCGCCCAGCTCGCGCAGCACGAGGCACAGATCCACGAACCCGAGGCCGAGACCACCGACCGACTCGGCGAATGGAATCCCGAGCAGGTTCGCGCGGGCGAACTCGGTCCACGTCTCGCGGTCGTACCAATCGGTCGAGTTGTCGCGCGCCTTGAGGTGCGGCAGCGTCATCCGGTCCGCGAGGATCTGCCGCGCGAGCCCTTGCAGCTCCAGCTGTTCCTCGGTGAGTGAGAAGTCCATCGGTCTCGTCGCTTTACCGGGGACTGCCCGGCATGTTCAGGCCGAAGATCGCGATCAGGTCGCGCTGCATCTCGTTGGTGCCGCCGCCGAAGGTGAGGATGTGCATCGAGCGCAACAGCCGTTCGACTCGACCCCGCAGCACCGCGCCGGGCGAGTCGAGCGACAACGTGGCCTGGTCGCGCATGACCTCCATGCAGAGGCGCGCCGCTTCCATGTAGAACTCGGTGCCGAACACTTTGATCGTGGAGGCGTCGGCCGGATTCAACGCCGCGCCGCTCTGCGCGAGCCACGCGACCCGCCAGTTGGCGAGGCGCAGGAACTCGAGCTTGGCGTGCACGCGCGCCAGGTTGACCTGCACCCATTCCTGGTCGATGACGCGCCGGCCGTCCGCGAGCGTCGTGTCCTTTGCCCACTGCGAGACGTCGTCGAGTACTCGCTCGATGACGCCCGACGAGCACAGGGTGACGCGCTCGTGGTTGAGCTGATTCGTGATCAAGTTCCAGCCTTGGTTCTCCTCACCGATCAAGTTGGCGGCGGGGACGCGCACGTCCTCGTAGTAGGTGACGGTCGTGTTGAGGCCGCCGAAGTTCTCGATCGGGACCGCCGAGAACCCGGGCGTGCTGGTGGGAACGATGATGATCGAGATGCCCTTGTGCTTCTTCACTTCGGTGTTGGTGCGCACCGCGAGCCAGATGTAGTCGGCGCCGGTCGCGAGACTGGTGAAGACCTTCTGACCGTTGATCACGTACTCGTCGCCGTCGTGCACCGCGCTCGTCTTGAGTGATGCGAGGTCGGTACCGGCGTCGGGTTCGGTGTAGCCGATCGCGAAGTGGATCTCGCCGGCGAGAATCTTCGGAACGTAGAACTGCTTTTGCTCCTCACTGCCGTAGCGCATGATCGTCGGCGCGACGGAGTTGATCGTGAGCATCGGCACGGGCGCGCCGGCACGCATCGACTCGTCGAAGAACACGAACTGCTCGATCGGCGTGAGCCCGCGGCCGCCCCATTCCGTCGGCCAGCCGACGCCGGCCCAGCCGTCGGACGCCATCTGCTTCCACACCTGCTTCGACGCCGCGCCGATGCCTTCGGCCTTGCGGAGGTCGTCTTCGAGCTCGGGTGTGAGGAGGGTCTCGTAGTACGCGCGCAGCTCGTCGCGCAGCGCGGTCTGCTCTTTGGTCAACCCGACGTACATGCGGCCTCCGGCGTCCTAGAACACGTTCTATTTTCGCGGTTGCGGGGGCGCCGAGCAAAACAGGTCCGCCCGTGTCCCCAAAGGACCGAACGCGCCCGCTGGTGTCCAACTGTGTCCCCAAAGGACAGAACGCGCCCGCTGGTGTCCGACTGTGTCCCCAAAGGACAGAACGCGCCCACCGCCGTCGCGGCTACTCGAACCCTTCGGGCATGAGCACCTTGGGGTCGATCTGGCCGGTGAAGAGGCCGCCCCTGAATCCGCCGTCGGCGTCGAGCTGCACGCCGGTCACGTACGACGCGCGCGGGCTGTTCAGAAACAGGAGCGGCCACGCCTGTTCCTCGGCGACGGCGTGGCGACCGAGGGGTACGGGGAAGTTGTCCATGTAGTCCTTGCCGACCGCCCTTTCGAACTCCGGCATCATGGGCGTGTCGGTCGGGCCCGGGTTCAAACAGTTGATCCGAATCCCCTGCTGCGCGAGCGCGAACGACCGAAACGCCGTGTACGCGTTGATCGCTTCCTTCGACAGGCCGTACGCGTTCGCGAGCGGCTTCGGGTTCGCCTCGCACCACTGCTTCGCGGCGGCAAAGTCGGGTGTGGCCAGCAACGGTCCGAGCGTCGCCATGTTCTGGAGCCAGCCGATGCCGGCGGTCGACGCGATGCACGCGATCGCCCCACCTTCGGTGATCATCGGGATCGCCTTCTCGGTCAGCGCACGCAGCCCGCAGAAGTTGACCAGCATCACGTCGAGATCGGGAAAAGTGTTCGGGAGTCCCGCGCAGTTGAACAACATGTTGACGACGCGGCCGATGCGGTCGAGCGCGGCATCGATCTGCTCCGGCTCACGCAGGTCACACTCCGTGTAGCTCGCGAGGCCGGAAACGTCCGGCTTCTTGATATCGGCCGCATGGACCTCGGCGCCGAGCTCGACGAGGAGCTGGGCGGTCGCCGCCCCCATGCCCGACGCCGCGCCGGTCACGATCACCCGCTTGCCTTCGTATCCCAGGACGTCGTTCACTCGTGGCCTCCTCGATCAACGCCGATTCTTGCCGATGGGGTCGCGGCGCGCCCGCTGGGCGATACGTTGGTTGGGATGAGCGCCACGGCTGCGCGTTCTGTGGAAGCGCGCGTGCGGCACTTCGTCTACGGGTTCCTCGGTCTCGTGCTCGTCTCTGGTCTCGCCGCCCTCGAATACTGGCCGCTCACCGGTTTTCGGCTCTACCACGAGCTGCGGACGCCCACGCATCCGTCGTGGGAGCTCGTCGTCGTCGACGGCGCGGGCACCGAGCACGCGGCGTCGCTGTACGACCTGCCGATCGCGTACCGCAACACCGAGCGCCAACTGGGCCGCCGCGCCGACGTCGACCCGGCGCGCGCGGCGGCGGTGTGCGCGGCGTGGGCCGCGCCGTTCGGCGAGCGCAATCCCGGCGCGGAGGAACTCCGGATCTACCGCAGCCGCATCGTGGCGCGCTCCGGTGAATCGGTGTCGCGCCAGCTCGTATACACCTGTCCGGTGGGTGCATGAAGGCGTTCACGACGTTCGACCGGTGGCTGTTCGGTTCCGAACCGGCGGCGCGTCTGCACGGCGCGATCACCGTGCTCGCCGCCGTCATCGGCGCGCGTCTCGCGCTCGGGCCGTACCGCCACCTGGCGCCGCAGCCGGAGGAGCTGTTCGACCCGCCGTGGTTCCTGTCGGTCTTGTCGGGAATGCCGAGCGCAAGCTGGATCGTCGCGATGCAGGTGATCGGTACGGCGGCGGCAGTGGCGGCTGCGCTCGGATGCTCGCGCCGACTGACATTCACGATCGCGTGGGCGGCGCTCCTCGTCCTCGCGGGTCTGCGCGCGAGTCGGGGAAAGATCCAGCACAACGACTTGGTCCTGCTGTTCGCGGCCGTTCCGTTCCTCGCGGCGGCGACCGACACGTCGTGGAACGATCGTCGCAGCAGCGCCCGGTTCGGCTGGCCCATCCGGTGCGGAATGCTCGTGACCGCGCTCGCCTATTTCTTCTCCGGCTTCGCCAAGATCGTGAGCTCGGGAGTGGAGTGGGTGTCCTCGGACAACATGGCGAACATCCTCCACGACGGTGCGCGGTCGCCGAAGAGTCACGCCTCCGAACTCGCGCGCTGGATCGGCGATCACGCCGCCCTCTCCCGAGGAATCGCGCTCGCGACGCTGCTCTTCGAGCTCGGGTTCATCCTCGCGTGCGCGTTCCCTCCGCTCCGTCGCCATGCGATCGGCGGCGCGGTCGTGCTGCACGGCGCGATCTTCGTGCTGCTCGGCCTCGACTACTCGGCCTGGCTCGGGACCGTCGTCGCGCTGTTCGTCGACTGGTCGCGCTACTCGACGGTGATCGCCCGCTCGGGGCAGTTCTCGGCGCCCGCGCGCGCGTGATCGGCGAGCGCCCCGTCGACATCGTCGACGAGGACTACTGCATGCCCGTAGTCATCACAGCCGAAGACGTCGGGCGCGAGCACGTAGCAGCGCCCGTGCCCGACGCACAGGTCGGGATCGACGTGCACCTTCACAGCGCGAAGCAATTGGTCGAGATCGTTGTGCCCCGCAGCGCGCTGCGCACGAGTCCGTAGACGGCGCCGTCGAGGATCAGCCCGACGTGGCCGACGACCTTCCACCAGCAGTGGGACTGGAGGCTGACGTTGCTCGCGCCATCGAAGATGCGCGCGTTCCAATACGGCTGCACGAGCTCATCCCACACCGTGTAGATGGAGACGTAGCGCACGGCGCCGGGCGTGTCGTCGCCGGCGTTGAGGTTGTTGAGGAACGATGAACCGATCGTCATCTGCTGGCACGCGACAATCCCGAGGCAGCTGCCGAACCCGAAGAACTGCGCGAGGTTCGCGGCCACCGTCCCGTACTGCGGCGTGCCCAGGCTCACGTACGCGCCGACCTTGCCGGTGCCACCGAGGAACTTGAGGTAATACCGGTTCTCGAGGCCGCCCTGCGAGTGGCCGACGACATCGACCTTGGCCGAGCCGGTCGCGCCTCGGATGGCGTCAACCTTCTGCGCGACCGCCTGCGCGGACACCGCGATGTCCTGGAGGCCGCCGCCCGGCAGCGCCATCGTGTACACGCGGAAGCCGTCGGCCCGCAGGCGCGCCGCGAGTGGATTCAGCGCGAACTCGGGCGAGACCGTGCCCGCGACGAGCAACACCGGGTTCTGTGTCGCCGGGGCGGCGGGCGGGGCGACGGTCGCGGGACCGATGATCCCGGCCAGGATCCCGAGGGTGATGACGAGTGCGAGTCGGCGCATGCGCGCAGTGTTTAGCATCGGTCTCGATGCGGCTCCACCCGCGGTTCCTCCTCGTCGCGGCGGTGGCGCTCGCGGCGTGCAGCGGTGACGACGACGGGCCCGGGGAGGAATCGGCGGCGTCCACCACGACCACAACCCAAGCGCCGACCGCGCACCCGCTCGACGACACGCTGCGGCTCCACCAAGTGCAGGTGCTCGGCTCGCACAACAGCTACAAGACCTTCCCGTACCCGGAGGTCATGGACTCGATTCGCGACGACATCCCGGCGACCGTCGCCGGGCTCGAGTACGGACACCGGCCGCTCGCCGAACAGTTCGACGCGCTCGGCGTGCGCCAGATCGAGCTGGACGTCTGGACCGATCCCGAAGGCGGCCGCTACGCCAACCCGCAGTACCCCGCGTCGGTCGGCGTCACGGTGCCCGACATCCCCGAGATGCACGAACCCGGGTTCAAGGTGCTGCACGCGATCGAGTTCGACACGAACTCGATCTGCCCGACCTTCGTGCTGTGTCTCGAAGCGGTACGCGAGTGGTCGCAGGCGCATCCCGGCCATGTGCCGATCGTCGTGCTCGTCGAGGTGAAGGACGAAGCCGCCGACGCGATCGAGCTCGCTGCGCTCGACGCGGAGATCCGGTCGGTGTTCGCCGAAGACGAGATGGTGACACCCGACGACGTGCGCGGCCCGTTCGCGACACTCGGCGAGGCGGTCACCACTCGCGGGTGGCCAACGCTGCACGAGGTGCGAGGCCAGATCGTGTTCGCGCTCGACAACGGCGCGCTGCGCGACGTGTACCGTGCCACCACGCCGTCACTCGAAGGCCGCGCGTTGTTCACGCCGGCCACGCCGGGCGCCGCCGATGCCGCGTTCGCGAAGCTGAACGACCCGATCGGTGACCGCGCCGCGATCCAAGCGGCGTTGGCGGCCAACATGCTCGTCCGCACCCGCGCCGACGCCGACACGGTCCAGTCGCGCACGAACGACCCGACCACTCGAGACGCCGCGCTCGCGAGCGGCGCCCAGCTCGTCAGCACCGACTACATGGAGCCGTACGAACCGTTCTCGTCGTACTCGGTCGAGATTCCGGGTGGGACGCCCGCGCGCTGCAATCCGATCACCGGACCTCCGGCGTGCGGGCCCACCGACGTCGAAGACCCCGACCGCCTCGACTGACGTCGCGGCCGCGCTGGTCTCTGTCGAGCGGCCATGTTTCTTCGGACCCGGCTTCACCACCCTCCCGCAGTAGATCTCGGGCGCGTCAGGATTCTGTCGACCAGTCGCGGGTCTCGATGATCTCGCGGATACGGGCGAGGAACGACGCGGCATAGGCACCGTCGACCGCGCGGTGGTCGAACGTCAGGCACAGGTGGCCGACCGGCGCGATATCGAGGCGGCCACCGTCATCGACGATCACCTGCTTGCTCACGCCGTCGGTGGACAGGATCCCGACCTGGGGCTGGTTGATGATCGGGAACGACAGCCACGTGCCGTACCCGCCCGGGTTCGTGACCGTGAAGGTGCCGCCGGCGACGTCGTCGGGTGACAGCTTCTTGGTTCGGGCGCGCGCCGCGACGTCGCGGATCGCGGCGCCCAGCGCGTGCAGACGGAGGCCATCCGCACCGCGTACGACCGGGACGACCAGGCCCTGGAAGTCGAGGTCCACCGCGATCCCGAGATTGATCGCGCGGCGCACGACCAGCGACTCACCGTCGACCGCGGCGTTCATCATCGGGAACTGACGGATCGCATCGCAGACCGCGCGCGCGACGAACGGGAGATAGGTCAGTCGCGTCCCCGCGCGCGCGGCGTCGATCGCCGAATAGTTGGCGACGGTCGTGCACAGCGCGTGCGGCGACGTGCGCTTGGACTCGAGGAGCAGCCCGGCCGCTCGTTTGCGCACGGTGTTGAACGGCACGACCTGGTCACCCCGCGGCGCGGCCGCTGCGGGCGCGACCACATCCGCGCGAGTAACGCGGCCGTTCGCACCCGTGCCCGTGATGGTGTTGGCGTCGACACCGCGCTCGGCAGCCGTCCGCCGCACGGCGGGCGAAACGAACCCGGCCGTGTCCCGAGTGCGGCGTCTTCGCCAGGGAAGCACTCCGTCGACGTGCGTCACCGCCCGCGAGTCTAGGCCGTATCGTGGGTATCCGGATGCGCATACTCGAACGGCACGACGAGATCGACCTGAGCGAGGCGATCGAGGATCTGGAACGAGCACACATCTCTCGGTTCCTCGACGACCGCGAGATCGCGCTCCGCCAGCAGAACCGCGCGTTCTTCCAGATCTCCGGTGCCGGGCACGAGGCGCTCCTGCTCGGTCTCGCCCGATCACTGCGGCCCGGGTACGACTGGTTCTTCCCCTACTACCGCGACCGCGCGCTCGCGCTCGCGCTCGGCGTGTCGCCGTACGACATCTTGTTGCAGGCGGTGGGTTCGGCCGACGACCCGGCGTCGGGCGGACGCCAGATGCCTGCGCACTGGGGTGCAAAAGAGCTCAACATCGTGTCGCAGACGTCGTGCACCGGGAGCCAATGCCTGCCTGCGGTGGGTTGCGCCGAAGCCGCGCGGTACATCAGCCGACGCCCCGACCTGCCCGGCTGCACCGCGCACGGCGACGAGATCACCTACGTGTCGTTGGGCGAAGGCGCAACCTCCGAAGGTGAGTTCTGGGAGTCGCTGAACACCGCGTGTCGCTTGCACCTGCCGGTGCTGTACGTCGTCGCCGACAACGGCTACGCGATCTCCGTGCGCTCCACCGATCAGCACCCGGCGCCGATCTCCGAGATGGTGCGTGGCATCCGTGGACTCCACGTCGTCAAGATGGACGGCCGCGACTACTTCGAAGTGCGGCGCAAGGGCGCCGATGCGATCGCGCACGTGCGGGCCGGCGCGGGACCGAGCCTCGTGCACGCGTTGGTGACGCGCCCCTACTCGCACTCGCTCTCCGACGACCAGAAGAAGTACCGCGGCGCCGAGGAGCTCGAAGACGAAGCCGAACACGATCCGATCACGGTGCTGACGAACACGTTGATCGAACGGGGCGCGCTCACCGCGTCTCAGGCCGACAAGATTCGCGAGCGGGCAAAGGAGTTGGTGCGCGAGGCGGCGACGCGGGCACTCGAAGCACCGCGACCCGACCCTGCGAGCGTGTTCGCGCACGTCGTCGGCCCCGCGCCGGTCACCGAGGATCCGGGCGAGCCGGTGGTCGGTGAGGACGCCGAAGTCGTGACGTTCGGGGAGGCAATCCGGCGCACCCTGCACGAAGAAATGGCGCGCGACGAACGCATCCGCGTGTTCGGCGAAGACGTTGCCGACGCCGACCCCGAGGTGATCGACGAGGTTCCGGGCAAAGGCGGCGTGTTCGGCATCACGTTCGGCCTCCAGCGCCAGTTCGGCGAGGCTCGCTGTTTCAACACGCCGCTCGCGGAGGCGAACATCATCGGCCGCGCCGGCGGCCAGGCCGTGCGCGGGCTGCGGCCGTGCCCCGAGATCCAGTTCTTCGACTACGTGTGGCCCGCGATGCAACAGATCAAGTCCGAGGTCGCGACGATGCGGTGGCGGTCCAACGGCACGTTCACCTGCCCGATGGTCGTGCGCATCCCGATTGGCGGGTATCTGCAGGGCGGCTCGATCTGGCACAGCCAATCCGGCGAATCGATCTTCGCCCACATCCCCGGGTTGCTAATCGCGTTCCCGTCCCGCGCGCGCGATGCCGCAGGTTTGCTGCGCACCGCGTTCCGATGCGAAGACCCGGTGCTGTTCCTCGAGCACAAGCACTTGTACCGCCAGGGCTACAACCGCGACCCGATGCCACCCGCCGACTGGATGCTCCCGTTCGGCCGTGGTGCCTACCTGCAACGGGGCGACCGCGTGACGGTGGTGACGTGGGGCGCGACCGTGCAGCGGGCCAAGCAGGCGGCGCTCCAGCTCGGCGACGACGCCGGCGTCGAGATCGTCGACCTGCGCACGATCGCCCCCTGGGACCGCGACATCGTCGCCGAGTCGGTCCGCAAGACGGGCCGTGTCCTCGTGTTGCACGAGGACACGCTGACGTGCGGCTTCGGCGCCGAGGTCGCCGCGTTCGTTGCCGACGAGTGCTTCGAGTGCATCGACGCGCCCGTCTGGCGTCTCGCCGCCACCGACACCCAGTGCGCGTACGAGCCGACGCTCGAGAACGCGATCCTCCCCCAGATCCCCGACATCGTCCGCGACCTCCAGGCCCTCCTCGCCTACTGAACCGGCGTGACAAAGGCGCGCTCAGCGCGCTCTTGTCACGCCGGTTCGGTCGGGCGGACGAGCCCGGTTCGAGCGCCGACCGGACAGTCCCCGCTCCCGGTGCAACACTGCGGCGTGGCCGCGCAGGCTTGCGTGGGTCCACGGGGGGCGGGCAGTCTCACGCCGCCGATCGACCGAACAAATCCGGAACTAGGGGGCAACGTGCAGCGACTTCGTTGGCTAGCGCTCGTCTTCGCGCTCATCCTCGCCGTGGCCGCGTGCGGCGGCGACGACGACGGCGAAGGTCTCGGCGGCGGCGACACGACCGCGCCCGAGGCCAGCGACACGACGGGCGGCGACGGCGCCGACGAATGCGCCGACGCGACACTCGAAGCGACCGAGGTCGGCGTCACCCCCGAGCAGATCACGATCACTGTCGCGGCCGACGTCGGATCGACGCTGCGCCCGGCGCTCTTCCAAGGCTCGATGGACGCGATCAACGGCTGGGCCGAATGGGTGAACGCCAACGGCGGGCTCGCATGCCGCGACGTCGTCGTCGAGGAATACGACTCGCTGCTGAACCCCGACGAGGCGAAGAACAGTCAAGTCGCCGCGTGCGAGAGCAGCGTGGCGATGGTCGGCACCACTGCGCTGTTCATGAACGACATGACGACGGCGGAGGGCTGCGTCGACCTGGCCGGCAACCCGACCGGCATTCCCGACCTCGCCGTGCTGCAGACCGAGCCCGCGCAACAGTGTTCGCCGGTCTCGTTCGCGACGATCCCGCCGACCGGCGCATGCCCGTACACTGAGGGCGAGCGTGTGTTCACGGAACGCACGGGCACGATCGACTACTACCAGGAGACCTTCGGCGACGATCTGCACGGCGTCTGGGTGATCCCCGCCGACCTTCCGGCGACGATCGCCGCGAGCATTCCGGGCTTCCGCGCCACACAGGAGCTCGGCATCACGCTCGACGACGAGTTCGGCCGGAGTGGGCTGTCACCGCAGTCCGACTACACGCCGGTCGCGCAGGCGATCAAGGACAACAACTCGACGTACGCCCGCAACGGCCTCGACTATGCGGGCACCGTGCTGATGCGCAAGGAAGCGCTCGCTCAGGGGGTCGACTCGGTGTTGGTATGGGACTGCTCGGTGCAGTGCTACGACGCCCGGCTCATCAGCGAGGGCGCCGAGGCGGTCGAAGACCAGTTCGTGTGGATCCAGTTCCTGCCGCTCGAGGACGGCGCCGATTCCAACGAGACGATGGCCAACTTCCTCGAGCACGTCGAGAAGCCCGACGGGTTCGGCGCCCAAGCGTGGGGAGGCGCCGAATTCTTCCGGGCCGTGATCGAGAAGATCGTCGAGGCGGACGGTCCCAACGCGATCACCCGCGCCAAGATCCTCGAGACGATCCCGACGATGGGTGAGTTCGACGCGGGTGGCTTCATCACGTCCACCGACATCGGCAAGAAGGTCGGCACCGGCTGCTTCGTGCTCCTCCAAGTGCAAAGCGGCGAGTTCGTGCGCGTGCTCCCCGAAGAGCCGGGCACGTTCCACTGCGAGTCGATCAACGACTTCTACGAGATCTCGCTCGATCCGTCGACCGAATTCCAAGGCTGATCGCCCGCGTCCGGGACCCGCGTTCGACGCGGGCCCGGACCGGTGATCGGGATAACCCCGTGAACCGACAGCGCTTACAGAACCTGATCGTCTACGCCGCGGTCGCACTCACGGCCGCGTTGGTCGTCGCGCAGGCGTGGGCGGGTCGGCCGGTGACGACCGCGAGTTTCGTCCGGTTGCTCGTGTTCGCGCTGCCACTCGCCGGGATATACGCGATCTCGTCGTCGGGCATCGTGGTCGTGCACACGACGACCGGGATCTTCAACTTTGCGCAGGGCGGCATTGGCCTGTTCCTCGCGTACGCATATTGGGAGCTGCGGGTCAACCGCGACCTTCCGACCTGGCTGGCGCTGGCCCTCACCATCGGCCTCGCCGCGCCCGCGCTCGGCATCTTCCTCGACCGCCTCATCATGCAAAAGCTCCTGCACCAGTCGCTGGTCACACAGCTCATGGTGACCGTCGGGTTGCTGTTGGCGTTCATGGGCGTCACGCAGTCGATTTGGCCCCCGAGCCAGCAACACACGATGCCGGAAATGTTCAGCGGCAGCAGCGGTTTCGAAATCGCCGACGTGACGATCACGTGGCACCGGCTCACAACGCTGGTTGTCGCGCTGGTCCTCGCGGTCGTGTTGCGCCTGTTGCTGTTCCGCACGCGCATCGGTGTGGCGATGCGAGCGGTCGTCGACAATCGTGATCTCGCCGCGCTGAACGGCACGCGGCCTGCGTTCGTCTCCGCGCTGTCGTGGTCGATCGGCTGCGGCGTCGCCGCGATCGCGGGGATACTGACCGCGCCCGAAACGACGATGTCGGTGATCCCACTCACGTTCATCGTGCTGAACGCGTTCGCCGCCGCAATTCTCGGGCGGCTGCGCAGCCTGCCGTTGACCTATGTCGGCGCGCTCGTGCTGGCCGTCGCGGTCAGCTTCACGAGCCAGTTCCTGCAGCTCGGGCAGCGCTGGGCGTTTGCGCCGCTCGGCTTGCCGAGCCTGATGCTCTTCGTGGCGCTGCTGCTGCTGCCGCAGGCGTCGCTGCGGTTCGCGCGGCCGCGGCGCGTTCGGCAGGTGGAACGCGTGACACGACCCCGCGACGCGGTGATCGGCTACGTGCTCGTTTTCGTGGTGATGTGGTGGTGGAGCGGCACGCTCGATCCCACGAACCTCAACCGCGTCACCGCCGGGATGGTCACGGCCCTCATCGCGTTGTCACTGATTCCGCTGACGGGCTGGGCGGGGCAGGTCAACCTCGCGCCGCTCGCGTATGCCGGTATCGGCGCCGTCGCGTACGCGCGGTGGGGTGGCGAGCACGGTTCCTGGTGGGCAATCCTCTTCGCGGTCCTCGTCGCGATCCCAATCGGCGCGATCACCGCGCTACCGGCGGCGCGGCTCCAGGGCCTATACCTCGCGCTCGCGTCACTCGCGTTCGCCGCGCTCGCCGAGTATCTCGTGTTCGGGCAGCCCTTCGCGCTCGGAACTGCCAGCAAGCGGGCCGCGCGCGTGGAGCTGTTCGGCATCGAGTTCGACAAGACCCGCCCCTTCCTCCTACTGGTCACGACAGTGTTCGGCATCGTCGCGCTCGGATTGGTCGTGCTGCGCCGGAGCCCGTACGGACGGCGACTGATCGCGCTGCGCGACAGCGAAGCCGCGTCGGCGACACTCGGGATCAACGTGATGTGGACCAAGGTCGCGGTGTTCTCGCTCTCAGCCGCGATCGCGGCGTTCGCGGGCGCGTTCTTCGCGATGGAAAAGACGACGCTTACGCCCGATCGATTCACGACGTTCGCCGGGTTGCCGATCGTGCTGTCGCTCGTCGTGGGCGGCATTGCGTGCACCTCGGGCGCGCTGTTCGCGGGCGTATTCACGTTCGTGCTCGTCATCGTCACCGCCGAATACCCCGACGTCACTGTCTTCCGGCAGCTGACGATCCTCGGCCCCGGGCTCGCGGCGCTCGGCGTGCTGCGCAACCCGGCCGGGGCCGTGGTCGCGATCGGCGAGGCGTTCGCGCCGCTCATCCCCTGGCGTCGCGACGCGCGTGAGGAGAAACGCGCGGCGGCGGCCCGGCGCGCCGAGCCCGAGGTCGGCGAGATGGGCCTCACCCGGCGGTTCGAAAGCGAGGAAGTCACGTTTGTCGACAAGCAGCTCGGCGTCGTCGACGACCTCACGCCCGAACGGCGAGGAGGTGTCCGCGTTGGCGCTCCTTGACATCACTGGCGTGTCGGTCGCGTTCGGCGGGCTGCTCGCGCTCGACGACGCGACGATCGCGGTCGAGGAAGCCTGCGTCACTGGTCTCATCGGTCCGAACGGCGCCGGCAAGACCACGCTGTTCAATGTCGTCACCGGCTTGCAGGAACCTACGAGCGGTCGCGTCGCGCTCGACGGTCGCGACATCACGCGGGCGCGCCCGCACCGGCGCGCGCGACTCGGCGTGTCGCGGACGTTCCAACGCCTCGAGGTGTTCGGGAGCCTCACGGCCCGCGAGAACGTGCTCGTTGCGGCCGAGCGGCGCTGCGGCGTGTTCGGGAGCGCGCGCGCCGCTCGGCTCACGGACGATCTGCTGGATCGCGTCGGCATTCGCGACGTCGCCGAAACGACCGTCGAGTCTGTCTCGACCGGAACTGCCCGCCTCGTCGAGATGGCGCGCGCGCTCGCCATCGAGCCACGCGTCCTCCTCCTTGACGAGCCCTCCTCGGGACTGAACGAGGACGAGACCGCGGCGATGAGCCGCTTGCTCGTGTCGCTCGCGCGCGAAGGGCTCGGAGTCCTGCTCGTCGAGCACGACATGCGGTTCGTGATGGGCACGTGCGTGCATATCAACGTGCTTGACTTCGGCCGCATCATCGCCCGTGGATCCCCCGCCGAGATCCAGGTCAACCCGGCCGTCCAAGCGGCCTATCTGGGATCGAGTGCCGAGCCGTGACCGCTGCGGTCCTCGAACTTCGCGGCGTGCGCGCCGGATACGGCGCGATCGATGCCTTGCACGGCGTCGACCTCACCGTCGCGGCCGGGCAGGTGTTCGCGCTGCTCGGCCCGAACGGCGCAGGCAAGTCCACGACGGTCGCGGTCGCCAGCGGGCAGATCGTGCCCAGCTCGGGCAGCTACCTGCTGTGCGGTCGCGACGTCACCGGCGCCGCGCCTGACGCGCTCGCGCGCGCGGGCGTGTGTGTCGTGCCCGAAGGACGGGGCATCTTCCCGAACCTCACCGTGACCGAGAACCTGCGCATGGCGACGTTCACCGGGACGCCACTCGAGCGCGTGCGGGAACGCGCCTTCGCGCAGTTCCCCCGCCTCGGCGAACGACGCAAGCAGATCGCCGGCACGCTCTCCGGCGGCGAGCAACAGATGTTGGCGGTGGCGCGCGCGCTCGCGACCGACCCGGCGGTACTGTTGATCGACGAGCTGTCGATGGGGCTCGCCCCCATCGTCGTCGAAGAGCTGTACGAACACATACGCGCCGCGGCATCGAGCGGCTTGTCGATCCTCATCGTCGAGCAGTTCGCGCACGAGATCCTCGGGGTCGCCGACGTCGCCGCGATCATGCTGCACGGGCGAGTCGCGGAGGTCGGCTCACCCGCCGAGATCGCCGAGGAACTCGCCGCCGCATACCTGGCGGGTGACGGCGCGGCGGGCCTCGACGGCGCACCGCCGAGTAAGGTCGCCGGCTCGTGAGGTGCAACGAGCGGAGCACGCGATGACCGAGACGACCGCCGGCGGATCCGACGCGCTGTCATCGGCGCGACTCGAGCAGTTCACCGACGAGGTCGCCCGGCTGCGCGTCACGGGCGGCACCGCCAACCCCGAACGGCTCGGCGCGACATGGGGCGTCGCGTTGCTCGCGGTCGGTGGAATCGCCGCGATCGTGGGCTTGGTGGTCGCCCTTGGTGGCAACACGGAAGACAAGCTCGACGGGCTTGCGATCATCCTCACAGGCTCGGTCGCGGCGGTCATCGGGCTCGCGCTGTGGATGCGGAACTCGATGACGCGCTATTTGCGCTTCTGGCTCGTCCGGCTGGTGTACGAACAGCGCGAGCAGGCCGACCGCGTCGTCGATGCCGCGAAGCGCTGAGGGTCAGCTCGCCGGAAGTTCCCGGAACGGGACGTCCTTGTCGACACGCACGTCGGGTGGGAGGCCGAGCACGCGCTCGCCGATGACGTTGCGCTGGATCTGCTCGGTGCCGCCGCCGATGCGGCTGCTCCACTGTGACAGGAATTGCTGTTGCCAGTAGCCGTTGTTCGCCGCGTCGGCGCGCGCCAACATCCCGGCGGCACCCTGGAGGCCGACGACGAGGCTGCCGTCGGCTTCTTGGCGCAACGATGCCGCGAGTTTCAACACCGACGCTTCGGGCCCGAGGCCTTGGCCCTTGCGGCTGCGGGCGCGCCAACCCAGCCATTTGATCACCTGGAGGCGCGTGTAGCACCGCGCCAGCTCTTGGCGCGCGACCAGATCGCCGGTGATGCCCGAACGGCGCGCGAGCGCGACGATGTCGCGAAAGCCGACCCGGGCGCCGCCACCGCCGATGAGGGCCCGCTCGTTCGAGAGCATCGTCTGCGCGACCCGCCAACCCTCCTCGACGGCACCAAGACGGTCGCGGTCGGGGATGCGCACATCCGTCATGAAGACTTCGTTGAAGTGTGCGACGCCCGTGATCTGACGGAGCGGCCGGACGTCGATGCCCGGTGAGTGCATGTCGACGAGGAACGCGGTGATGCCGCGGTGTTTGGGGGCATCGACGTTGGAACGAGCAAGCAGCAGGCCGCGGTCGCTGAAGTGTGCGCCCGAGGTCCACACCTTCTGGCCGTTGACGACCCACTCGTCACCATCGCGAAGCGCGCGCGTACGCAGCCCGGCGAGGTCACTCCCCGCGCCCGGCTCCGAGAACAACTGACACCAGATGTCGTCGCCCTTCAGCATCGCCGGCAGGAACCGCTGCTGTTGCGCTTCGGTTCCCCACGCGATGATCGTCGGCCCCGCCATGCCGATGCCGACCATGAACACGCCCGCGGCCACGTCGTACTTCGCCTGCTCCTCGTTGAAGATGCGCTGCGCCCACCCGGGCGCACCACGACCCCCCCATTCGGTCGGCCAGGTGATGCCGGCCCAGCCCGCGTCCGACAGCGTCCGCTGCCACGCCTTGTTGGCGTGGATGTGCGCCGTCTCGGCTTCCTTGCTGTTGTCGCCCGAGAAGTAGAAGTGCTCGGGGTCGACTCCCGCGTCGCGCCGCTTCGCGTTGGCGTCGAACCACGCCCGCGCCTCGGCGCGGAATGCCTGTTCCTCGGGAGACTCGTCGAAGTCCATCGCGCTATTCGAACAACAGGTGGTAGTTGGGGCCGCGGCGCAGTTGGTGGCCGCCGTCGACTCCGATCGTCTGGCCGGTGATCCAGGTCGACTCGGGTCCGGCGAGGAAGCGGACGACGGCCGCGATGTCGTCCACCGTGCCGACGCGCGCGAGCGGCATCTGCTCGAGGTAGTCGTCGAGCAACTTCCCGCCCCCGGTGATCGCGCCGACCAGCTCGGTGTCGACGAGGCCGGGCTGGACCGCGTTCACTCGGATGCCGTGCGCGCCGAGCTCGTCGGCCGTGACTTTGACGAGCATCTCGATTCCGGCCTTGCCGACGCAGTACGCGCTCATCAAACGGTGAGTGCGGTGGCCGGCGATCGAGGACATGGCGATGATCGAGCCGCCGCTGCTCGCGGCCATGGCGGGCGCGGCGTGCTTGATGCTCAAGAAGGTGCCCACGATGTTGAGGTCGATCGTTGCCATCCACGCGGCCGTGTCGGCTTCGACGGTCGGGCCGAGGTGGAGCGCGCCGCCCGCGCACGCGAACAAGATGTCGAGCGCGCCGGATGGCTCGGCCGCGAGCGCGACTGCGGCGATGACGTCGTCCTCCACGGTCACGTCGCAGACCGCGTGCTGGATCGTTGTGCCCGGCGCGGAGCCGGCGCGAATGTCCTCGACGGCGGCACGGAGGCGATCCTCGGTGCGCCCGGCGATCGTCACGTGTGCGCCGTCGGCTGCGAACCGCTTGGCGGCGCCGAGGCCGATCCCGCTGCCGCCGCCGGTGATCAGCGCGGCCTGTCCGTCCAAGCCGGACAACTATTCGTCGACGATCGTGATGGCCTGCTTCGGGCACACCCGCGCCGCTTCGACGCATTGCTCGCGCAACTCGTCGGGCGGTCGTTCCTGGAGCAGGTAGAGGAAGTCGTCGTCGCGCACCTCGAACACTTCCGGTGCCGCGGCCATGCACAGCGCGTTGCTCTCGCACTTGTCGAAGTCGACCTCGACGCGAAACCCCATCGGTACCCTCCTGTTCCGGGAGGAAAGCTAGCCTGCGCGGCCATGCAGGCTGACTCTCGTGTCGTCGACACCGCCGACGGCGCGATGCGCGTCTACGAAGCCGTCACCGAAAGGGCGGCGCGCGGCGCGGTCGTCGTCATCCAGGAGGCGTTCGGACTCAACGGTCACATCGAAGACGTCACCCGCCGTTTCGCCGCGGCCGGCTACTACTCGGTTGCACCGGATCTATTCCACCGCGCCGGTGGCGGCGTCGCGGAGTACGGCGACTTCGAGACCGTGATGAAGCTGTACGAGGGTCTGACCAGCGACGAGCCGATCCTCGTCGACGTCGACGCCGCGCTCGCCGTCGCGCGCGCCGCCGGGTTCGACGATGCCAGCATCGGCATCGTCGGCTTCTGCTTCGGCGGCCGGGTCACGTTCCTCACTGCGTTGGAGCATGCGATCGGCGCCGCGGTCGGCTTCTACGGCGGTGGCATCGTCACCGGTCGGTTCCCGCAGTTTCCGACGCTGCTCGATCGCGCGGCGACGCTGCGGACGCCGTGGCTGGGCCTGTTCGGCGACCTCGATACGTCGATCCCGGTGGAGGACGTCGACACGCTGCGTTCGGCGCTCGAGACGGCGCCGGTCGCCACCGAGGTCGTGCGGTACCCCGAGGCCAAGCACGGCTTCCACTGTGACGTACGGGCCGACTACGACCCGGCCGCCGCCGCCGACGCGTGGGCGCGAACGCTCGCTTGGTTCGACCGCCACCTCGCCTGATCGCCCAACTGGCGTGACTCGAGCGCGATATACGCGCCTTTGTCACGCCAGTTCGGGTCGGATCCCCCGTAGGCTCGCGCTCGTGGCGGCCGGCGCGCGCTTTCCTCGGGCGATCGCCGCGATCGACGCCGCCAACCGGGACGACCCCAACATCGTTTCGGTGCGCGACCGCACCGGCCCCAAAGAGATCGTGCACGCCGAGCTCGTCACCGAATGGGTGCACGTCCTCGCGCCCGATGCGAGCGAAGCGTTGCTGCTCGCCGCGCGCGCGCATCACCTCCGCCGCTGGACCTCACCCAGGGCGTCGTATCCGCCGGGCCGGGCCGGATATCTCCGGTGGCGGCGCAACCTGCACCAACGCCACGCCGACGAGCTCGGCACGATCCTTGCCGACGCCGGCTACGACGACGCGACGATCGCCCGAGCCCAGGCGATCGTCCGCAAGGAGCGCCTCGCGACCGATCCCGAAGTGCAAGCGCTCGAGGACGCGCTCTGCCTCGTTTTCCTCGAGACGCAGCTCGCGGATGTCGCCGCTCGGATCGAGCCCGCGACGTTGGACAAGGTCGTGCAAAAGACGGCGGCCAAGATGAGTGACGCCGGCCGGGCCGCGATCGCGAGGGTCCCGATGGACGCCGACGCTCGCGCCATCCTCGATCGCGCGCTGGGGTGACGGATCCGGTCGAGCGCTATCTCGCCGGCCTCGCCGCGCACGATTGGGCGGCGGTCGAAGCGAGCTTGGCCGCCGATGTCGAGCGCATCGGACCGTACGGCGACCGATACCGCGGGCGCGCCGACTACACGAACTTCTTGCGCGCCACGATCGAACCGCTCGACAGCTACGAGCTCACGGTACGGCGCGTGCTGCGTGCGGGATCGACCGTCATCGTCGAGCTGCGCGAGTCGGTCGACGACAACGGCGCGCGGCTGCATACCGACGAAGCAGTCGTCTTCGACGTCGCCGACGACGAGATCAGCCGCGTGGCCGTCTACCTTCGGACGTCGACGCGCGTGCCGCGCGACTGCTAGGAGCGGCGGCGCACGAGCGCAGTTCCACCGAGCAACACGCCGACGATGCCGACGATCAGCGCCGCGACCGCGACACCGCCGGTGCCGTCTTCGTCCGAGTCGCCGTCGCTCGCCGCCGCGACTTCGTCGGCTTCGTCCGCCTCCTCGGCCTCGGTGCCGTCGTCGTGGTCGTCGCCGGTGGAGGGCAGCAGCGTCAGCGTCGGCACCGGGTGTTCGGGCTCCTCGCCACTCTCGGGGATCTCCTCGATCCAGCGGACGACCTCGCCGCTCTCGTAGGTCTGGATCGCCGGGAACGTGACCTGGTCGACGCGATCGGGGAGCGGTCCGACGGAGACGTCGAATTCCTGGAACTGGCCCGGCTGGATGACTCCCCCGGTCCAGGTGATCTTCGAGACGACTTCGGTGACCTCCTCGCCGCTGTCGGTCTCGATCGGGTCATCGAGCGTTCGACGTTCGATCGCCGCCTCCCAGCCCGGCACGGGCTTGACCGACACCGAGCGGATGACGACGTCGTCGGGCAGGTTGATCTGGACCGACGACGTTCCCGAGTCGTCCCTTTCGTTGGGAACTCGGAACGTCAGCTTGGTGAAGCCGCCCTGGTTGGCTTCACCGGGGTTGACCGTGACGTGCGCGAACGCCGCAGTCGGCGTTCCGACGACGACAAGCCCGAGCCCGACCAGCACGATGAACAGTGCCCGCTTCGACATTCCAGCTCCCGAGGTCGTGGTGAACGATCGGGGTGATAGTCGTCGCGACTGTTGTCGCGGTTCCCGAGATTTCCTAGTTCGCCTCCGCCGCCCGGACCTGCGCCACGAGCGTGAGTCGGGCCCGAGCAACTCAAGACCGGATGGTGCCGACGGGCACGCCGGCGATCTCGGCCGCTTCGGCGTACGAGAGTCCGTGCAGTTGCGTGAGCACGAACGCAACGCGCTGATCGGCGGCCAGCGCAACCAGCAACGCCTCGACCGCGACGGCGGCATTCGGATCGGCCGCGGGCTCCGGCTGGCCAATTGCGCGATCGCGACGCCGCTCACGGGTGCGCCGCCGCAGGACGTCCGCACAGGCGCGACGCGCGATCGACAACAGCCACGTACGCCCGCTCGAATCGCCGCGAAACGCCGGGAGCGCGCGCACGACTCGTGCGTAGGTGTCTTGCGTGACGTCGTCGGCGTCCTGTCGGCCGACGAGGTGCGCGCAGAGCCGCCATACCTCGGCCTGGCTGCGCCGCACCGCCGACGCGAACGCCACCCGGTCACCGCGTCCGGCGCGCAGCAGCTCACCGGTGAGGTCCTCCATCGCCGGCGAACGGTAGCCGCGCGGAACTCGGAGGCGCCCGCGTGCGACTATCGGGCCATGGACTGCTTCACAGCGCGTGAAACCCTGTCGGCCTCCCTGGACGGGGAAGCGGCACCCGCCGAGCGGACGACGCTCGACAACCATCTCGAAGCGTGCGCCGGGTGCCGGGCGTTCGCAGCCGAGGTGCTGGCCCTCCATCGACTGGTGCGTGTCGCACCGGCGGCCGCGGTCCCGGACCTGAGCGCGCAGATCGTCGCCGCAGCGATTCTGCCGTCGGAGTCACCGCCACCCCTCGATCGCAGCCTGCGGCTCGGCCTCGTCGCGGTCGGTGTCGTGCTCGTCCTGGCCGGCCTGCCCGGCCTGCTCGAAACGGGTGGCGCGGCGCACGCACGTCATCTCTCGTCGTTCGACGTCGCGCTGGCGGTCGGGTTTCTCTGGGTGGCGGCTCGACCCGCGCGCGCGCTGTCGGGGTTCCTGCCGATCGGGAGTGTGCTCGTCGTGACGTGCGTGACCCTCGCGCTGCTCGACGCGGCGGAGGGCGACAGCGAGACGCTGCGCACGATCACGCACTCGATCGCGGTGTTGGGTATGGGCGCGGCGTGGTTGCTCGAAGCGCGCGCCTATCGGCCCGTCACGCTCGCCGCGTGAGGCTCGGTCGGCGGCTCGCGGCCTTGGGTGTGGTCGCGGTCGCGATCCTCGCGACGGCGGCGCCCGCGTCGGCCCACGCCGAGCTCGTGACGAGCGATCCCGCCGCGCAAGCCACGCTCCCCGCCGGCCAGCCCCCCACGATCGTCACCCTGACATTCACCGAAGGCGTTCAGGTTCCGGACGATGCGATCCGCGTGCTCGATGCGGGCACGGGCACCGAAGTCGACGGCGTCGGCGACTCCGAATCCGGTGATGACGATCGCGTCGTCACCGCGACGCTCCCGGCACTGGAGGACGGCGACTACGTCGTGGACTGGCGGGTTGTCTCGCAGGACTCACACCCCATCCGCGAGTCGTACACGTTCACCGTGGGCGAATCCGACACCGACGCCAACACGATCTCGGAACTGCTCGACTCCGGCCGGGACAATCGTGGGATCGGCATCACCTTCGGGCTCGCGCGCGCGCTGGCGTTCGCCTCGGTGCTCGTCCTGGTCGGCGTGATCGTGTTCATCCGCACTCGGGTTCCGGATGTCGGTGCGGATCCAACGGTGCGGACGATCTTGTGGGTGAGTTGGGTCGTTGCCGTCGTTACGGCCGTCGCGGGGATCGGGCTCCAAGCGGCGTACTCGACCGGTCGTGACATCGCCGCGGCGTGGGACCGCGACGCGCTCGGCGGCGTGCTCGACACTCAGTTCGGGCAGTGGTGGCTGGCGCGGGCCGGCCTGGTCGTCCTCGCGCTCGCGGCGCTGCGCGCGCCGGAGCGGCCGCGGTCGCCGGTCGCGAACGCCGTGGACGCAGTGATTGGCGTTGGCATCCTGGCGACGTTCACGTTCGCCGGGCACGCGCGCACTGGCCGCTGGACCGAGGTCGCGTACGTCACCGACGTCGTGCATCTCGCGGCCGCGGCGGTCTGGTTCGGTGGTGTCGTCACACTGGTCGCGCTCTTGGCCCGCCGTTCGCCGTCGACGCTCGGACCTGATGCCGCGGTGCGGTTCTCTCGGGTGGCGGCACCCGCGATTGCCGTCGTCGCGGTGTCGGGCACGGTGCAGGGCTGGCGCCAAACCGGCCAGCTCGAAGCGCTGTTCGACACCACCTACGGTCGTCTCTTGCTCACGAAGATCGTGATCGTCGTGTTGATCGTCGCGGCGGCGAGCGTCAGTCGTCATGTCGTGCGTTCGTGGCAGACGCGCGCGTTGGTTCCAGCCGGTGGCGGACCGAGCGCCGCCGCGTCCGAACCTCACACGGACCACGACGAGACCCACGACCTTCGCAGCGCCGTCGTCGTCGAAGTCGCACTGGCCGGGCTCGTCTTGTTGTTTACTGCCGTGCTCGTCAACACAACCCCGGCCCGCGTCGCCGCTGATGGTGACGAGGCAACGGCGTCGGCGACGGCATTCGAGACCACGCTCGACGACGCCGAGGCGGACTTGCGAGTCGCGGTCGCACTCGCATCGTCGGCGCCGGGGTCGAACACGCTGACGGTCGACGTGACGCGTGATGACACCGGCCTCGACGTCCCCGAGATCACTGCGACGCTTACTCCGCAGACCGGGGATATCGCGCCGATCGAGGTCGAGCTGACACCGGCCGGAACGGGTCCGGGCAGCTATACGGCGACGACGAGCATCCCGTTTGCCGGCGAATGGGACTTGGAGATTCGGGTGACGTATACGTCGATCGATCAATCGGTCCTCGCAACGACCGTCACGATCGGATAGCGCGCTCCGACGGCGCTACGCGCTGCGGGTCGCGCCGCCGGGATAGCCGCCGCCCCCGAAACGGCGGTCGAGCTCGTCGTAGTCGACGGTGAAACCCTGCCGCGGCAAGGCCTCGACAAACTCGACGGTGCGCGGCTTCTTGTACGACGCCATGTGCGAGCGGCAGTGTTCCACGAGGTCCTCGGCGGACACACGCGCGCCGTTTGCCAGCACGACGATGGCCTTCACCGACTGCACCCACGTGTCGTCGGGGACACCGATGACGGCACAGTCGGCGACGGCATCATGCGCGCGCAGACAGTTCTCGACCTCGACGGGATAGATGTTCTCGGCGGCGGACTTCAACATGCGCGTCTTCGGTCCGACGAACGTGAACGTGCCGTCCTGCTCGAACCGACCGAGGTCGTTGGTGTGGTGCCAGCCGTTGCGTGATCGCTGCCGGTTGAGCTCGGGCCGGTTCCAATAGCCGGTCATCACGGTGGTGCCGCGGACGACGATCTCGCCGACCTCGCCGGGCGGCAGCTCGTTGTCTTGCGGATCGACGACGCGGACGTCCACGAGGGGCGACGGACGACCGTGCAATCCCTGTCCGTGCGGCGCGAGAAGGTTGAACGTCGCCATACCCATCACTTCACTCTGTCCGTAGCCGCCCGCGCGTCGTCCCCACGGGGAGTCGTCGCGTTGCACCCATGCATCGAACGTCGGGTTGCCGCGCTGGCCGCGGAACGACGAGAGGTCGTACCGGCCGTCGGCATTGGCGGCGACGACCGCGTCGACCATCGGCCCGATGACATAACCACCCGTGCAGCGATGGCGCTCGATCTCACGGCAGAGTACCTCGCCGTCGGACCGGCGGACGAAGACGTTGGCGCCGCCCATGACGAACGTCGGCAGGTTCACCATGAACGTCCCGATGTGGAACAGCGGTCCCGAGTTCAAAAAGACGTAGGAATCGTCGATGCCCTGCCACGGCGCCATGAGCAGCCCTTGGCCGATCAGCGCGCGCGACGACAGCATGGCGGCGTTCGGTCGGCCGTCGAACGCAGCGGTGTAGATCAACAGCAGCGGCTCGTCCGCGGCGCCGTCACCGTCGGGGTCGTTCGTCGGTGCGGATGCGACGAAGTCCTCGTATTCACCGTCGTCATGGCAGATCCAGCGGGCGGTCGTCGTTACCTGGTGGCGCGCGCCACGGACGCGATCACCGATCTCGACGTCCTGCCACACCACCACCGCCGGCGCGAGGTCGTCGATGACGAACGCGAGCTCGTCGGTCTCCTGGCGCCAGTTCGCGGGACAGAACCGCGCGCCGATCTCGCAACACGCGAGCAACAGCTCCTGGAGGCGAAACGAGTTCTGGCCGAGCCAGAGAACCCGATCGCCAGCGCCGACACCCGCGGCGCGCAGCGCATTGCCGGCGCGGTGCACACGTTTCGCCGCCTCCTGCCACGTGAGCCGCACATCGCCGTCAGCGAACGCGAGCATGTCGCCGCGCGACCGCGCGTGGCTGCGCATGACGTCGGCGAGGGTTCGCCGCGCGGTGCTCATGCCAGTCGGAATACGGGGATTGTGGTGCCCTCGCGGACGTCGTACCAGTCGAGGGTGACGGGCGCGCCGATGTGTACCACTTCGGGTTCGCAGTCGACGACGCTGCCGACGAGGCGACACCCGTTCGTGCCCGGCAGCTCCACGACCGCCGCGACGAGCGGCAGGGCATCCCGGAGGGCCGGGATCACCGCGTGGCGCACGACTGTGAACGAATAGATCTCGCCCCGGCCGTCGTGGTCGACCCATTCGACTTCCTGTGCCCGGCAGCGAAAGCAGAACGGCGTCGGCGGGAGCCGGAACGTGGCGCACGCCGTGCAACGGGGTAGGACGAGGCGATGCTCGGCAGTCGCCCGCCAGAACGGTTCGGTCGACGGGCTCGGCGACAGCCAGATCACCTCGGCGGGCGGCACGCCGCGCATCATCGGTCCTTGCGCGGGTGGCGCTTCGCGCCGGGCCGCTCGGGCCACGGCTCGTTGCTCGGCCGGGTACCGGCCTCGCGGGCGCTCACTGCTCCGCGCCCAGCATGAGCGACGACACCGGGATCGACGCCGGGCCGCCGGTCACGAGCGCGATCTCCGCACCCTCGACTTGATTCACCGCGGTGCCGCGCAGCTGCTCGACGGCTTCCATCACGTGGGTCATGCCGATGATGTACGCCTCGGACAGATTGCCGCCGTGGGTGTTGACGGGGAGCGCGCCGTGCGGCCATCGGATGTTGCCGTCGCCGACGAAGCGGCCGCCTTCGCCGATCGGCGCGAAGCCGTAGTCCTCGAGCTGCATGATGACCATCGGTGTGAAGTGGTCGTAGATCAGCGCGACGTCGACGTCGGTCGGGCCGACGCCGGCCATCTCGTAGAGGCGCTGCGCGACCGGGCGGTGTCCCGACGAGGTGAAGTACTCGTCGGGCATCCCGAACCACGTGATGGCCTGCCCCCAGCGTCCGTGCCCACCGTGCGCGGACGCCAGCACCCGCACTGGAGGTTGTCGCAAGTCACGTGCGCGCTCGATGCCGGTCGTGACGACGGCGACCGCGCCGTCGCATTCGAGGCAGAAGTCGAACAGGCACAACGGATCCGCGATCATGCGCGCGCCGAAGTATTGCTCGCGCGTCAGCGGCTCCTTCATGAGCGCCGTCGGCCGTCGGATGGCGTTGGCGCGCGTCGACATCGCCACCTCGCAGAAGTGGTCGCGCGTCGTGCCATAGAGGTGCATGTGCCGCTGGGCGAGGACGGCGAACATCTGGCCCGGGCCCATCAGACCCGCGGGCTGGATGAAGTTGCCCTCGGGCGACGGCGGGGCGCTGTACGTCGCCGCCGGTCCACTGCCGCGCGGCGCGAACGACGCGCCGAACCGACTGGCGGCCTGCTGGAGCGTCATCACGGATACGACGCAGTCGGCCATGCCGCTCACGATGGCCGCGCTCGCGAGCCCCACGGAGCCCGCGGCGGCGCCGCCGCCGCCGGTGAGCATCGCGGTGAACTTCACATCGGGAACGCCGAGCCATTGCGCGAACAGTGACGTGTCGAATCCCATGCTGTAGAGCGCGAACCCGTCGAGGTCGTCGACGGTTAGGCCCGCGTCGGTAAGAGCCGCGATCACGGCCTTGCCCGCGAGCTCCATCGGCGTCTGCGGCATCGATGCACCGCGCCGGTAGTACGGCGTCGCGCCGACGCCGACGATCGCGGTCTGGTTCTTCAGGCTCACGAGGCGACCCGTGCGAGATCGACCTTGTAGAGCTTGGCGGCGTTCCCACCGACGATCGCTCGCACTTCGTCCTCGGGCACACCGGCGAAGATCCGTTCGACGACCGCTTGGCTCTCCGGGAACGTTCCCTCGGGATGCGGATAATCGCTCGCCCACAACAACGGACCGACTCCCGTGATCTCGCGCGTCAGCAGCGGCGCCCGGTCGGCGCCCAGCGTGACATGACACTGGCGCTTGACGAACTCCGACGGCGGCGCGCCGAGCTTGGGGTTCACCCATTGCTCGTGCTCCTCGAACGCCTCGTCCATGCGTTCGCAGCAGTACGCGAGCCAGCCTGCGCCCGTCTCGACGAACACCAACCGCAACTCGGGGAACCGCTCGAGGGCACCCGAAGCGGCGAAGTAACAGAGCGTCTCCGCCGACAGCAACCCGACCTTCGCGTAGTTGATGACCGCGCCGCCGGGGCCCCGCTCCTGTTGCGGCAGTGCGCCGGTGCCGGTGTGCAACGACAACGGCAACCCTGCCGCGGAGGCCACGTGCCACAGCGGATCGAACTCGGGCTGGTTGTAGGGCGTGCCCGCGGGGGGTGTGGTCGGGATCGTCGCCGCCTTGAAGCCCAGCTCGACGATTCGCTCCATTTCCGACGTCGCCGACGCGACGTCGCGCACCGGCACCACGGCCGAGGGTATGAAGACGTCGGGCCGGTGCAGGAACGTCTCGGCCAGCCAATCGTTGTACACCCGCGCGCACGCCATCTGCAGGTCGGCGGCAGGGATCATGTCGATGAACAGCCCGAACGTCGGGTAGATGACCTCGGCGACGACGCCGTCGAGCGCCATGTCGCGCAGCCGCGCTTCGGGGTCCGCGCCACCCGATCGCATTCCGAGCTCGTGTGACTCCTTTGCCTCGCCGTTCGGGGCGTTGGCGTCGGCGCGCATCAGCTTGCGATTCGGCATGCCTTCGATCGCCATGACGTGCCAGCCACCCTCGGTCTCGAGGCGCGGCCCACGGGCGCGATACGCCGGTGAGAGCCGTTCCTGCCACAGCGTCAGCGGCTCGAACACGTGGTTGTCGGCGCTGATCAACGCGCGCTTGCTCATCGCTGCTCCCCTGCGTCGACAGGGACGACGCCGCCGTCGACGATCGTGCCTCGTATTGCGGTCGGGGCGCGCGAAAAGGTCGTCGCGCGCGGTTTCAGGTTCGTGACGACGATGCGGTCGCCGTCGGTTGCGAGCTCCCATTCGTCTCCGGCGGCGAACGCGGGCCCGCCGGCATCGGTCCCCACTGCCAGCACGGGGCCACACAGAACGAGGCGATGCGGTGCGAGCCCGCGCGCACGGAGGCGCGCGTATGCACCGGGGCGGGCACCGACGACCGGCACCGCGCCGAACACCTCTTCGTAGGGCCGGGCTCGCGCGTCGAGGCCGTCGAGAATCGCGTCGGTGACGCCGAGCACGGCTCGGTACTCGAGCATCCGGGTGAACATGTCGACCCGCGCCGCGTCACCTTCGTTGGCGTCCGCGCACGACAGCTGCGCACCGTTCAACATCGTCGCGACGATCAACGGCCAGAAATGTGCGGCTTCCGACAACATGGAGCAGAACAGCACGCGCTGGCCGGCGTCGACGCCGAGGCGTTGCAACGTCGCGGTCGCGCCCGCCATGTCTCGCTGGATCTCCTCGTCGGAGAGCTCCCACGCGACGCGCTGCGCACCGTCGTCGTAGCAGCCGACACCCCACGGCGTCATGCCGGTGCCACCCGAGGAACCTTGTGGGGCGGTCCGAGTCGGAGCAGCGCGGCGTTCGGGACGTGTTCCACATCGGGGACGGCACCGGTCTCGGCCGCGACGTCGGCCTGTATGTCGTCACGCACTGTTTCGGTGCGGTCACTCCACGCCGGCGCGTAGCCGACGCGGAGGCGAAGCGTGTCGACGTGACGCGCCGTTCGTATGACCTGGAAGAGTCCCATGGCGCACGCGTCGACCGATTCGATCGCTGCCCAGACGTCGATCGGCAACACGGGCCGGCCCGCGACGACGACCTCGTCACCCTTGCGACCGACCGGCCACATGCGCGCGTGGGTTCGCCCGCACGCGCACGTGATAGTCGTGAGCCGCACGATGTCGTCGGACCGGTAGCGGATGAGCGGCGCGGTGCGGTTGAACAACGTCGTCGCGACCAGTTCGGCGCGCACGCCGTCGGGCATCGGATCGGTGCCCTCGGGATCGAGGCCCTCGACGAACGCGGTGTCTTCCCAAACGTGGAGGCCGTCGTGGTGTTCGCACTCGAACGCAGCCGTTACATCGCCGACACCCGTGTGCTCATAGAGTTGCACGCCCCACTCTTCGGCCAACCGCCGGGCGCGTGGCGAAAGCGGCTCGCCCGCGAACACGACGCCCTTGTACGACGCGAAGACGTCGCGGGGGTCGTGCCCGTGTTGTTCGCAGACTTCGCGCACGGCGTTGACGAGAACGCTGCCGAAGTTGTAGAGCCCGGTCGGTCGGTACCGCAGCGAGAGCTCGCAGAAGCGAGCCATCTCCCCGGGATCGAAGTCCATGAGGATCGGGATGGTGCCGAGGCTCTGGAACAGCCCGTACGTGGGCCCCCGGAAGGTGAACAGGACCAGCGCGACGTGATCACCGGGCCGGACACCCATGCCCCAGAAGTCGCGGGTGATGACCGCCGGCCGGCTGCCGCCGCCGCCCCACTTCTCGGGCACGAGCGTCGGGTCGCCGGTCGTTCCGGACGTGGACATGATCGCCGTGAGCTGGTCGCGTCCGAGCGTGCACACGCCGCCGAACGGATCCCCCCGTTCGTCGCGGAAGCGGCGCAGTGCGCCCTTGTCGATGAATGGCACGCACTCGCGGAAGTCGTCGAGCGACTTCACGTCGCGCGGATGAACTCCGGCGTCGTCCCACGTCTCTCGGATCAGCGGCGCGTGCTCGTACGCATGCGGCACCATCTCGAGCAACAGCTCCTCTTGTAGCGCTTCGATGTTCGGACGCGGCATCGTCTCGTACTCCTCGTCGAAGTACCGCGCGGCGGCCGGCGGGAGGTTCACATGCGCTTCCCGAGGACCGGGCCACAGAACCGCAGCACGTGCGCGCGCGCATCGGCGAGCGTGATGTCGGTACCGGCGAGCTTCTCGCTCACGAGCTCCCAACAGATCGCGTGAATCGTTCGTGCATCGCGTTCGGGGTGCGCACCCCAGACGTGCTGCAACGCTTCGACGAGCGGTTCGAGGACACCGGCGACGATCGCAGCGAACTCGGCGGGGAACTCTCCCTGGAGTCGTAGTCCTTCTCGTGCGAGCGTCCGCGTGTGTCGCGCCCGTCGTGGATCGAAGCCGAGCGCGAGTGTTTCGTCGATCCACGCCTCGATCGCGGCACGCGTTGTAGGCAGTCCATCGAGTCGTGCACGCACACGCTCGCGTGTCGCGTCGGCGTCACGCTCGTATACCGCGAGCAACAACTCGTCCTTCGAGCCGAAGTGGCGATAGAACGCGCGTGTCGACAATCCGGCCTCGGTCAGTACCTCCGCGACCGTCAACGCGTCGGCTCCGAGCCGCGCGAGGACGTGGAGGCCGGCGGTGACGAGCGTGTCGACCTCGTCGGCCGCCCGCGCCCGCTGATCGGCGGTGGCCCGGGCCACCGCCTGTTCCGAAAACGTCATACTCGTTCGCGAGAATGACGTTTTCAGTTCGAACTGTCAACCGCTACGTGAGCTGGGAACGGCCTCGGCGCATGACCTGCTCTCGCCGGTCGGCGATCGACGCCGGGTCGAAGCCCGGTCCTTCCCAATCGCGACTGACGCGGTCCTCGATCGTCCACGCCTCGCCCAACATGGCGTCGGCCGCTTCGTCGTACGTGCGCTTCATGCGCCGCACGCCCATCTGATCGTTCGACACGATGTCGCTCGCGAGCTGTCGCGAACACGCAAGCAGGTCGTCGTGCGCGACGACGTGATTGACGAGCCCCCATGTCAGCGCGGTCGCAGCGTCGACGTAGTTACCGGTCAGGCTCATCTCCTTGGCGCGCGCGACACCAACGCGCTGCGCCAACAGCACGGTGAGACCCCAGCCCGGCATCACACCGACGCGCGCATGCGTGTCGGCGAAGCGAGCGCGCTCGGACGCGACCAAGAAGTCACAATTCAACGCGACCTCGAAACCGCCCGTCACCGCGACGCCGTTGATCGCCCCGATGAGCGGCTTCTCGTGCGGCGGCAACGCGCCGCGAAACGGCAAGCGACCGTCGTCGGGATCTCCGGCCCCGCGTCCTTCGGCGATCTCCCTCAGATCGATGCCGGCAGAGAATGCGGGATCGGCACCGGTGAGAATCATCACGTCGACGTCGTCATCGGCGTCGCACTGGGTGATCACCGCTGGAAGCTGTGACCGCGCCGCTCTGTTCAACGCGTTGCGCTGTTCGGGACGGTTGATCGTGATCACCGCGATGCGCTCGGAGATCTCGACGAGCACAGCATCTGTTGTCATTGCGCGCACGCTAGCGAAAATCGAACGCGATCTTGATGGCGCCCGACGTGTCCTGGGTGGCCAGCGCGGCGAACGCGGCGCGCCACTCCTCGAGCCGGAACGTGTGCGTCAGCATGCCCTGGAGGTCGACGCGATCGGCAGCCACCAGGTCGAGATAGTGGACGATGCCGTGCTGGCGCACGCCCTCGACCTCCTCGATCCCGAAGGCGTTGGAGCCGACCATCGATATCTCCTTGAAGTACAGGGGCGTGTCCTCCCACCACGTCGGGCCGTGGACACCGGCCTTGACCAGCGTGCCGCGAGCTCGGAGCACGCGGGTCCCCACCTCGAACGTCTGTCGCTTCCCGACGGTGTCGTAGACGACGTCGACACCATCCGGATAGGTCATCGGGAGGCCGTCGCTCGGTTGCAAGGTGGCACCCGACCATTCGGCCGCGGCTTCGATCACCGCGGCTGTCGGCTCGTGCGCGACGACCAGCGCGCCGAGCCGGCGCGCCATCTCGGCTTGCGCGTCGAAGCGCGCCACCGCCATCACGTCGACCGACGGATACAACGTACGCAGGATCGCGACGGCACAGGTGCCGAGCGCACCCGCGCCGTACACCAGTACCCGCCCGTCCGGAGGTGGTGGATGGCGTGTGATCGCGTGCAGCATCACAGCGAATGGATCTGCGAACACGGCGACCTCGTCAGGGATGCCCGACGGAACCTTGTGCAACATCGAGTCGTGCGCCGGCATGAGCTCGGCGTATCCGCCGCTCGCGTCGCGCGACGTCCCGGTGTGGATTCCGGGTGCGATCGGACCGACGCCGAACGACGCGCAGAGGCTGTAGTCGCCACGGGCACACGAGGTGCACATCGGTTCGACGCCGCGCGGCCCGCACGACAACCACGGATTGAGCACGACTCGATCGCCGATCTCGAGTCCCTCCGCTTCGGGGCCGAGCGCGACGACGTCGGCGACAACCTCGTGACCGAGCACCTGCGGCAGCGAGAAGAACCCCTTCATCGGGTTGTCGGCGCTGGCGACGTCACCCCAGTCCATGAACACCTGCTTCGAGTCGGAGCCGCACACACCCGTGAGCCGGGGACGGGTGACGACCCAGTCGGGTCGGAGGAACTCGGGGTCCGGGACCTCGACGAGATCCATCGGGGTACGCGCGAGTCCGTCGAGAAGCTGGTTGCCGGTCTCGGCCGGCGGGTTGGCGTCGGGGCTGACGCCGAAGAGCAGGGCTTTCATGGCGCCGACCATATCGAGTGTCGGACCACAGTGGGCATCCCACCACGCGATGGGGCCGACGCGTAGCGTCCGAACGCGATGGCGGGGCGAAGATCGCAGCGCGCAGTTCGCGAACAAACCCTCATGTTCGTAGCGGGCGTGGTGCTCATCATCTCCGGCGCGGGACTCGTCGTGTCGTATGTGCAGCACTCGGACGGTGCGCAACCAGTTCGCGCCGCCGCCGACACCGAAGTCGCCGGGATCACGGCCGCGATCGAAACGACGACGACGGTCGCACCCCGCTCGTTCACGCTCGCCGCCACCGGCGACCTGTTGGTGCACTCGCCCGTGAACCGGCGCGCGGCCGAGCTCGCAAGCGTGTGGGGAGGCGAGTACGACTACAGGCCGATGTTCGCGCGGGTGAAGCCGATCTTGACGGCCGCCGATCTCGCGCTGTGTCACCTCGAAACTCCGCTGGCCCCACCCGGCGGTGCGGTTCGGACCGGCGACTCGTTCGAAGTCCCGACCGAGCTCGCGGTGGCAATCGCCGACGCGGGGTACGACGGATGTTCGACGGCGTCGAACCACGCGCTCGACGCCGGCGCGGACGGCATCGCTCGGACGATCTACGAGCTCACGTTCTTGAACGTCGGCCAGGCGGGCACCGCCACCTCGGCCGAGCAGGCTGCACGGCCGAGGATCTACGACGTCGCGGACGCGCGCGTCGCCCACCTCTCGTACACGTACGGGCTCAACGGGAATCGCGTTCCCGACGGCGAGGAATATCTCGTCAACATGATCGATCCGGGCCGCATCGCCAGTGACGCCCGCGCCGCCCGCGGCGTCGGAGCCAACGTCGTCGTCGTGAGCCTGCACTGGGGTGACGAGTTCCGTCGGGCGCCGACCGAGGAGCAGATGATCCTCGCGGCGGCGCTGGCGGCGGTGCCCGAGATCGACCTCATCGTCGGTCACCACGCCCACGTCGTGCAGCCGATCGTGCGCAGAGGCGAGCTGGTCGTCGCGTACGGCCTCGGAAACTTCCTCTCGAACCAGCACGAAAGCACCTGCTGTCCGGTCGAGAGCCAGGACGGCGTGATCCTCGAAGTTCGGTTCGATGAAACCGGTTCCGGCACCGGCGAGTTCGCCGCCGCCGCCGTCACCTACACCGCGACTCGAGTGCTGCGCGAGACGTTCGAGATCGTCCCGATCGCGACGGCGACGAGCGATCCAACGTTCGACGAAGGCGACCGCGAGGTTTTCGAGGAATCACGCGCCCGCACCGACGAAGCGATCACGTCGCTCGACGCCACCGCACAGCCGTCGGGCAAGTAAACGCCCCGCTCCCAACTGGCGTGACACAGGCGCGTGTCACGCGCTTTTGTCACGCCAGTTCGGGCAGTCGGGCAAATGGGCAGACGGGCAAATGGGCAGACGGGCAGACGGGCAGACGGGCAGACGGGCAGACGGGCAAATGGGCACACGATCAGATCGTGAACGCCATGTTGTCGACGACGCGGTCGCCGAGCTCCTGATCGCCTTCGATCTCGACGTGGCCGCGTGCCCGTGCCACGTCGCCGCTCCACCGGCCGCCCGCGAGGCGAGCGAACGTGCGCCGATCGGTCGTGATGCGAACCGTCGGCGGCTCAGATGTTTGCCCGATGAGCGCGGCGCGGCCCTCGGGCGGCACCGCGATGGTCGCGACGATCGGCGGGGTGCCGGCAACGTCGAACACGACCGTGCTGTCGGGCGGCGCGGCCGCTCTCTTGCCGACGACGAACGGCAATCCCTTCGGCGGGATCCGTCCGAGTGACAGGTCGGCAACCGGACCTTCGAGGAAGCCGGGCCGTCGCAGCGCTTCGCGCATGTCCTGGTCGTGGTACCAGCAGTCGAAGATGCGGATCTCCATGAACTGGCGGTACGGGCCTGGCCCTTCGGGCGTGAATCCCTCCTCGTCCCACTTCGGCGCCGGCAGCGTGCGCAGGGCGTCGAGCCGTTCCTTGGTCACGGCGCGGAAGTCGGCCAGGGCATCGGCGCCCGATCGGGCGCGGTACACGGCGACCCACTGCTCGTTGAACTTGCCGATGTCGTTGCGCACGTGCGGCGTGTCACCGAGGTCGACGGGCGGCGGTTGCACGCCCGCCAGCATGTTCTCGGTGCCGATCATGTGCGCGACGTGGTCTCGCACCGTCCAGCCCGGACAGTCGGTGGGCAGGTTCCATTCTTCTTCGGTGAGCGGGGCGCACAGGTCGTCGATGTCTACCCACACGGCTTCGAACAATGCGATCAGCGGCTCGGTCATGGGACAATCCTGGCATGCCGGAAGCGATCCAGTTCTTCTTCGATCCGATGTGCCCGTACGCGTACCAGACGTCGAAGTGGATCCGTACCGTGCGCGAGCGTGTCGGTCTCGACATCACGTGGCGGTTCTTCTCGCTCGAGGAGGTCAACCGGGTCGAGGGCAAGAAACATCCGTGGGAGCGTGAGTGGTCGTACGGATTTGGACAGATGCGCGTGGGCGCGCTGATCCGGCGCGAGCGCGGCAACGGCGAGCTCGACCGCTGGTACGCGACCGTTGGGCCGACGTTCTTCGAGCAGGGCATCAAGACCCACGTGCCCGCGATTCACGCCGAGGTCATCGGCGCCGCGGGGTTCGACGCGACGGTCGTCGAGCGCGCGATCGCAGACCCGACCACGACCGACGACGTGCGCGCCGACCACGAGTTCGCGGCCGCGACGTACGGTGCGCACGGCGTGCCGACGATCGTGTTCGCATCGGAGTACGCGACGTACGGGCCGGTGGTTGTCCCCGCGCCCGAAGGCGACGACGCGGTCGCGCTGTGGGAACTCGTGAAGGGAATGGAACGGTTCCCGCACCTGTACGAGCTGCGCCACCCGAAGACGATGGGCGACATCCTCCACGTCGGCAATCAGTTCCGCACATACCTCACGACGCGCGACTGGCAAACGGTGGAGAACCCCGCGCCCTAGCCTTCCTCGCGGGGCGCGAGGGGGACGACGCGCTGGACCTCCCCTGACACGCCGCTCACGTGCGAACCGCCGCCCTCCCGTCCGGCGGCCCGGATCGAGCCGCTGTCGAGCGCGACCGCGCCGTCGGCGGTGACGAACGCGACCTGGTCGGCCGCGGGCGCGACCGCCGCGATCGCGCCGCGCGCCTTGTCGACCTTCGCCGCCTTGAGCCCACTGCCGCCGCGCGCCTGGACCGGGAACTCGTCGATCATCGTCCGTTTCGCGTAGCCGCCGGTCGTCGCGATCACGACGATCTCCTCGTGCGCGACCGCACAGCCGCCGACGACGCGATCGTCGCCCTTCAGCTTGACACCACGGATCGCGCCCGCGCTGCGACCGACCGGCCGCACGTCGGCTTCGCCGAACCGAATGCCCTGGCCGCCAGCGGTGACGAGCAACAGCTCGTAGTCGTCCCAGCCGGGGAACACGGTCACGACACGGTCGCCCTCGGCCAGCTTCATCGCGACGATGCCGTCGCGCCGCCCTGACGCTTCGGCGAACTCCGTCAGCGCAGTTCGCTTCACGCCTCCGCCTGCCGTCACGAACACCAGATGGGGATGCTCTTCGTGCAATCGCGCGTCTACGACCGCGACGAGCTTCTCGCCCTCTCCGAACTGGAACAGGTTCTGCGCGGCGGTGAGCCGCTCCTTCGGCAGGTCGTGCACGTTGGCGCGGTACGCGCGGCCCCGGTCGGTGAAGAACAACACCCCCGCGAGCGCAGACGACTCGAGCACCTGGGCGATCGCATCCTTGTCGCCGACGTTGGCGACCTTGGCGCCCCGGGATCGTTCCGGGATCGCGCGCAGGTAGCCGTTCGCGGTGATCGTCACGACGTACGGCTCGTCCTCCACGAGGGCGACGACGTCGATCGTGCCGGCGTCGTCGGCCTCGATCACGGTGCGGCGCGGCCGCTTGTGCCCGTCGCGCACTGCGGCGAGCTCGTCTTTGACCACGCCCATCAACACGTCGCGCTCGGCCAGGATCCGCTCGAGCTCCTTGATACGCGCTTCGAGGTCCTGCTTCTCGGCCGCCAACTCGTCGAGTCCGAGCTGCGTCAGCCGCCCCAACGGCATGTCGAGGATGTGGTTGGCCTGGATCTCGGAGAACACGAACCGGCCGGCCATGAGCTTCGTGCGCGCGGCGGCGCGGTCGGCCGACGAGCGGATCGCCTTGACGACCGCGTCGATCATGTCGACGGCTTTCAACAACCCGTCGACGATGTGCAGTCGCGCCTCGGCCCTGTCGAGCCGGAACTGCGTACGCCGAGTGAGGACGACGACCTGGTGGTCGAGCCACTCGCGCAGCGCGTCGTGCAGGGTGACGGTGCGCGGGACGCCGTCGACGAGCGCGACCATGTTGACCGGGAACGTCGACTGTGCGGGCGTGTGCTTGAACAGGTTGTTCAACACGATCTGCGGGTTGGCGTCGGCGCGTAGCTCGATGACGAGCCGAGTCTCGCCCTGACCGGACTCGTTGCGGATGTCGCGTACGCCGTCGAGCTTGCCGTTCTCGACGAGCTCGGCGAGCTTGCCCGCGATTGCATCGACGCTGGTCTGGAACGGCACCTCGGTGAGCACGATCGCGGCACCTCGCCGCGATTCTTCGAGCTCGTGGCGGGCGCGGACGCGCACGGTGCCGCGTCCGGTTCGGTACGCATCCTTGATGCCGTCGTCGCCCATGATGAGCCCGCCGGTCGGGAAGTCGGGGCCTTTCACGTGCCGCATCAGCTCCGACAACGTCGCGTCGGGCTTGTCGATGAGTCGCAACGCCGCGTTGCACACCTCGGCGAGGTTGTGCGGCGGGATGTTGGTCGCCATCCCGACCGCGATTCCTTGCGAGCCGTTGACCAACAGGTTGGGAAAGCGGGCCGGTACGACGTTCGGTTCAGTGGTCGATGCGTCGTAGTTCGGTGAGAAGTCGACAGTGCCTTCGTCGATCCCGGCCAACAACTCCATCGAAAGCGTCGACAGCCGGCATTCCGTGTAGCGCGAAGCGGCCGGCGGATCTGACGGCGAACCGAAGTTGCCGTGCTTGTCGACGAGCAGCCCCGTGACCGAGAACCACTGCCCCATGCGAACGAGCGCGTCGTAGATCGCGGAATCGCCGTGCGGATGGAAGCGCGCCATCGTGTCGCCGACCACGCGCGCGCACTTGACGAACGGGCGGTCGGGACGCAGGTTGGCGTCGTACATCGCCCACAGGATCCGGCGGTGTACCGGCTTCAGGCCGTCGCGCACGTCCGGCAACGCGCGCGCGACGATCACGCTCATCGAGTATTCGAGGAAGGCCGCTTCGACCTCCTCGGCCAGCGCGCGCGACGGGACGTCGGGCGCTTCGAGGGTCATCTGGTTGCCGGGTGGCTTCCGACGGGCCATGTCATCCTCCATGGGAGATCGACTCGAGCCTCGCCTCAGACGTCGAGAAAGCGGGCGTCCTTGGCGTTGCGTTGTATCCAGGCGCGGCGCGCTTCGACGTCGTCGCCCATGAGCACCGACAGCACGCCGTCGGTGCTGCCGCCCTCCTCGACGTCAAGTTTGACGAGATTGCGCGTCGCCGGGTCCATGCACGTCTCTCGCAACTCGTGCGGGTCCATCTCACCCAGCCCCTTGAAGCGCGCAAACTGGAGCGTGCGATTCGAGTGCTGTTCGACCAGCGCGAGCCGCGCCGCGTCATCGGCGACGTACACCTTGGTGCCGCCGATCTCCACCGAGTACAACGGCGGCTGCGCGACGTACAGCCGGCCGTGCTCCACCAACGGCGTCATCTGCCGGTAGAAGAACGTGATCAGCAACGTCCGGATGTGCCCGCCGTCGACGTCGGCGTCGGCGAGCACGACGACCTTGCCGTAGCGCACCTTGTCGAGGTCGAAGTCGGGGCCGATGCCGGCGCCGATCGCGGCCGTGAGCGCCTGGATCTCGGCGTTGGCCACGATCTTGTCGATCGACGCGCGCTCGACGTTGAGGACCTTGCCCCGCAACGGGAGGATCGCCTGGGTCTTCGGGTCGCGCGCGTCTCGCGCCGATCCGCCCGCGGAGTCGCCTTCGACGATGAACAACTCCGTCTCGTCACGGGCGCGCGCCGCACAATCGGCGAGCTTGTCGGGCATGCCGACGCCGTCGAGCGCGGTCTTGCGCCGCGTCAGCTCGCGGGCCTGCCTGGCCGCGCTTCGGGCCCGCGCCGCGTGGGTCGCCTTCTGGACGATCGCCTTGGCCTGGTTCGGGTGTTCCTCGAGCCAGCGTCCGAACCGCTCGTTGGTTGCGCGCTCGACGAGAGACCGGATCTCCGTGTTGCCGAGCTTCGACTTCGTCTGACCTTCGAACTGCGGCTCGGCCAGGCGCACGCAGACGATCGCGGTGAGCCCCTCGCGTACGTCGTCACCCTGGAACGTCGCGTCCTTCGCCTTCACGAGATCGCGCGCCTTGGCGTAGCGGTTGAGGGCCTGCGTCAGCGCCCGCTTGAACCCCTCGGAGTGCATGCCGCCCTCGGTCGTCGAAATGCCGTTCGCGTACGAGTGCAGGCCCTCGTTGTATCCCGTGTTCCACTGCCACGCGACCTCCACCTCGCCTTCGTCGCCGCGCTCCGAGAACGACCCGACGTCCTTGAACAGCGGCTCCTTGGCGGCATTGAGGTGGCGTACGAAGTCGACGATCCCACCGTCGTACTGGAACACCTGCTCGTGCTTGTGTCCGGGCCGCTCGTCGCGGAACGCGATCACGAGCCCGCGGTTCAAGAACGCCATCACCTGCAACCGCTCCATCACGGTCGCGGCGCGGAACTCGACGTCCTCGAACACGTCGGGATCGGGCCAGAACGTGACCGTCGTGCCGGTGTGCCCGCGCTTGGACACGCCGACCTTCGTCAGCGGACCCTGCGGCACCCCCGGCTTCACGGCGCCGCCCCGCGTCTTCTCTGCCGCGTACTCCTGACGATGCGTCGCGCCGTCGCGATCGACGTCGAGAACGAGGTGCTTCGACAACGCGTTGACTACCGAAACGCCGACGCCGTGCAGCCCGCCCGACACCTTGTAGCCGCCGCCGCCGCCGAACTTGGCGCCCGCGTGCAGTGTCGTCATGACGATCTCGGCCGCCGAGCGGCCCTTGTACTGCGGGTGCTCGTCGACCGGGATCCCACGCCCGTCGTCGGCGACGCGCACCGAACCGTCGGCGCGCAAGACGACGTCGATGCGCGAGCAGTGTCCGGCCATCGCCTCGTCGACCGCGTTGTCGACGACCTCCCACACCAAGTGGTGCAAGCCGGTCGGACCGGTCGAGCCGATGTACATACCAGGCCGCTTGCGAACCGGGTCGAGCCCTTCGAGCACGTGGATGTGCTCGGCCGAGTACTCGCCGTTGGCCTTCACGGGTCGACTCCGCGCTCCGCTCCCCTCCGGTCGCTTCGCGCTCGTCTCGCCCTTCTTGGCCATGGCCGCAAGATAGGCCGTGGCTGCGCCAATTCCGTGCTTTGGCACCACCGTGGTACGACTGTTTGCACGGGAACGGCTCGCCGCGAGCCGCGGAGGTCCCGGCAAGGGGGAACATGAGCGCGCACGTCTTCGACTCGACCGCCGACCTGCTCGCCGCAGTCGGGACGACCGCCGGTCCGACCGACTGGATCACGATCACCCAAGAACAGATCAACCAGTTCGCCGAGGCCACGCTCGACAACCAGTGGATCCACGTCGACACCGAACGAGCCAAGGCCGGACCGTTCGGCGGGCCGATCGCGCACGGCTTCCTCACCGCGTCGCTCGCCGCGCACTTCCTCGGGCAGCTCGTGCGCGTGAAGGACATCTCGATGGGCATCAACTACGGCGTCAACAAGGTGCGCTTCCCGTCGCCCGTACCCGTCGGATCGAAGCTGCGCGCGACCGCCGAGGTGCTCGACGTCGTCGAAGTGACCGGCGGCGTCCAGGCCACGACGAAGATCACGATCGAACGCGACGGCGGCGACAAGCCGGCTGCGATCGTCGAAACCGTCAGTCGGTACTTGGCGTGAGCCACCTCGACGCGTTTCGGCTCGACGGCAAGGTCGCGATCGTCACTGGCGCCGGGCGCGGCATCGGCGCCGCGACCGCGCGCGTGTTCGCCGACGCGGGCGCCGACATCGTGCTCGCAGCCCGTACGAAGGAACAGCTCGAGGCTGTCGCCGACGACGTGCGCAAGCTGGGCCGACGCGCCCTCGTCGTTCCGTGCGACGTCAACGACAACGCTGCCGTCGAGGACATCGTCGCGCAGGCGGTAGCCGAGCTCGGCACGGTTGACGTGGTCGTGAACAACGCGGGCGGCACAATGCCGCGTCCGTTTCTCGACACGAGCCCCGGCTTCCTCGAGCGATCGTTTCACTTCAACGTCACGACCGCCTTCGTGTGCTCGAAGGCCGCGATCCCGCACATGCTCGAGACCGGCAGCGGCGCGATCGTCAACATCTCCTCCGCGATCGGGCGACTCCGCGATCGCGGGTTCGTCGCCTATGGGACGGCCAAGGCCGCGCTGTCACACATGACGCGACTCATGGCCGTCGATCTCGCCCCCAAGGTGCGCGTCAACGCCATCGCCGTCGGGTCGATCGCCACGTCCGCGCTGGACATCGTCCTCGAGAACGACGAGATCCACGACGAGATGGTGCGCCGCACTCCCCTGAAGCGTCTCGGCGACCCCGACGACATCGCGCTCTGCGCGCTGTACCTCGCGTCGCCGGCCGCCAGCTTCGTCACCGGCAAGCTGTTCGAGGTCGACGGTGGCCTCGAGGAGCCCAACCTGGAGCTCGGACTCCCCGACCTGTAACCCACACCCCGAACTGGCGTGCCTGAGGCGCGTACAGCGCGCCTTTGTCACGCCGGTTCGCAGGGGTTGGGCGGCGGCGGCGCGGCGCGCGGAGTAGAACGGTCGGATGGTCGTGCCGGCCGAGGCGGATGTCGAACAGCTCGCCCGTGCCATCCTGCGTGCAGCGGCGCCTTCGGCGCGGGCGCGGTTCGACGCCAACGCCCGCCTGTTGGCGTGGGCGGCAAAGCGTCCGGACTTCAAGACCGGGTTGTTTCGATTCGTTGACGTCTTCCCGGCGTGCACGTCACCCGCCGACGTGCTCGACCACCTCGACCAGTACCTGCGCACCGACGACTCCCCCGCGGTCGTCCGGGCCGGGTTGCGCGCCGCGCATGGGCTGCCGTTCGGCGCCCGGCTCGCGTCGACGGTCGCGCGCGGCGGCATCCGGCGGATGGCGCAACAGTTCATCGGCGGCCGCGACGCTCCCGACGGCGTGGCGAGGGTCGCAGCGTTGTGGAGGAGCGGCTACGCGGCCACCGTGGATCTGCTCGGCGAGAAGACGCTCACGCTCGCCGACGCCGACGCGTACGCGCGCCGCCTCCGCGAGATGCTCGACGCGCTCGTCGCGGCTGCGCCGACCTGGCCCGCGCGGCCCCTCCTCGAGTGGGACCCCTGGGGTCCTGTCCCGCGCGCGAACGTTTCGGTGAAGGCGAGCGCACTCGCCCCGTTGTTGGGCCCCGCCACGACCGACGCCGGTATTGCGCAGGCGATCGAGCGGCTCACGCCGATCCTCGACGTGGCCCGGGCCGCGGGCGCGACCGTGCACCTCGACACCGAGCACGACGAATTGAAGGATGCGACGTTCGAACTGCTCCGCGAGATCGGGGCACGCGCCCCGGAGGGACCGCCGCTCGGATGTGTGGTGCAGGCATACCGGATGGACGCCGAGGACGACCTCGCGGATCTCGTCCAATGGTCGGGTGCGACGCTGGCCACACCGCTGCAAGTCCGACTCGTCAAGGGCGCGTACTGGGACGCGGAGACGATCAAAGCGCGTGCCCACGGGTGGCGTTCCCCAGTCCGGCCGGACAAGGACGAGACCGACGCGTCGTACGAACGGTGCACGTCGATGCTCGTCGCCCACGCCGGCGACGTGCGTCCCGCCTTTGCGAGTCACAACGCCCGCAGCATCGCGTACGCGATCTGCGCGGCGCGAGCTGCCGACTTGTCCGACGACGCCATCGAGGTGCAAGTACTGAACGGCATGGCGCCACCGTTGCACGCCGCCGTTCGTGACCTCGGCGTGCGGACCCGCGTGTACGTGCCGGTCGGCGAGCTCGTGCCCGGCATGGCGTATCTCGTTCGCCGCCTGCTCGAGAACACGTCGAACGAGTCGTTCGTGCGACAGCGATTCACCGACGGCCGGGATACCGACGCGCTGGTCGCCGCACCGGCGGCTCGCGCGCGGCCGCGGGCGCCCCTTCCCGCACGGCGCCGCGTCACCGATGCCGGTGCGCCGGGGGCGTTCGTGAACGAGCCACCGGCCGAGCTCCGACGCGAAGAGGTCGAGAACCGGCTCGTCGCCGCGGTCGAGCGGGTCGACCGTGAGCTGGGCTTCCACGCGCCCCTGCTCATCAACGGACGCGCGCTCGAAACGCGCGACACCATCGTCTCGGTGGATCCCAGCTGCACGACGACGGTCGTGTGTGAGAGCGCGGCCGCGACGACCGAGCATGCCGACGCCGCAATCGCCACGGCACGCGCCGACGGTGAGTGGCACCAGAGGTCCTGGACGGAACGGGCGGCAACATTGTTCCGCGCCGCGGACATCATGCGCCGGCGGCGCGACGAGCTCACGGCCTTGTGCGTGCTCGAGGCGGGGAAGCCGCTGGCCGAGGCGGATGCCGACGTGTGCGAGGCCATCGACTTCTGCGAGTACTACGGGCGCGCCGCGCTCCATTTGGGCGTCGGCGCCGAGATGTTGTCGCCGCCCGGCGAGGTGAACCGCTACCTGTATCAACCTCGCGGCGTCGGCGTCGTGATCGCGCCGTGGAATTTTCCGCTCGCGATCCCGACCGGAATGGTCGTCGCCGCGCTCGTCACCGGCAACACCGTCGTGTTCAAACCCGCGGAGCAAACGCCGGGCGTCGCGCTGCGGCTCGTGGAGATCCTGTTCGAAGCCGGAGTTCCACCTCACGCGCTCGCGTTCCTCCCGGGGGTCGGCGAGGTGCTCGGACCGCATCTCGTCGAGCATCCCGACGTCGCGTTCATCACGTTCACTGGCTCGAAGGCCGTCGGCCTCGACATCATCAAGCGGGCCGCGGCCGTACAGCCCGGTCAACGACACGTGAAACGCGTCGTCGCCGAGATGGGCGGCAAGAATCCGATCGTGGTCGACGACGATGCCGATCTCGACGAGGCCGTTCCGGCAATCGTGCAGAGCGCGTTCGGGTACGCCGGCCAGAAGTGCTCGGCGGCCTCGCGGGTCATCGCGACCGATGCCGTCTACGCCGCGCTTGCGACGCGCCTCGCGGGTGCGACCGAGCTCGTCCCGCTCGGGCGGGCGCGCGACCCGGCGACAGTTGTCGGACCGCTCATCGACGCCGGCGCGCACCAACGGGTGCGGGAGTACCAGGAGTTGGCGGCGAGAGAGGGCCAGATTTTGGTGCAACGCGCCGACGTCCCCACCGGCGGTTGGTACGTCGGGCCCACACTCGTCGCGGTCGCGGGCGATGCGCGCGTCTCCCGCGAGGAGATCTTCGGGCCCGTATGCACGCTGGAACAAGCTCCCAGCTTTGCCGACGCGATCGCGCTCGCGAACGAGACCGAGTATGCGCTGACCGCTGGTTGTTTCTCCCGTTCGCCGTCCCACCTCGCGCGCGGCGCCACCGAACTCCGTGCTGGCAACGTCTACTTGAACCGGGGCACGACCGGCGCCGTGGTCGGCCGTCACCCATTTGGTGGGTTCGGACTCTCCGGCGTGGGCTCGAAGGCGGGCGGCCCCGACTACTTGCGGCAGTTCGTCGAGCCGCGCGCGATCAGCGAGAACACGTTGCGACAGGGGTTCGTCCCCAACGCGCACACGTAGACGACCTGCTTCTCTACCCAAGGGACAACATGCGGTTCCCGAAAGGATGAGACGCGGTGTCACCCACTTGACCCCGAAGTCGGAGATGTCGTCGCGCACGCGCGCACTCGAGTCATACGCGCGCGAGAACGTGTGTCGCGCGCGCACTTTTTCGCGACGCGACGCGCGTCGTGCGCGCGGTTGCGCGCGTTGATGCGCGTGTGTTCATCTTGTCGAAGGGCGGTCGAAATGTGCGGTTGCAGACCGCTTGTGTATTGCAGCCCGAGCAACGCACATGTAGGGGGAACCAATGCGTCAAGGAAGAAGGGCCGCGTGGACGCGAGCACGCGTCGCGATCGTCGGCGGGATTGTCCTCGGACTGTTCTCGACCGGTCTCGGCGCGACGCCTGCTGCGGCGGGCCCCGACAAGGTGTCCGAACAAGACGTCATCAACGTCTTGCCCGATACGCCGATTCCCACGGGGAATCCGAGCTGCCCGCGAGTCCCGGGCGTCGTCAAGGAAGGCAAGGTCTGGTCGACGTTCTACGGCGACGTCGACGGCAGCCGGTACATCACGCTGCGCTTCAGCCTCTTCACCCGCTACAAGGTGGCGGTCGCGACGGCCGCGCTGGCCTTCCCAGAGCTCTTCGGGCGGCCCGCGAATTGTCAAGAGCTGTACGGGTTCGAAGGCAAGGGCACGGTCGGCGCCCTGTACGAGGCCGCGTGCTTGAACCCGTGGGTGATCGCGGGCCGGCGCCCGAACCGATGGTGCGCACTCGCCGCGTTGCCCACCGCACCGCCCTCACTCGACGTCGAGATGGAGGCGTGCCGCACGCCGCGGTTCAACCACGGCTACTGGGGGCCGGCCGGCTACGCCGAATGGCACAACCTGCGCGACAGTAGGGGCAACCGCGTCAAGCTCGACAAGATCGATCTGCTCGAGGAGGGCGGCTTCGACTGGGTACCGGGGACTGTCAACGCCAACGTGTACCTCGACGACTTCGAGATGGGTTTCGGTATGAGTCCGCTCGACCCGTCAATCAACGACCGTTACGTCGGCTTCGGCAAGGTCCAGACGCCGTTCATCTCGGAAGTGGCGGTGGCCATCTATGACGACTGGGCTCGCCGCCTCGGGATCAACCCCGAGAAAAAGCCGTTGAAGGCGCACCGGCGCGTGCAGACGGCGATCAACAACGGCCAAAACATCCGCGGCGTCGGAAATGCGGCGGCTGCATGGAAGGACATACGGCAAGCGTTCTGCGATGCCAGCAAGTGGGTCATGCAGGCGCTCGGCGACGGCAACATCGACAACAACGGCGACCGCGAGCCCGACCGGCTCGCGTTTCCGCAGCCCGATGGCTCGGTGTGCGACGCCGGGTTCGCGCTGTACCAGCCGCAGTCGGCTCTCGGCGTCGGCCAGATGTTCGAGCAGTTCGTCGCGAAGGGGAACGACGGCCGCGTGCCGCAGGAGCTCAAGACACGGTCAGCGTTCCTGCCCATGATTATCCGTGAGGCGTATCGCAACGAGGGTCTGATGAAGCTGCGGGACCCGTTCAGCGCGCACGAGCAGCCGCCGGGCGAAACCTGTCCGGTTGAGCTCAACCTCGGCATCGGACGGAACCGGCACTTCGTGCAGCTGGCCAGGAATCTCGAGGCGATTCTCGGCTAACGACAGCTGCAGCACGGAGTTGAGTGGCGGCGCCGTGCGGCGCCGCCATTCAACTCGCGTCGGTCGCTTCGCAGTGGTGGATGTCGGCGCGGAGACAAGGGTCAGGCGCGTTCGGCCCGCAGCGCGCTGCGGCGCACCTTGCCCGCGTCGTCGCGCAGGGCCTCGGCGACGAACTCGTAGCTGCGTGGCAGCTTGTAGCGTACGAGCCGGTCCGCGAGATGGGCACGGAGTTCGTCTTCGTCGATCGGCGTGCCGTCGTCGGTCTGCACCAGCGCGTGCGGTCGACTCCCGAGATCGTCGTCGGGCAGGCCGATGACCGCCGACGATCGCACCCGTGGGTGTTCGTCGAGCGCAGCTTCGATCTCCGCCGGGTACACGTTGGCGCCGCCGACGAGGATCATGTCGCTGTGGCGGTCGGTCAGGTAGACGTAGCCGTCGGCGTCGACGCGACCCATGTCACCGAGCGACTCCCAGCCGCCCGGCAGCGTGCGGGCCTGCGCGCCGATGTAGGTGTAGGTCTTGGCGCCGCCGGCCGAGCGCATGTAGATCTCGCCCACTTCGCCCGGCGCCAGCTCGTTGCCGTCGGCGTCGAACGCTTTCATCTCACCCGCGAGCGGCCGACCCACCGAACCGCGATGCTCGAGCCACTCGCGTCCGGTGATGATCGTCGCCGATTGCGCTTCGGTACCCGCGTACAGCTCGAAGATCGCGTCGGCACCGAGCCAGTCGATCCATGCCTGCTTCAGCCAGGGCGGGCACGGCGCCGCGAGATGCCACACGACCTTCAGCGACGAGACGTCGTACCGCTCGCGTACCTCGGTGGGCAGCTTCCAGATGCGCGCCATCATCGTCGGCACGACGTACATCGAGTCGGGTCGGTGCCGGTCGATGAGCTCGAGTGTCCGCGGCGCGTCGAACTTGGCACCGAGCACGACGTGATTGCCGGCCAGCAACGCGGTGGTGGACCACACGAACGGGCCGTTGTGGTACAGCGGACCGGGCATCAGGTGGGTGCCGTCGCGCTGGATCATCAGCAAGGGGTCGGCGTCGGGGTCGATCAATCCCGGGCCGCCCGCGAGGATCAGCTTCGGCCGCCCGGTGCTGCCGCCCGAGGTCATTGCCTTCCACGGATCGGCAACCGCATCCGGTACTGGCGCGTCGCTGGCGTCGACAGCAATCGCCCACTGCTCGTCGACGAAAACGCGCGGCGTGGCGAGCTCCACGATCGCGTCGAACTCGCGCGGTGGCAGCCACGCGGAGATCGGCTGCGGCGTCGCGCCCAACTTCCAGCACGCGTACACGGTGGCGAGAAACTCGATGCTGTTGGGCCGCGCGATGGTGACCCGGTCGCCCGTTCGAACTCCCTGGCCGGCGAGCGTCCGTGCAATCCGGTTGGCCAGCAGCTCGAGCTCGCCGCGCGTCACGGTGCCTTTCTCGTCCGTGATCGCCGGGTGCTCGGGATCGCGGTCGGCGTGGTTCCGGAGGTGTTGCGCGTAGCTGATGAGGGGCACGCCGAGAGTCTGGCAGCGACGGTGCCGCCCTCGGGTAACGTCCGGCGTCATGTCGCTGACCGGATCCACCGCCATCGTCACGGGCGGCGCCTCGGGGATGGGCGAGGCGGCGGCGCGCCGCCTGGCCGACGCGGGTGCGCACGTCGTCGTCGTCGACCGCGACGCCACGAAAGGGCCGACCGTCGCGACCACCATCGGGGGCTCCTTCGCGGCGGCTGATGTCGCCGACGAGGAACAGGTGCGCGCCGCCATCGAGGTCGCGACCAGTGTTGCGCCGCTGCGAGCGTGCATCCACTGCGCGGGGATCGGGTGGGTCGAGCGCACGATCGCTCGCGACGGCACGCCCCATCACGTCGAGCCCTTCCGGACGGTTCTCGAAGTCAACCTGATCGGGACGTTCAACGTGCTCCGCCTCGCGGCAGCGGCCATGAACGGGAACGACGCCGACGCTGACGGCCAGCGCGGTGTCGTCGTGAACACAGCCTCCGTCGCAGCATTCGACGGGCAGACGGGCCAGCTCGCCTACTCGGCGTCGAAGGGCGGCGTCGTCGCGATGACGCTGACGGCTGCGCGCGATCTCTCGGCGGCCGGAATCCGGGTGTGCACGATCGCACCCGGGCTCATCGACACGCCGCTGCTCGGCTCGATGCCCGACGAAGCGCGCACCGCGCTCGGCCGATCAGTGCTGTTCCCGAAGCGACTCGGCTCTGTCGACGAGTTCGCGTCGCTGGCAATGGAGATCGTGCGCAATCCGTACTTGAACGGCGAAGTCATCCGCCTCGACGCGGGAATCCGGATGCCGCCCAAGTGACGGGTGACACTGACGCCCGTGGCTGACCACCCCACCCGCCCCGACATCGACCTCGTCGACGGCGGGTTCTACGTCGACGACCCGCACGAAAAGTATGCGTGGATGCGCGCCAACGCGCCCGTGTACTTCGACGAGAAAAACGGCGTCTGGGGCCTCGCGTCCTACGCGGCGGTGCTCGGCGCGTCGAAGGACCCCACGTTGTTCTCGAGCACGGGAGGAATCCGCCCGGACTCGGGTCCGCTCCCAATGATGATCGACATGGACGATCCCGAACACTGGACTCGCCGCAAGCTTGTCAACCGCGGGTTCACGCCTCGACGCGTGCGCGACACAACGGAGAAGCTGCGCAACGTCTGTGACGAGATCATCGACCGCGTTTGCGAGCAGGGCGAATGCGACTTCGTCCGCGACGTCGCCGCGCCGCTGCCGATGATCATGATCGGCGACATGCTGGGCGTCGATCCGGCCGATCGCGACAATCTGCTGCGCTGGTCGGACGACATGGTCAGCGCGCAGAGCGGCAGTGCGAGCGACGAGCAATTCCTGGCTGCGATGAACGCCATGACGGAATACACGGAGTTCTGCACTCACGCGGTCGAGCAGCGCCAACAAGAACCGGCCGACAACCTCATGAGCATCCTCGTGCACGCCGAGGTCGACGGCGACCGGCTCTCGCCCGACGAAGTGCTCCACGAGTCGCTGTTGATCCTCGTCGGCGGCGACGAGACGACGCGCCATGTCATCAGCGGTGGGATGGAGCAGCTGTTGTTGCACCCCGAGCAGCACAAGTTGCTCGCCGACGATCCGTCGAGGATCCCCACGGCAGTCGAGGAGATGCTGCGGTGGGTGAGCCCGATCAAGAACATGTGCCGCACGGTCGTGCAGGACACCGAGTTCCTGGGACAGGCGCTGCAGGCAGGTCAGAAATGCATGTTGTTGTACGAATCGGCAAACCGCGACGCCGCCAAGTTCGTCGATCCGTTCCGGTTCGATATCGAACGCGACCCGAACGAGCACGTTGCGTTCGGGTTCGGCGCCCACTTCTGCCTCGGCCAAGCACTCGCCCGGCTCGAACTGAACGTGATGTTCGAGCGGCTCCTCGACCGAGTGCCCGATCTGGAGTTGGCCGCTGACCCCGCGTCACTCCCCCGGCGGCGAGCCAACTTCATCAGCGGACTGGAATCCATGCCGGTGCGGTTCGGGCCCTGTGCACCGGTCGGGCGATGAGCGACAGTCTCCGGATCGTCGCCCGATTCTGGGAGGACTTGTACCGGCGCGACCGGGATGCAGTTCCTCCATCTGATAGGTGACTCACGCACCGCTGCGGTGGGTGAAACACCTATCTGTTGGTGCACTTTCCGGGCACTCGTTCGTTTCCCGCTCCCGGTTCGCGGGTAGCCGCGCTGGATATACCATCTGGGCGGCTCGCGACGAGGAGTTCCAATGGGTGAGCACGCGGGTTATCACGAGCCGATCGAACGGTTGGCACCGGCGACGATGGAGCGCCACCGGGCCATTGTCTCGTTGCAAGAGGAGCTCGAAGCGATCGACTGGTACGACCAGCGTGTCGACGCGACTGCCGACGAGTCGTTGCGCGCCGTTCTCGCGCACAACCGCGACGAGGAGAAGGAGCATGCAGCCATGACGCTCGAATGGCTGCGCCGCAACGACCCCGGCTGGGAGAAGGTGCTGCGCACCTACCTCTTCACCGCCGCGCCGATCACCGAGATCGAAGAGTCGGAGTAGGGCGAACGCAGCCGAACGCGGTCGTCAGGTGCGGTGACGGCACGGTTGCATCGCATGGGCGCGGTGCACCACGTACTCGATTCCGATCAAGAAGAACGAGCCGACGAGCAGGCCACCAACGACGTCGGAGAACCAGTGGACGCCGAGATAGAGGCGGCTCGCGGCGATGGCGACGATCATGACGCCGGCCACGAACACCGACGACCACCACAGCACCCGGCGGCGCGTGAACAGGCCGACCACGAGCGGCAGAAGTCCCCACAGCGCGACCGCGGCCATGACGTGGCCACTCGGGAACGAATACCCGACGCCGTCGACCATGCGCTCGAGATCGGGCCGATCGCGCTCGACGAACGCCTTCATGAGGAACTCGACGAGCGGGCGGCCGAATGTCGCGGCGATCGCCGCGATAGCAACGGCACGACATCGCCGCCAGGTGAGGACCGAGAACAGAACTCCGAGCGAGAGCACGACGAGCGTCGAGCCAAACCGCGAGGCGGTCAAGAAGAAGACATCGAGCGTGCCGCTGCGGTGCCCCTCGACATAGCGTTGGATGGGCTCGTCCCACTGGAGCAGCAGCCACGCGTTCGACACAGCCGCGGCCAGCGCCAGGAACCCGAACACGATGCCGGCCCCAACGAGAAGGTGGCGCCGCGACGAGAAGAAGGCGGTGGGAGTCAGCGGCGGGTTGCGGTGGAGGCAGGGTGACACCGACGTCAACGCCGCGGGTCCGAGGACAGGGGACGGCGGCGGGTGCACGAAGGTTGCGGTCATCGGCTCCATTTCACTGCCTGCATCGACCGGCGGACACATCAGCTCCATCGAAATCGCGTGAAGATTCGCTCCGATAGTGGGCCATTCGGCCGGTACCGCAGCTGAAACGCCTGTTCAGGCGCTACACGGTGGCCGGGTCGGGGAGGGTCGCCGCGTCCAGCCGGGCCAGCAAATCGGCGGGGCCGGCCACAACGACGTATTCCCGATTGCGTAGGTGCGAAACCGCTCCGACCCGCTCGCCACGAGGATTGTGAATGCCGATCTGGGCGCCGACATAACGCTTGGAGTCGAACGCGAGCGTGCGCACTGACCCCCGCGCCGTGCACATTGCAACGAGCTCGCCGATCGTGACCCACGACTCGTCGTTGTACGACACGACGACGACCGGGGCGTCCACGTCCGCGATCACTTGGCCGAGCGCGGCCGGCATGCGCCGCTTGTCGTTGAACACACTCTTCGTTGTCTCGTCTCGCGCGTCGACGCGCTTGCACGCGACGCCGTAGTACTCGGGCGCGTCCCACGCGACGAGGGTTTCCCAGATGTGGTAGTTCGTGAAGTATCGGTGCTGGTTGTAGGGCGGGTCGAGGTACACGAGGTCGAACGACCCGAGGTGACGGGCCAGCTCGCACGCATCCCCCTGGTGGGCCGTTCCTGTCCCCACGACGAGTTCCGGGACGCGCAGCTCGAGTTGGTTGTACGACCGTGGCGCCCAGGCCTTCACGTACGCCATCTGGAGCCCGGTCGTGGAATCCACTCGATCGGCCGCTTCGATCAGGCTCGAGAGCAGCACTGGATACAGCCAGCTCGCGCGGTACTCGAGCTCGATGGCGTCGCGGATGCCGTCGATGCGGCGGCCGTTGTGGGGCTGGAAGAACCGCGACCGATGACAGAACGTCTCGGTCACATAGCCGTCGGTCCCGGAGACTGCACTCAAGTGCCGCAGCGCGTCGGCGATCTCGCGCTCATCCACCGCGTCGGCGTCGAGCGCGACGTAGGTCTGGGCGAATGTGTGCGCGTATGTGGCGGAGTCCAGCGCGGACGTGTGGGCGCCGCGCCGCTTGAACTCCTGCGCCACTCGCGTCGTGCCAGTGAACAGATCGAGCGCGCGCTTGGCGCCGACTGCGGTACAGATGTCGCCCAGCACCGGGACCAGCCGACGTTTCGAACCGAGGTACTTGATCACTGTTTCCGAGGCTAGGAGCCACGGACGACCGGCGGGAGGATCACTTCGTCGGCCACATGCCCTTTCGCGGTAACGGCGCGCACGATGAGACGATCTTCGAAGACTGCGATATCGAGGAAGTGTTGGAGCTTGAATGCCGCCGCCGTGAACGACCGCGTTCCGGTCAGCCGCGCCCGCGTCGCACCACCGGACACGACGTAGGTCACGCCGTCGATGGGCACGCTCCGCTGGTAGTCGTGATCGTGGCCCGAACATACGAGGTTGACCCCGGTGCGCGTGAACAACGGCGCGAATGCCCGCCGCACCTCCGCCAGCGTATGAGCCAGGCACCTCGCACGATTTTCGGCATGCGCACTCCGTGCGCAATCATCTGAGGCGTGACCCAGATCAGCCGACTCATCGCCGCGAACGCGGGCTACGCGGCGAGCCACGCCAACGTCGCCGACCCCCGCCCGACCCAGCACTTGGCGATCGTGACCTGCATGGACGCCCGCATCGACGCATTCGCCACGCTCGGCTTGCACCTGGGCGACGCGCTCGTGATCCGCAATGCGGGCGGCCGCGTCACCGACGACGTCCTGCGCAGCCTCGCACTGTCGTGTCACGTCCTCGGCGTCGACACGGTCGTCGTGATGCAGCACACCGAGTGCGGCCTCGCGGGCGTGACCGACGAGGAGCTCCGCCGTCGCACCGGCGCGGACCTCGGGTTCTTCCCCATTGACGACCACACGGCCGCGCTGCGCGAGGACATCGCGATACTCACGCAACAGCCGTACCTCGCGCCGCTGCACGTCATCGCGGGCTTCGTTTACGACGTCGAGAACGGCGAGATCGACCCCGTCGTCCACTGGGAACGCCCCGCCTGATCTTGCGACGCGGGTCAACCCGGCAACAGCACCTGCTCGACGTCGCCCCGGACGTTGTCCTTCTCCCCCGGCCGACCGTCGTCGGTGCCGGTACCCGGCGTCCCCCGGAGAGGGGCGGAACCGGCGCGACCGCGGTAGTCGACGGTGTCGATGCCGGGTCCCCCGAAGAACCAGTCGGGGCCGTCGCCCCCGACAAACGCGTCATCGCCGATGCCGCCGGAGAGCCAGGACCGGAACGTGCCCGCGAGCTCGACGCGGTCGTTGCCGGCGCCGAGCTCCACCTTGACGAGCGGGTACCTCCTCGAGCTGCGACAGATCGGGAAACCGTGCTCGCGCGCGCACCCCGCGCCCAACGCGACCGGCGCATCGTCCGTGCCGATCGCGAAGACACCGGGGGCGATCATCCACACCCGTACCAGGTCGTCGTCCGGGGTGCCGCGCACGCGCAGCATCCGCCCGACGAACTCAACCGCGATCGGCGGCGAACACGGCCCGAGACAGATCTTCAAGGTCGCGACCCCGTGTGCGTCTGCGACCGTGGTGATCGATACGCCCGCGGCCGGATCCGTGAACGTCTTCCCGACGGCGAGATGGGCGTCCGCAAATCCGTCTCTACCGACTTTCGTGTCGGTGCTCGGGGTCGCGTCGAGGAGCAGTATTTCGCGGATGCGTATGACGCGCAGCCACACGCAGCACGTACCGATCTCGAACGACCCAGTGGGTTCCCGGCGTTCGACCAGGTATGTGCCGGAGGGTGTCGGGATCCGGACCGACTGCACGGCGTCCGCGATCGGTGGAAGCGAACTCGACTCGAGCTGCACGATGTGTCGGCCGGCAGTCGCAAGCGTGCGTTGCTGCGACGCGGGCAGGAAGCCAAGTTGGTGCTTGTGGAACGCGTGAAAGTGCTTGAACGTGAGATCCATCGGCCTGTAGCTCATTGGATCGAACCGATCGCCGTACGGGACCACGGCGCAGTCCGACGGCGGCGCGATCGTCTGGTCGCCACAGTCGAGGGCAGCGGCGTGATCCAGTCCGAGATTGTGCCCGAGCTCGTGCACAATGCCGCGCACGAGTACGGTCGGGTCGGTGAGGCCGTGGATGGCGCTGTACTGGCCAGGTCCCGCCATGCCCCCGAAACCGCAACCAGGCCGAAGGTAGTCGCGCGCCGGGACGTAGACAACGAGGTGCTCGAAGTCGTCAGGCGAATAGCCATCGCGCGCGGCGAGACGCTCGGCATCGGCAACCCAAGCTCGCCAGCTGCAGTCGAGGGGGTCGAAGGTGGCTTCGTAATAGCCGAACACGCGCCCGGTCATTTGCAGCTGTCCGTAGGAGGCCTCGGAGTAGAACCGCGCGACCCCGCCCGCGCCGAACATCACGTTCTCCATGACGCTGCGCGCGATGGGCTCGGGGCGATCGCGGTCGCGCAGCATCACGACCGCGACGCGACGCACTTGCGGCCCGGCCGCGAGGTTGGCGGCCGGCCGCGGCGTGTCGACGGCGTCGAGGGCCGCCGCCGTGAGCCCACCCCCGCGGCGCTGCCCGCGGATGCGCACGCGACGGCCCGCCAGCTCGTGGGCACGCGCTCGCATCGGGCCGCGTGCGTCGACGTGGAGGAGACCGTTGCGGGTCTCGAGCCGGAGCTCCTCGACAGCGCGGCCGTGCGCGAAGTCGTCGGCGATCGCGACCTGCAAGCGTCCGATCACCTCCGCCGGAGTCGATGCGCCGGTCTTGGGTTCGGCGGCCGGTGCAGCGGGCGTTGCGACCAGCAAGGCCGCGCCCGCGCCCGCGAGGACACGCGCGATGCAACCCATCCGTGGCGCTCCCCCCTGCGATCGGGCTGCCGAGTCGCCCGCCCGGTGCATTTTATCCAATATTGTCGGAGTTGGGCAATCTGGACAGCTCTGGGCGTCCGCCGCCATCCAACGCCGGCTCGGTCGCCCCGACCGAGAGGCGTTCCTCGACCGCCTTCCGGCCGAGTATGCCGGACCACGCGGTTCGGAGCGGTATTTCTATAGCCTCGATTCGCCGACAGACGTCGCCGTCCTTGCGGCACGCGCGAACACTGCGCGGCGTCCGATCGTCGTGTCAGCCGACGTCGGCCCCGATCTTCTCCTCGCGTGGTGCGCGTCCTGTCAGGACGGATATGCAGCAATCCCGACGATGTCGCGATCGGGAGGCGTCGCGGCGAGGCCACCGCGGAACGGCGTACCGCCGAATGCGAACACCCCGCCGTCCTTGGCCACCATGAGATAGCCGCGCGCCATGGCGACCATGCCGGTGACCGCGCGGTTGAGGCGTGTGCCACCCATGGACCCGAGGAAGGGCGCGTCGAACGCGAAGACGCCGCCGTCCGACGCGACGAGCCAGTAACCGCTCCCGTCGGGGTCGGCGACGAGCGACACCACCGGTTCGTTGAGCGTCATCTGGGCGAGCGAGCCGCGGAACGCGGCGTCGCCGAAGGCGAAGACGCCCCCGTCGGAACCAATCATGTAGTAGCCGTCGCCGCTCGGCGTCGGAATCGCGTCGCTGACGGGACCGTTCAGCGCGATGCCCGACATGTCTCCGTGATACGTCGCGTTCCCGTACGTCGCGACGCGACCCTTGCTCGTGAAAATCCGGTATCCGCCGCCGTTGGGCGTCGTGCTAATCGCCGTCGCATCTTCGTCGGCAGGAAGGTTCGCCCCAAGCGGGCGCGTCGGCGTATGCGTCGTCGCGTTCCCGTAGGGGCGAACCGTCCCCGCGTTGTCGAGGAGCAAGTAACCGGAACCGGTTGCGCTCGGCTCGATGTCGACCGCGGCAGCCGAGCCCGAATCACGCGAGGCATCGCCGTAGTAGTCGGCATCGCCGAACGCGTACACGGTTCCGTCGGCTTCGAGCATCCAGTAGCCACCGAGGTCGTCGTCGGAGATCGTGACGGTCGCCGTCGCGTCTGCCAGCGTGACCGCGGGTGACGGCGACGACAGCGTGATCGTGAACGTCTCGCTTCCCTCGTGTCGTGTGTCGGCGAGAATCGGGACGGTGACGGTCGCCGACGTCGCGCCGGGCGCGAACGTGAGCTGACCCGACGTCGCGGTGTAGTCGGCGCCCGCCTTCGCGCTCGCGTTGGTGGTGGTGTACGCGACCGTGACGGGCCAAGGCGCGGCGCGGCTCATCGTCACCGGCAGCGAGACGTTCGTCGTCCCTGACTGGCCCTCGTTCACGGTCGCGTCGCTGCCGCCGAGGGTGTCGACCGACGCGAGCGTGCCCCCGAGCACAACCGGACCGACGGTCGCAGGCGCCTCGTTGTCTCCGATGTCGGTCGTGTTGCCGTAGCCGAGGTGTCCGCCTCCGCCCTCACCCCAACAGCGGACGGTGCCGTCGTCGAGCAGCGCGCAGGTGCTGAGGGCGCCGGCCGCGAGGGCCGTCGCCGTGCGGCCGGCACCGAGGTCGACCGGCCCCGCGGTATCCGGCGTTTCGGTGTCGCCGATGACTGTCGTGTTGGCGTAGCCGAGCTGTCCGCTCCCGTTCGTTCCCCAGCAGCGGACGGTGCCGTTGTCGAGGATCGCGCACGTGTACACCCACCCGGCGCTGACCGCGATCGCGGTTCGGCCGGCGCCGAGGTGACCGGCCCCGCCGCGTCCGGCGTTTCGGTGTCGCCGATGTCGGCCGTGTTGCCGTAGCCCAGTTGGGCGGCGTTCCCGTCGCCCCAACAGCGCGCGGTGCCGTTGTCGAGAATTGCGCACGTGTGCGCGAGCCCCGCGCTGATCGCCTTCGCGGTCCGGCCGGTGCCGAGGTTGACGGAGCCTGCCGTGTTGGGCGTTTCGTCATCGCCGATGTCAGCCGTGTTGCCGTATCCGAGCTGGCCATTGCTGTTGTCGCCCCAGCAATGGACGGTCCCGACGTCGAGGATCGCGCACGTATGCGACAGGCCCCCGCTGATCGCGACCGCGGTACGGCCGGCGCCGAGGTTGACGGGTCCGGCGGTATCGGGTGTTTCGTTGTCGCCGATGTTCGTGGTGTTGCCGTATCCGAGCTCGCCCTGGCTGTTGATGCCCCAGCAGCGAACCGTTCCGTTGTCGAGGATTGCGCACGTGTGCGCTCCCGCCGTGGCGATCGCGGTCGCTGTCCGTCCCGCGCCGAGATTGACCGGACCGGCCGCGGCGGGCGTCTCGTCGTCACCCACGTGCGACGTATTCCCGTAGCCGAGTCGACCGCTTCCCCCTTCGCCCCAGCAGCGCACGGTGCCGTCGTCGAGAATCGCACAGGTGTGAGAGGCGCCGGCGCTCACGGCCGAGGCGGTGCGGCCGGGTCCGAGGTTCACGGGTCCAGCGCTGCTGGGCGTTTCGTTGTCTCCGATCGTCGCGGTGTTGCCGTAGCCGAGACGCCCATTGCCGCCGGCGCCCCAGCACCGCACGGTGTTGTCGGCGAGCACCGCGCACGCGTGCGTCGTGTCACCGGACAGGAGCGCGGTGAACGACCGTGCCGACGAGTTCGCGCCTTCGGACGTCTCGCCTAGAGCTGGAGACGCGCTCGCGAGCGTGCCGAAGCTCACGACGACCGCGAGGATCGCCGCCCGTCGCGGGCGCGGCGCGAAAATTCCCACGAGATCGTGTCGGGCCATCGCGAGCCGACCTTGACGCGCACCACGCTGCGTGATCACACGCGGCCCCTTGCGGCGCCGATCCGTGGCCGTCCGGCGAAGGATCGGGTGGTGCTCAGGCCGGTAGGGCGGCGCCCCAGAACCGGAACGCGAGACGCGCTTCACCGAGCCGTCGTTCGACGAAAGCGGAGACGATTCGCTGGTCAGCTCGCGCTACGAACAACGGCGCGGCCTTCTCGCACGAGCTTGGCGATCGAGCGGTTCTCGGAGAGGTGCTCGCCGACGCCGACGACGAGCTCGGCGCCGACCGCGCGGGCGAGCTTCTCGAGTGTCTCCAGGTTCGGGCGCGTGCCGCCGCCCTCCATCCGAGCGATCGCCGACTGCGTCGTCCCGATCCGCTCGGCCAGCTCGGCCTGTGTCAGCCCAGCCTCGATACGCAACCGGTAAACAAGTTCCTGGAACGCGGCGATGCGCGCCTCGTCCTCGTAGGCCGCCCGCGCCGCTGCACTCGAGTGACGCTTGTTCTTCAGCTCGTTCCACGTGGTCCGTCGTGCCATCGCCTTCACTCCTAGTCGTCGGCCGTATGGGCTTCCTCTCGTAGACGTAGGCGACCATGATGCCCATGACCCCGTCCCCGTGTCCCATGTCACCCATGTTGTATTGGGCGTGGAGGCGAAGTGTGTCACCCACCTCGACGCGGCCGCGCTGGCGACACCCCGTCGCGCCGGCGATGTGCCCGTCGTAGCTGTCGAGGGTCGGGTTGCGGTCGGTCTCGACGAGACCAGCGACTGCACTTCAACGCTCCCGCCGGGCGGCTCTACGACAAATTGTCGTTGCCGAAGCGCGTCGATTACAACAGCCGACAGCCGTCCATCGAAGGACTACGAGCATGTCCGGTCACGAGCATCATGCCAAGACGGCGACCGTCGTCCTGTCGGTTTCGGGACTCCGCTTCGCGACGGAGACCTGCGTCGTCGAGGCCGTCCTGCGTCGCCAGCCCGGCGTCGTCGACGTCGTCGCGAATGCAGTCGCGCAGACAGCCACGGTCGAGTTCGATCCGTCGGTCACGTCGGTCGCCGATCTCCGCCGGTGGGTCGACGACTGCGGCTACCACTGCGCCGGCCAGTCGGTCCCCGCCCACGTGTGTGACCCTGCGACGGAACCTGGAGCACCCCCAACTCGGCCGACGCCCCACGACGTTATGGGCCACGGGGGCCACGGCGAGATGTCGATGGACGCGATGGTCGCCGACATGCGCAACCGCTTCCTCGTCGCCGCCGTCTTCTCCGTCCCCATCCTGGCGTGGTCGCCGATCGGCCGGGACGTGTTGAACTTCTCGGCCGGCGCGCCGTTCGGCATGCGCGACGACGTCTGGCAGCTTCTGTTGAGCGTCCCGGTGATCTTCTGGTCGTCGGCGATCTTCTTCGACGGTGCGGTACGGGCGCTGCGCGCCCGGACGCTCGACATGATGGTGCTCGTCGCCGTCGGCATCGGCGCCGGGTGGGTGTACTCGCTCGGCGTGACGTTCACGGGCGGCGGCGAGGTCTTCTACGAAGCCGCGACGGTGCTCACCGCCTTCGTACTCCTCGGACACTGGTTCGAGATGCGGGCGCGCGGAGGAGCGAACGACGCGATTCGCACCCTGCTCGATCTCGCGCCACCGAAGGCTGTGGTCGTGCGCGACGGCGAGCCGGTCGAAGTCCCGACCGCGGAGGTTGTCGTCGGCGATCTCCTGCTCGTGCGGCTCAGGCTCGATGTCCGCCAACACGGGGGAAGCCCAAAGACGCCTACCGAACCATTGCACCGAAGAAGCTCGTTGCCGAGCTCGGGTGATCTTCGCGACCCAAACGCCCGTCTAAGAAGCCACCCACCGTTGTCCGATGGTCGGTCACACGGGGCTGTCGACGACACAGATCCGCGCACAGACCAAACGGTCACCGACCGCCGACGTCTCAGCCCGGAGTTAGCCTGGGCGGGTGGTGCGCTCCGCTGTTCCGGCCGACACCGATCCAACGGCGTTCGCGATCCTGACGGCGCGTTGGAGCGCGATGAGCATCCTCGAGCGGGCCGAACTGACACAACAATTGTGCCTCGACGTCGAACAACTTGCGCGCGCCGGCATCATTGCTCGCAATCCCACCTACTCCGAGATCGAGATCTGCCACGAGCTCGCGCGGCGGCGATACGGGACTGCGCTCGCAGACGCCGCCTACGCCGGTCTTCTGTCTCGCGGATGACCAAGGGTCCGCTCGAACTCGTGCGCGAGGTCGCAGCGATCCTCGACGAGCTCGGAGTTCCGTACGCGCTCGGCGGTTCCATGGCCAGCTCGCTGATCGGCGAGCCCCGATCGACCGTCGATGTCGACATCGCGATCAAGCTCGAGTACGAAGCTGGATCGGCGCTCCTCGAGCGCGCGAGCGAAGAGTTCTATGTCCCCATCGATGCCGCTCGTGCGGCGATCCGCGAACGCTCCTCGTTCAATCTCGTCGACACCGCGCACGGTTTGAAGGTCGATCTGTTCGTGCTGGGCGATGGTCTGCTCGACCGCATGCAGATTGAGCGGCGGATGAACGTCACGATCCCCGGTTACGCCGATCGAATTTGGGTTACCTCGCCGGAGGATCAGGTGCTCCGCAAGCTCGACTGGTATCGGAGCACGGGCAACGAATCAGAGCGGCAATGGCGAGACGTCGTCGGGATCCTGCGGATCCACGGCGACGTCATGGACCGCGGCTACCTGGACGAAACCGCGCGACAACTCAACCTCGGAGCGCTGCTTGACGACGCGACGAACGCGGCCAACTTGGAATGAATGCCCTCGCGGATTCTTCCCGATGTCCCAGAAACGCGCGCTGGAGTCGCCCCGACGGGTAGCTCCAAGGTGCCGATCGGGGACCCGCAACCCCGCGCGTCGTGTGCGGGCGGCCTTCCGGGGGAGCGGAGTGCAAGTGCCCCAGCAATCGCGAGTGGCGATTGAGCCAACCGCGCGTCACTTTGGCCGTCATTTGGCCGCCAAGCGCTTCGGTCAACGCGCGAAACTGCAGGTCCGCCCTCGTAGCTCAGGGGATAGAGCATCGGTTTCCTAATTCGCGGAGCACCTTCGTGTTCGTGCAGGCGACGGCGTGTTGTCCCAGGTCGACCTTTACTTCGCGCGGACCTGAGTAGCCGCGGTTGACCGTGTCCGCGCGTCCCATCTGGCACGCGTGTGGCACAGCATCGGGAACGCGTCGACGTGACCGATCACTCCCGACAGCGGCACAGTTCCGATCTCGACCGCGTCAACGACGATGCGTGCGGAGCGATCCCCGAGCCAAAGCACGCGGTCGCGGCGCTCCACCGACAGCGGTGTCGTCGGTCACGTACGCGGAAGCGCGCATCAGGCGCCCTTCGGCGCAGGCGGCGCGATCTGCTCCTCGTTTCGCGCACGGGGCCATGCGAGTATTGCGCAGTGCAAGCTGAGCCGCGGCCGTTGCTCCGGGTCCTGATTGTCGACGACGTCAGCTCAACCCGCCAAGGTCTGTGCGCGCAATTCGGTCGGCTATCCGGCGTTCTGGCCGAAGAGATGGACTTCGGGGAAGCCACAAACCGGTCCGACTGGGACGACGTGGACTGGGTGGTTAGCGACGCGGCCTTTGACCTGCGCCACAAACCCGAATTCGAGGATCAAGAACCGACCCCTGCGGTGCCTCTCATCGAGACGATTCGCAGTGCCACGACAGTTCGACCTCGAATCGTCGTGATCACGAGCTGCCCGGCGACCTGGAACGAGCCTGTTGTCCGTCGCAGGCTTGCAGAGGTTGATCCCGAGGCGCACTACATAGAGCGTGCCGAATTCCAGGTTCAGCTCGACGCGCTGTTGCAGGCCGTGGAACTTGCTGACGCTTCGGACAACGACTTGTGCTCTGAACTTGATCGTCTTCTCCGCGGCCTGCCGGATGTCGGGAATCCCGCATCGCTGGACGACCTTGGTGTTACGCCGACCACGCGTCTCAATCCGCTCCTCGCCGAGCTGAGAGACCTTCTCGTCAAGATGAAAGGTCCGCGCGAGCGACGAAAGAAGGAACGGATCCGTATAGCGCTCGCGGCCAAGTACGGACTCGCCCCCGTTCGTAAGGACGGAGCTCCTCCCGAGAACTCGTCGACGCCGAGTACAAGCCAGTTTGAGACGGTCGTAGCGCGAAGCAAGGCAATGCTCGAGTGGGGACGGGGGCAGATCCGCGACAGATAGTGGTGCGCTGGCGCTCGCCTGTGGCAACCTCTCGGCATGGTCGGGGGGCGGACGCTTGCGGCGACCAGACTGACGTTTTCTCAGCGGTACGACGCGCTGGCGCGTTGGTACGCCAATCGTCAGACAGCGGTTTTGCCACGAGACATCTTCGAGGAGTCGGAGTCGCGCATTGCGCGCGATCGGGCAAGGATCTTCACCCTGCTTCGTTTGGGCGGGAGAGCGTTCAGCCTCGCCCACGCGGGCAATCAGGTCTCGAACCCACGACTGTTTCGGGCTGTCGTCGCGCTGTCGGCGATCGGCGACGTGATCGAGGGTGTCACGATCCATCGAGCGCAACGCGGCTACGTGCACCTGCGCGCCGGGCGTGACCTCGCGGAGACAGTGACGCATGCGGCGGTCGGCGCCAATCTTCCCGGCGTTTCCGTGTCGGCCGCTCCGTTGCTGATCGAGTTGTCCTTCCGCATCGGCTCACCGAGCGCGGCTCTTGCCGCCCTTCATGTTGGCGCGGCAGCGGTTGCCCGCAGGGCAAGGCGTCGCGACCTGCGCCTCGATGACCTCGCATTCCTTGGCGTCGCGCTCGCGGGTGGACTTGGCCTGCGCCGCGTCGAGAGCGCTCGGGTGAACATGACGTTCGACCGAATGAGGCAAGCGCGCGAAGACGCTGGCGACCTCGACGCCCGCAGCTCAGGACGAATGAGGGCGTTCTACAAGAGGCCGGATGGTCCGGCCGCAGAGTTTCCGAGCTATCACGAGGCGCTCTTTACGGCGGCGTCGATCGGGTGCGACAAGCACGTTCTGCCCGAAGACAGCGCGCTCAGACGTGTGCTGGAGAATCGACGCCCACAACTCGTCGCGGGCGAAGCCGCGTACCTCGCGGACGCGCTGCGGCAATGGGCCGACGTGAACCGTCGGGTTCACACAACGGTCTCGCGTCAGGTCGCCGACGTCGTGTTCGAGAGAGAGTCGTTTCAGACGGTGCTCCTGACCAGGAACCAGCTCGCATCGTTGAGGAACAGTTGTGAGCGGAAGAAGCTCGCGGGCGACATCGCGGTCACCGACGTGCTGCACGGCATCCTCGGTGATGCCGTCGCGTTGACCGTGACCGAAGTCGCGGCAGGAGAAACGAAGCGGCATGTGATTCGTCTGCCAGCGGACCGGCCATCGCCGTGGTACGGACTCAGCGACGCAGTGCCCGCGGGCATGACGCTGGGGACGATCTGGGCAGCCACCCAGGCGACGCGAGCGGCCGATGGCTTCGCCATCGCGACCGCGCTCCCGGGCATTGGAGCTTTCGGTACAGCGACGATCCTCAGTCAGCTGATGGCGCGTTACCTGCCTCACGAGCATGCTCACCCGTGGAGTGCCGATGCCGCGATACTTTCGGCGGCTGTTCAGCTGCTGGCGATTGCGCGGCGGTCCTCGGCTCCTGATCGTCCCGACGGATACCCGCGACTTCCCGTCCAGAACGCGCTCCTCTGTCCGGCCATGGTGCTCGGCTACGTGTGGCCGACTCTGACGCAGCGCTCACGGATTCGACTCGGTGTCGAGGTTGCGGCTGTCTGCTGTGCGGGAATCGCTCTGATGAAGTCGCCGCGACCCTGGAAACACTTATTCGTAAACCTTGCATGCGGGCCCGCGGTTGGATTCGTCGGCGGGAGGTTGTACCGCTCCTCAGTGGCATCGGATGCCGACCGCGTTGAGACCAGGATGCTCGAGGAAGCCCGTCGTGACTTCGACATCCCCGCGTTGGAGGAAGAGGCAGCCGAGTGGAGGCTCATCGCGCGCGCGGCCGGAGAAGCGCTAGACCATCTGAAACCACGGTCGGATGAACGCGAGTTCAAATATCTCTTCGATGTAATCGCGCACGTTGAGTTGCGGGCACGTCAGTTCTCCGACGATGCCGCGTCGACGCAACGGCAATAGGTCGGCGTCCTCAAGCTGCCGGGACGGCTGACACTCAGGTCGTCACAACGCGGTTCGGCGTGCTGGCGACGGCCCGCTCCTCTGGGTAATCACGACCCGCACGGACGATCGCGTTCGTGCATCTAGGCCATGCCGCGACTGCCCACGACGATCCGCTATAGCTGGACAACAGCATCCGTCTGGGGAGCGGGTGCGCCGTAGGCCACCGCGCGTTACGCGACACATATCGCGCACATCTTGACGCTAGATCGCGACCGCTTCGCGGCGCCTCATGTGCGCGAACGGCACGGAGGTGCGCACTCGACGGCATGGGAACGTGGAAGCGTGATCGGCAACGTCGACGCAAACGTGAGCGCTCCCTTCCGGCTGGCGTGCTCGACCTCAGCGCGCGTCTCGGAGTCGTTGCCGAAGCTCGGAGCCAAGAGCGCGGTATCGGAACCGGCTCGCGCCCGCGAGTCGAGGATGCTCATCGTCGGCGTCGGCCGCGTAGGAGGTGCGCTCGGATTTGACCTCCGCTCCATCGGGTTCACGGTCGACGGGGCAGACACGAATGTCGGCCACCTCGCGACTGCGGTCTCGAAGGGCGCGATCGACGCGGCGGTCGACATCTTCCAGGTGCCCGACTTCGACATCTATCGAGTCGTGATCATCGCAACGCCGCCCTCGCACGTGGTGGCAACGGCGCAGCACGTTCTTCAACACTCATCGAACTGCATCGTCACGGACGTCGCGGGAGTAAAGGTCTCCATCGTCGAAGGGATCGCCGACCCGCGCTTCTGCGGTGGACACATCATGAAGGGCGGCCGCGAAACCGGGCCGGCGGCTGCGGCTCCCGGCATGTGCCGCGGTGCGGAGTGGGTCCTCACCGCGGCTGTTGATACCGCCCCGGCGACGCGGCTGTCGCTCATCGAACTCATCGAGGCTGTCGGTGCCGTCCCGGTCGAGTGTGATCCACATGACCATGACGACCAGGTCTCGAGGACGAGCCTTCTTCCGCACCTTCTCCAAGCCGCGCTCGCCGACTACGTGCTCGGCAAGCCAGCCGCCGCCGATCGGCTCGTCTTCGGTCGGGCGCTCGACATCACAACCGAGCTTGCCCAGGTGAACGTGCCGCTCTGGGTCGAGCTCGCGGAGACCAACGAGTTCGCGGACCGCACACTCACGGAGTTCATCACGGCGCTCGAGCGGATCCGCGACGACATCACGAACGGCGATGCGAGCCGCGTGTTCGAGTCGGGGCGCGCCGCGCGCGAATTGCTCGACATGGCGAAGGTGAGGCGAGAGCGACAGGCGATCGAGCGCGTAGGGCCCGATGCGACCACTGCTCCTGGTGAGGCCTCCGACCACTCCTCGAGCAGGCGCGGCTCAACCGAAGGAGCGGTGCGACATGTCTGAGCTTGAGCGAGCACTGGAAGTCCTCACCCATAGGGCGTTGGCCACCTCTGCGTACCGGTCGATTGGAGAGATCACGCCTGAGTCGCTCGCGAGCCTACCGATCACGGAGAAGCGCGCTGTGCGCGCTGCACCGCAGAACTACGTCCCCGGGTCGCTCGCGTGTTCCGTTCTCAGCTTCCGAACCTCCGGCACAACCGGCACCGCGGTGCGCGTACTTCGGACGCGCGCCGAGTTCCGGCGGAACGCGAATGCAATTGCGGAAAGACTCGTGAGTGCACTCGGGCGGCACCCCGATCGGATCTGCTCGACTCTGGACCACAACAACGCGGCCGCTGGCGCGGTGGTCGAAGCCGTCGCCGAGGCCTTGGGCGCGTCGTTCGTGCGCATGTTCCCGTACCGGCCCAGCGGTCCGCAGTACCGAACTGTGCGACGCACCCTCGTCGAGGAGAGGCCCGACGTCGTCTTCGGGACGCCCGACGTCTTCGTAGACATCGAGGCCGCGCTGCGGCGGCTTGGCGGCTTCGAGGAAGCGGCTGCCTCGGTGCGCCACATCCTCACACTCGGCGCGACGCTCACCGAAGGCAAGCGCGAACGACTGGCCCGTTCGTGGGACGCCAGCGTCGCGTCGGCGACCTTCGGTTCGACCGAGACGTCCACCATCGCCGCATCCTCGTGCCCGTACGGGTCGCTCCACATTCTCCGCGACCGGTTCGCTCTGGAACTTCGAAGTGACGCGACGACACAGCCGCTCGACGAAGGTGGGGTCGGCGAGCTCATCGTGACGCCGCTCGATGCCGAGGCGTTCATCCTCGTTCGGTACGCGACCGGAGACCTCGTCGATGCAGTGCGGTGCGCCTGCGGTACCGACGAACCTGCGCTGCGTGTGCACGGCCGTTCTGGCGAGACCGTTCTCACCCCGCGCGGAGTGATGGGTCAGCACGACGTCGAGTCGATCGTCTTCGCCTGCGACGCCGTGGAGGACTACTCCCTCATCGCCGGATCCAACTATCGCTTGCACGCAGTCGAGATCCTTCCTTTCGTCGGTGCTGAGGGGCGGGTCGATGAGGCCTCGATCGCTCAGGAACTCGGGGCCGACGTGAGGTTCGTGACGGAAATGAGCGCGAGGTCGCGCGCGGCCGGACTCATCAAGTCCTGGCGACGCGCCAAGGTGCGTCGAAGTGAGGAGAAACATGATCGCTGATTCGGTCCTCGCGCCATACCGGATGCGTTGCGGCGCCTACGGATCCTGCGAGATGGATCTGTTCCCGACCTTCGCGGCGATCGCTGGGCTGCGGATCCTCGGTGAAGATCCACGCCACCCCGACGCGACCGCGCGTGCGATAACTGGACGTGGAACCCGTCGCGGCGTCGGTTCTGCGCGCGGTCAGCAACCAGACGCATGGGCAACTGGATACGCGTGCATGGTCCTGTTCACGCTCGGCCTTCCGGTTCCCGACTCGTGGTGTCGCTTCCTCACCGAGTGTCGCATGGACGGCGGATATGGAATGCGACCTGGTGAACCGCCCGACGTTTGGGCGACTGCATTCTGCGTCAACAGTCTCGCCACTTCGACCGACGCACCTGTGCCCGACATGGACCGTACGATCGAGTGGCTCGCTTCCTGCCGCACGTCCGGCGGCGGCTTCAGTTGGTCTCCGGAGTGGGCGCAGCGAGACAAGCCGGACATGCGCGCAACGAGCTTTGCGATGCAAGTTCTCGCTGCCTCTGGGACAATCTCGTCGAGCTGGTCGCGACTCGATCTCGCCCAGACGGTCGCGTGGATCAACACGCAACAGGTGAGCGGTTCCGGCTTCCGGCTCAACGCCCGAAACGCATCGCCGTGCGTCTGGGCATGCGGCGAAGCGACGAAAGCGCTGACCATTCTCGGGAGCCGACCGGTCGACACCGCAGGGTGCATCGAGTTCATTCATCGATCTCGGCGGGACGACGGGGGGTTCGCTCGCGGACCCGCGTACGCTCAGACAAGCGACGTTTGGGCTACATCACATGCGGTCCGCGCACTGAACCGGCTCGGTGTACCGCTCGACGCCGGTGACGCCGCGAACACGGCGTCGTTCCTGCACTCCTGCGGACTGCCCATCGGCGGCTATGTGTATCGGCCGCCGTTGGATGCTGCTGACGTCTTGTCGACCGCGAGCGCTGTGATGGCGGGTGTCCGTAACAACGAGCGCGCGGTCCTGTTCCTGACGAATTCCACAATGCCCGGCGAAGGAGGCGTCGCGTACCAACCTGCGCGCGGCTCCGAGGCACGCGCGGCGCAGTGGACGGTCGCGGCCCTTCGCCGGGCTGGCGTTTCCACCGAGTCGGGGAATCTCATTCGCTGGGCTAGCAACGCGCAGCACCCCGACGGTGGATTCGGTCCGTGGGAAGGACGGGCGAGCACGCCATCCTCGACGTACGCGGTCATCAGTGCCATCGATGCGGCAGACGCGCCGCTCAAGAGTGCGATCAACGTTCCTGAGGCGCAGGCATGGATCAACCAAGCCTGGTCCGCTCTTTGGAAGGCCGCTGATCGCGATCGCGATCTCATCGACGCTGTCAGCATCTTCCGCACCGCTGGGCTGCTCGGTATCGACACGTTCGACGAACCGATGCGCGAGCTGTTCGCAACGCACATGCGCGGGAGTGCGTGGCGACGGACACTGAGGCACCATCCGGATCTGCTCGCGACCTACGCCGCACTCGTCGCGGGCCAGCAGCTCGGCACCGCGCCCGTGGTACCGCTGCCGACGCTGGCGTGGGTCGAGTCGCTGAAGAGTGCAGACGGTGCCGTTGCATGGAGCCGCGCTGCGACCGGCTCGGGCGGCCCCCTCGCCGCCGGGCTTGCAAACCTCATCACTCTCGCCGCGGTCGACGGCGTCACTCTCCCTGACCTGATCCTCTGAGAAAAGGAATTTCATGGAAATCAAAACGGACCACACCGCCATCTCAAGAGTCGCCATCATCACGGGCGCGAGCAGCGGAATCGGACTCTCCACCGCCGAGTTGCTGCACCAACGGGGTTACGACGTTGCGCTCGTTGCCCGCACAGGAGATCGTCTCGCGTGCATCGCTGAGCGGCTCGGAACACGCGCAAGTGCCCATCCCGCCGATTTGTCGGACACCGAGCAAGTCAAGCTCGTTGTCGAATCGATCGTCGCGCAATACCACACGATCGATGTACTCGTGAACTGCGCAGGAAGTCGCCCGCCTCGACTGCTCACGACACTCGAGTTCGACGAGGCGGTCGCGATGTGGAACCAGCAGATGAGCAGCAACCTGACGCCGGCCTTCGCGATGACGTTCGCCGTCGCCCCGCATCTGCGCCGTCCCGGCGGCCGCATCATCAACATCGGCAGCATCGCCGCGCAGAATGGCGGCCGTCGCCCGGGCTCCGTCGGATACGCCGCAGCGAAGGCCGCCGTACACGCGCTCTCGCTCGGGGTGAGTCGCGAACTCGCCCCACAGGGCATCACGGTGAACACCGTGCATCCTGGCTTCATCGCGGCCACGGGCTTCACGGGCGATTGGGCCGACGACGTCGTCGCCGGCCTCGTCCACGATACGCCAGCCGGACGAGGCGGCAACGTAAGCGACGTTGCTTCTGTCGTGGCGTTCCTCGCATCAGCCGAAGCCTCCTTCATCACAGCGACCGCCGTGAGCGTCAACGGCGGAATGATGCCGACCCGCTAGCGAGGTGAGCACATGCCGGTAATCAGGATCATCACCAACGTCTCGGAACCGAACGTGCGGCGTGAAGTCGCGACGGAACTCACACATGTCTTCCAGCGAAACGGTGTCCCGAGGAGACACATCGCCACGATGTTCATCAACATCACAAGCGCGGACGTCTACACCGGCGACGCTTCACTTGTTGACGATCTTGGTGCAGACGTGCGGTTCGCCTTCGTCGAGATCGGGATGTCCCCGGACCGAGAGGAGACGATGAAGCGTGAGCTCGCAACGGCGATCGTACGAGGTTTCGCGCCGGTGATTGAACGAAAGCGCATCGCGATCGACTTCGTCGCGCGGCCGCGATCGGCCAGCTTTATCGGGACGGTGCCGATGGCGCGGCCCGCCAATGGAAGGCGGGACCGCGCGTGAATCTTCAACACGCACGGGTCGTTCTCGAGCGACCTGATGAACTCCCCTCACCTTGGTCGTTCGACTGGTCGGAGGTGCCACGCCGGGATCTCCACCGACTGCTCGAGGACCTCCCTGACCGAACCTTCCGCACCTCGGGCACGACCGGTACCCCGGCGACCTGGTCGCGCACCGCCCGCCAGCTCGTCAACGAGATCGAGGTCGTACTGGAGCGCATCGGGGGCGACTTCGACGCCGTGTACTCCGCGGTTCCCCCTACCAGTCTCTACGGCTATTTCTTCACCGTTCTCGCGGGCGCGCGCCTCGGCATCCCAACGCATTACACGCCCTGGGGCCGCCACCGGATCTCGGCCAATGCCGCACGACCACTCGTCTCGACCATCCCAATTGCGTGGTCGTGCCTTCCCCGTCGTGTTGACCTCGCGCAGTCCATGCCGACCTTCGTGCATGCGGGAGCGTCCCTCCCGACTCTCGCCATCGACACTGTCGCGGCGCTCCCCAACGTCGGAGGCTTCGTTGAAATCTTCGGTGCCACCGAGGTCGGCGCGATCGCCACTCGCCCTGCCGAGGCCGGTATCAGCAACGCGGCGTGGCAGGCATTTGAAGATGTCGAACTGCTTGAAGCGCCCGTCGACGATGACGGTGAGCAGGCGCTCGCGATCCGCAGCCAGCGCATCGGCTGGTGCGCGCTCTCGCAGCCTGAATCGATCGTGCTGGGCGACCGAGTGGAGCGACTCGACGCGAGCGCCTTCATCTTCCGCGGCCGACGGGAACGAGTATGCAAACCCGGCGGCACAGCAATCGCGCTCGACGACTACGAGGCGACTCTGCGCACCGCACTTCCCGTCGACGACCTCGCATGCTGGCCCATCGTCGACGCCACCTACGGCGAGCACATCAAGCTCGCGTACATCGACAAATCGAATGCCCTTGCTCCCGCCGATGTCCGACGACTCATATCGCGCCTCCACCCGCCGGTCGCGGTCGTGCCGCGCGAAATCCTGAAGGCTCGCAAGATCCACCGATCACCCATGGGAAAAGCCCTCAACTACGAAAGGTAATGACATGCATCCTCCGACCCGCAACGAATTCGAAGACCGGGGGTACGTTCGAATTCCCGGTGTCGTCGAACGGCAGGCCCTCGATGCCGTTCGGCAGGAGTACGCGACGGCGCTCGACAACGCTGTGAACTCGCGCGGTGTCGACCTGCCCCGCAACGCCAAGCAGAACCTCGAAAGCACCCTTCGAGTTCTTGATGCAGACCCTCGTTTCGACCGGACGTGGCTCGGAGATCTCGAGATCACACCGCCCTACGCACCGCTGTCCGTCATCAAGGGCGACGAGACATTCCACCTGGGCGACGCGACGCTCGCGCTACTGCGCAACGAATCGGTGCTCGATGTCATCGAGGGGCTGATCGGCCCCGAGATCATGGCGAGTCCGAATCAGCACTGCCGGTTCAAGTTCCCGGACCTCCAGTGCACCGAAAGCGCGTCCGCCACACCGTTCAACTACGCCGCCACAGGGTTCCACGTCGACCGAGTTACGCAGATCGAGACGGCGGACGCGACACCGCTTGTCACGTGTTGGATCCCCATGCACGACGTCGATGAGGGGCACGGATGTCTCATCGTCGTTCCCAACGGCCACAAGGTGGGCGCGTCACTCCCTTGGCCGGTCCCCAAGGACGTCGCCGCGAGCCTGCGCAAGGACTCCGTATCAGTGCCGGCACGAGCGGGTGACGTCGTGCTCCTCCATCGACTTCTCCCGCACGCATCGCTGCCGAACCGAAGCAACACAGTCCGGTGGAGTTTCGACTTCAGATACTTCCCTGCGGGCTATCCCAGCGACCGACCCTGGTACCCATCGATCCAGGTACGCAGCCGTCGCACCCCTGGCTGCGAAGTCACGAGTGCGCAGGAGTGGCGGACTCGCTGGAACTCGGCGCTCGCCGCGCTCGTTGCCGACGGCGGTCTTGTCCCCGGTCGGCGGGAGCACGTGCTCATGACAGCCAAGCAGCTTGCCGACCGGTGGCTCGGCGGCAACTACCCGGTCGCCAGCTGACCTAACTGCGGGTCGTTCTGCTTCATTGCCTCCTCGGCGCGCACGCGCCACATGAGACCGGAAGAGGCTCACGTCTGAGCACGCAGCTGGCGTGCACTTTGCTCGCGACACCCTCCCAGATGGACACTCGCCAGCCTGTGATCTTGGCTTTTTCACTCGGCTCCGATCTCCGCCAGTGCCGATCGGTGGGTCGCAGCCGCGCAACCGGAGGCTGGCGCCCGGGACAAGCTTCGCCGTGATGAAGACGACCGCTGACGAGGTGCTCGCCGTCTTCAGTCGATCCCCGCGCGCGCGTGCAGCATTCGCGGGTTGGCAACGTGACCCTCACAAGAGAGAGGTCGTACCCGTCGTCATGGACCACGTCAGTCGCGTTGTGTACAGGCTGACGCTCCAGGACGTTCGGATCGCCCTCGATGCCCCGGACAAGGATCCAGCGCAGCACGCGTTGGGCAGGATCCGTAAGGCGGACGTCGAGCACATTGACGCTGTTCGCGACATGCACCTGCCGTTTGCCTTCACCCATGTCTTTCATGCGTGCCTTGAAAAGCTCGGGGCCGTTCCAACGTGGCAGGATTTCCGCTCCTTTTGTTTCTCGGACTCCGTCGGCCGCAGAAGGCTCGGCGAACCTGCAGCGTACGAGTTGGAGCGTCTTTCGGGTGGGGACACGGATAGACGCGCGGAGATTCGGAGGGCCTTGATATGGCGAATCGGTACCGCGTACTACGGAGTTCTCCGTGACATCTGGGTTCTCGCCGTACTGCGCGACGCGGGCGTTGACGCACGAACACACCCCCTTGCCGATGCCTTGTTTCGGGTGGACTGTTGGGCGAACGACACACTCATCTCGCTGTACATCACCAATCCTCGCTTCAAGGGCGCCAGCGGAGGAAGAAAGAGACGGCCGGAGGAGATCCTCGGAGATGCGACTCCCCCATTCACGTTCGTTTCGCTGCAGCTCCCAATCACGCACGAGTTCGGGACGGTGCACCGGCCAGGAGTCTCGGAGGTGATCGAGAATGCTCGGGCGGCGGGTCTCGTCCCCTGACGTCGATGTACTCACTCGAGAGGTGATGATGTGACCGACAAGGTCGAGAAGTTCGTCAACGAATTCGAGGCCGCGATCGACGCAGTCGCGCGTAACACTTCGAGCAAGAGATCCGTCGACCTGGCACGGCGACACGCGACGCAGTTGGCGGCCTCCCTTGAGGGGCTGGCGGCGGCCGGCCTCACAACGGCCGCAGTGACTAGCGACGACTTGGAAGCTCTCGATGCTGAACTGACTGCCGTTCGAGAAGCGCCACAGCTCGACCCGATGATTGAGAAGGCAAAGGCTCTCGTGACGGTCGTCGAGGACGGTCTGGTCGACGCGGATGCGACGAGGCTGAGGGCAGCGCTGAAGCGCAGCGAGGAGCTGACTCGTACATCGGGCCGAGTGAGAGGCGAGGGACAGCCTCGGCTGGCGAAGGCAGTACGGGCGCGGTGCTCGTCGTGTGATGACATCATCGTCGGCCGACGACGCGAAGGTGCCCTCAACTGGAACGCGTTGACGAAATCGATCAGAGATCACGAGCGCGATCATCACGGTGGGTATTCCGAGGATCTGCGAGACGACCTTCGGCGAGCTCGCGGCCGTCTTGATGCGGGTGACTCCCCGGTCGAAGCCGGGCGGTACGAACTTCGTCAGGCCTGAGCGTGCCCGCCTCACGGCGGGAACTCTCGGCGCGGCGTCACGATGGACCGGGATCGCTTCCGATGATGGCAGCGACCTCAAGGCGGTGGGCCGCGTTCGGTGCGTGGATGCGACAGATCGTGCCACGACTGTTGAGGGTCGCACGCATGTCTTCGTCGAAGCGGTCGCGAGGCAGAGCCGCGTTCAGCCAGTCGACCTGTCGAACGTGCCGAATGTGACCTCGCTCGCGTGGCCTGTATTCGTAGTCGCCGAGTACGCGCCCGATCGCCACTTGTCCCCGCGATATCGACAACGCGACGAGGTCGCCGAGTGTCATCTCGTAGAGGAAGGCGCGCCAGTACCCGACGAAAATGCCGAGAGCGCGTTCAGACCGGTCGGGGAAGCTCGCTCGCAGTGCGACCTTAAGGTCGTCGAGTGACGGACGACACGAGAGGTCACCGATCTCCTCGCCGCCGACTGCGATGACGCCCTCGTCGATCAAGTGCGACTCGAGCTCGGCGTCGCTTCGAGCGCGTACACGCCACGCGCTCGTTGGGCGTTCTGCACACACGACTACGAAGTCCGGTTCGCCAACGCGCGACCGAACTCCTTGGCGAGGTCCTGGAACGATTCCTTCTGACTCTCTGCCAAGAAGACGAACAGCGCGACTCTCGCGCGGGATGCCCCGACGTAGACCGACGCCAGGCCGTCCATCGTCGACAGGTCGTCGACATCAGCCAATAGCACGACATCCGTCTCGAGCCCCTTGAAGGAAGCGACCGTGGAGAAGCGAATACTCTCCTCGTCCTCTCCTTCGTTTCCCTCGGCGAGATCAGTGATCTTCAGTGCCGACCGACCGGCGACCGATCTTTCGAGCCTGTACCGCGACAGCACAACGGCGCGAGTGCGCACGAAGCCCTCGCGCTCGAGCCTGCGCAGCGTGTCCTCGATCGCGTTCAGCTGGTCGTCGAGGGACGCGTACCACACGATCTCGACGTCCGGCCCGGCCTGAGCAAGCGTTTCGCACAGCGGCACACCTGATAACAGTGACACTTGGGCTGCGATCGGCGCCGTGTTTCGGCAGTTGACGGTGAGCGGCCACACAACCGGGTGGGCCTTCCTTACACGCTCGAGCGCGGACGACGAGATGCCTCCGAAGATGTTCTGATTCGGATCGAGAAACATGCGCCAGTGGCCGGTGCCGAGATCGCCACCGACGAGCGCTTCGATCACGTCGAGATAGTTGTCGCGGAGGAGATCCTGGGCTTCATCGATCACGACGACATCGAACGGAGACTCGTAGTCGGGGCTCAGCAGCACGTCGAACGCGAGCTCGGGAAGGAACAGAGCCATGAGGTCATCATCGCTCACGTCCGGAAGCTCCGAGCGACGGCCGCCTTCGGTGACAACATCCATCATGAACCCATGCAGCGTGTCGACGGTGATTGCATGTTCGGTCGATAGCAGCGTCGCGACATGTCGGGCAAGGCCGCGGGTGAAGCACGTGTACAGAACGCGTTTGCCCTCTGCGGCGAGACGGCGCGCCTCCTCGAGAGCGATCACAGTCTTTCCTGTACCGGCTCCTCCCTTCGCGATGACGCGCTCGTTGGAGCACAGCCTGTTGAACAGTGTGCACTGCTCGTCTGTAAGGCGAACCAGCTCTCTCTCGGCGAGGTCGGCCGTCGCGCGCAACGACGGAGCCAGCTGAAAGTCTCCTCGGACGGACTCCAGGATCAGTCGCTTGTCGTCGCGGCCCAGGGTCTCGAGCGTCTTGTTCCAGTTGGATCCCACCTTCTCGCCCCAACGTTTCGCAACCTGTGTCATGAACTCGTCGAAGGATCGGAGTGCCGCTACCTGGTCGTAGACCAGCGCGCGATCGACGTCGGGACCTTGCACCGTCCATTCCACATCAGGCATGGCGACGGCGTAGCCAGTGACCGACTTGCTGATCCTTGCCGACCGCGCATCGAGAAAGTGGAACAACTCTGCAGCGGCGGAGGCGACCTGTTGGAATGGAGACTCCTTCAGCCGCTGACGCATACCGGAGTTCGATCCATGCTGTGGCGTCGTATACCAGACGCCGTTGTCACGCGAGACGATGCCGCCTTTGACTTCGAGGCAGAACACTCCTGTCGGTCCGATCAGTACGAAGTCGATCTCCGCCCACGGTTTCGCGTTGTGAATTGTCAGTCCGACCGAGTGCAGTGCAATCCACTCGTTCGAGAGCTCGCGTTGGATCCTGTCGAACACGAACTTCTCGGCGGTACTAGCGGCCGCCGCGGGACGCGCGGGAACCATGCGCGCCATGAGTTATGGCCGCGTGAACATCGGACTGAGGAATCCGGCATCCGGATGAGACGGCGTCCCGACCAGCAGGGCGCGATCGAGAAGCAAGTTCATCTCCTCGCAACTGACCTCGGGAACGAGGCAACACGCGTGGCACGCGGCGAGGTTCAGACCGTCGACACCGCTGGGCCCGGACTCAATACAGAGGGGGTCGGCCGAACACCATGCCGACCGCGCTGCGAGCTCGCGGAATGACGCCTCCAACCTCTGTGGTAGGGCCTGCGCGGCGACTCCACCGAGACTGCCGGCACTGTCAGAGGTCGCGGTGTAGAGGAGCACGCCCGCCATCTCGTCAGACACGTAGAGCCGCTCGCGCAACGATGACGCCGGGTAGCCGGAATCCAGGGCCCACTGATCGATCAGCGCGTGGGCGAGTGTGTGGATGAGAACAAGTCGCGCCGTAATGACCCGGTCGGGGGTCGCGTCCACCGCGGTGAACCGCAGCCTGTAGTTGTCGTTGATCTGTTCCGCGCGGTGGCGAACGAAAGGATCCTTCTCCCAGGCATTGAGGTGCTCGTGATTGAGCGTCAAGAACACACCTTCGCCGTTGACCTCGATCGCAGGCAGCCATCCGGGACTCTTGTCAGCCAACGGCGGCCGCGGCGATCCCGGCCCGGTTCTGGGAGGCGAAATTCTCGAGAACGATTCGAGCACGCGCACTTCGCGGAGCTTCTTGACAACCATCACGCGGTCGATCATTGGTGAGACGGCCGCCGGAACCTCGTCGATCGGAGTGCAGACGAACTGTTGGTCCTTCGCCTGTTCGGGCCGACCGTTCAGCAGGGCGAGATACTCGTCGCGTTTGAGCGCGGCCGTCACCTCGTCGGTGCCACCTTCTCCCTCGTCCGCTCGGCGTTGGGCAATGGCCTTCACAAGATCAGCGGTGCTGTAGATCGTGCCTGCGGCGAGGTTCATGCCCTCGAGCACGGCCGTGAGGGCTGCTTCGTCATGAAGATGGCGAAGCATCTCCCAATGCTTGTTGAGAACGAGGAACGCTCCCTCCGACCAGGGTGGGATCGAGATTGCAGAGTGGGTCAGCGAAAACCACACGTTCGATGCGCCACGTTGCAGCACGCGAGGCACTTCGTCGCAGTCGACTTCGTCTTCTGACAACCAGGGTCGGCGCCCATTGCACTTCGTTACGCCTTTCATCGCGTGTCGAAGGAACGCGCCGTCCATCGTCGCCTGCTTCTTGCAGGAACACTTGATGACGATGTCGCTGAGCGACGCCGTGTTGCCCGCGGTATCGATCGTCATGCGATGATCGCCCTCGGTCTTGGGCGAGCCGGCGTGCACCCAGTTGAAGTATGGGAAGTCGTCAATATGCCCGTTCGCGCAGCAGATGACGAAGCGACTGGGGATGAGCGGGACACCGCACGCGTTGCAGACGTTCTTGAAGATGCTCGTCAGCTTCGTGTGTTTGTCGAGCCGTTTGCATGAGCTGCAGTGACCCCAAGTTGGAAATCGAACTACCGGCACATCGCCCTTGTCCTCGGATGCGGGCGGGACGCGGAATCCGTTGACGTGAAGACGCCGTTCGAGTCTTGGTTCATGGAGATTGGGTGGAGCAGGGTCCCACCTGTCGATTCCGGCGATCATGAACGACTCGTCCTCGACCGCAACGATCGAGCCGATCCCGTAAGTCGTGATGAGCTGGGACCGTCGGATCTCACCCTTTGTCTTCGGCGCCATCGTTCAGACCACCTGGTACAGGTTGGACGACAGGTCGACATCGCGGAGACTCCACAGGGTTGGGAAGGTGCTCTGGAAGTCTTCGCCCGCGAGCCCCGCGTCACCGAGGAGTGCCTTGTCTGGGTGGTGCTGGTTGGCGTAGACGAGATCCGGCTCCTCCTCGGCGCGCAGCACCCAGTCCGCGATGATCTGATCAAGCTGTGCCGCCGTGGCCGATGCTTCGTCGGGGTCGACTCGTTGCACGCGTTCGAGGATCGCCGCTCTCGCTGGACCGAGACGGTCGACCACGCTCCCGATGCGCCTCGCGCCGTCGTTCGAGCGAAGTTCAGGAACTGTCAACCGCGCGAGGGCAACGAGAACGGCGTGGAGACCGCGTGAACGCGCCTGTGCGGAAAACGGGGTGACACTGCTCGACTCGACCTGCCGGTAGAGCGCTGCGTGGTAGTCGTGGAACGATTCGTAATGCGATCGATCCCTTGACTTCGCCGCATTCAGCATGGTGATCACGAGGCCCGGGTACCTTCGTCCGACGCGACTTGTCGCCTGGATGTATTCCGATGTCGATTGAGGTTGGCCCATGACCACCATGAGGCCCAGGCGGTTTATGTCGACGCCGACGGAGATCATGTTCGTCGCGAGGATGACGTCCAGGGCCGCTTGATCGGGCAGGCTGATATTCATCCTTCGCAGATGATCCGGAATGTCACCCGAGGGCTCGCGACTCGTGAGCTCGATTCTCCGGTCGATTGGGATGTCTCGCTTCGGTCTGGCATGCAGGGCGCTCAGCAACTCGAGTCGATCATTGACGTCATCTTGAACCTGCATGCGGGCTCCGCCCAGGACACGCAGGCTGTTGAAATAGCCGACCAGTGTCCAGTACGGATCCTTCACGTCGTCCGCTCCATCGAGTTCCGCGGCCGCCTGTAGCAGTGCTGCGTACGTTCGAACAAGGAGTGTGGTCTGACTCGTTCCGGGCGCGGTGACACCCACGTAGAGCCGGGTGCCTTTCTCGTCCGGTGATGCTTCCCTGGCGAAAAAGGAATCGCCCGCGTCGATGCCCGGTGGTGGGAACTGTCGAACATCGCGATCGAAGAGTCCGGCTGTTTGGGAGTCTGCGCGGCGGATTGTGGCCGTCGATGCAATTACCTTTGGTCGCCGCCCTTGCACCGAACAGAGAAGATCGACGGCGGTTTCGTACAGGCCGGCGAGAGTTCCGAGAGGGCCGGAGATCAGATGCAACTCGTCCTGGATGATGAGGTCGGGTGGTGGCAGCGAGGGCACGTCCGCGTTGAACAGTGCCCGGCACTCGTCGCGCCACGGCATGCTCGCAAATTTGTCCGCCGTGGCAATCACGAGCGTCGGATGGCGGCGGTAGATGTCTTCGTCGACGACGCAGATCGGCAGACCCGTCGCAAAATCGCATCCATCCGTGCGACAGGCAGTGACAAGCCTTGCTGGCGCCTTCGCTATCCAGAGATTTCGCGGCTCGATCGTCGTCGCGCACCACGGACAACGATGGAGCTGGAGCGGATTCGACTTTTCGAGTCGAACGCCTTGGCGCAGCTTGTCAAGCGACACCTTCGCCTCGGCAAGGCTGTTCGGCGTCGCACCGCGACCGACCCACAGCCCGATCTCGATCGGCTCGCTACCGAGTCGAGGGTCATCGCGTCGAATCGATTCGAGACAGCAGATCAACAGGGCGGCACGTTCGAATTGTTGGATCGTGAGGAGCCGAAGCGTGTAGCGCATGATCACTGTGATGCCGTGACCGTGTGCCGGGTCGCGCAGTCGGCGCAGAGCCGTCGTGAATGCGAGCAAGCCCAGGTACGCCTCGGTCTTTCCGCCTCCTGTCGGGAACCACAGCAGGTCTGTCAGCTCGCGGTCCTCGGAGTCGGGCGACACGATCCCAGGTAGGCACAGGAGAATGAAAGCGATCTGGAACGGCCGCCATCGATGGTCACCGTCCAAAGTGGGCGGCGAGTCGTGGTCACCGCTCGCGAGCCAGTCGGATCGAGCGCGTTGCATCAGCATCGCCCGATTAGCAATGCGGAACGCCTCCCATGCATCGCTGTCCGAGCGAAGGTTGTTGATGCCTTCACGGATTCGCGCCAGAGCGTCCGAACAGCGGGCGACATGTCGGCGCGCTGTTTCCTGAATCGCGCCATTCAGGGACGGGATCCGCTGATCCGTTGCCGTGATCCAGGCCTCATACTGATCGCACAGCGCAGACAGGGATGCCAGGGTCTTCTCCCGCGGGTCCCTGACGAAGCTCATCATCTGAAGTGCATCGGTCGGGATGTCGGGGTTGCTGTCGGCGAGATTGAGTTCATATCGCGGGATTACGCATGTCCAAACAGCGGACGCGCGCCTCGTGTCGTCCTTGTCCTGGTCCCAATCCACGGCTGTCCCGTGTCCGGTCGCGATAGACACGGCATCCCTGTACAGCAACTGGTGTGATTGGACGTCCTCGTCCGACGCAGGAAGTTCGGCGCCAGGACGATGAACGAACGCGGCCGCGCCGTGCACGGCCTCGACGAGGAGCTTCGGCTGAAAATACGAGTCCTCGTCTCGACCGAACGTTGAGCGCGAGATTCGAGTGTTGATGAGGATCAAGGTGACTGAGGCGCGGCCAAAGTCGTCAACAGGGCGTACTCGGCAGAAGAGACACAGTCCGTCTTCGAGTTCGGTCGTTAGCTCAGCGCACGGCTTGCTCACATCGAGGTCGACAGTCGGGAGGTCGAGTTCGACGCGCCGCCATTCTGGTTGTTCCTTTGGGTGCGCTCGGCGCCCGAGCGGCCCGGCCTCATCCGCACTTGACGCCGAGGCGCCCTCACCATCTGGCTCGTCGTCACGTTCGAGCGGCTCGTATCGCGCGGCCTGGACACGTATGACGATGGTGGTCGAAGTCTCTGTTGCGACGGCAAAGGTCATGCCGAGCGAAGACGGATAGCGCACGTGACTCATCGAGATCGGCGGGTCCCATTCGCCGCCTTCGACGTCGTCCGCGCCGGGATCGTCCTGCTCCATGTCCTGGCTGGCATCGAGGGTGCCGGAATTCTGAGGAAACAGAATCCCGGTCACATAGCGCGTGATTGGGGGATCGCCGATGACCTCGTCGGGGGTCGACGGGCCCATGAGGTCACGTTCGAGCGCATCCGTGATCTTCTGTCGAAAGTCGTAGTGGTCCGCGAGCAACCCTCACTCCCCTCCGTCGCGCGCGTGATCGAACCGGAGAACTCCCAGACCGAAGACTCGCAGCCGTTTCCACATTCCGTGCACACCGAGGCCGTGGCGGTGCCCCAACGTCGCGTCGCCCGCCACCGTGTCGACCATCTCCACATGAAGGCCGGTGATCCGACTCGGCGACCTTCGGCCCGACCCGAGCACACTTTGCATCACGGGTGCAAAGACCTCGGATGTCACCCCTACCGGACGTTCCCCGTGCCGAACAACAAACACCGCCGGATTCTCTCCGTCCGAGAGCGGCGGAGCGAGTTCGAACTCGACGGGATCTCCCGGCGCGACGTCCTCGGCGAGGTAGCGCTGGAGCTCGCCGACGTCGTCCTCAAAGGCCCACGTGCCAGCCGGATGCACAGGGTCGACATCAGATCCAAGCACTTCGAGTTCGAACACTCTCCAGCGATTGCGGCCGAAGCCTCGACGTATCCACCGACCGGATGCGGGATCACGACGGAGGCCATCTGTCGCTGGGCGTTCAATGTGGAAGATCTCGCGGCGTGCACGGCTCAGCGCGACGTAGAGCAGGCGGTTTTCTTCGCCCGCCTCTTCGATCTCCTCGTAGCCCGGCTCGCAGAGGAAGACACGATCGAACTCCAATCCCTTTGCCCGATGGACGGTGGAGACAACGACGGCGGCCTCAGTTACTTCGTTGAGCTCCTCGGGGAACGATGCGTCGCGCACGCGGTTCGCGATGCGTCGAAGATCAATACTGTCGCCACGGGCCGGATCGAGTCTTCGCAGGAGAGTGAACAGTTCATCGCCGCTCAGTCCTCGCTCGTCGGCGATTCGATCGAGTACGGGCATCAGAGCGGAGCGGGTTGTGGTGGGCTCGGTCAGACCGCACACTGCGGTGCTGAGCCAGCCGGCAGCCGCCTTTTCTTCTCCGCGGCGCTGGTAACGATGAGAGATGCCCCGCTCGAAGAGTTCGCTCGACAGACGTAGCGCTTGGTCGTTGGTCCGGCATAGAACCGCCGATCCACCGTCATCGTTGCGGCACAGCAGGCGTCGAGCCGCACCGATCGATGTCGTCGGCAGTTGAAGTAGCAGTGTGCGCAACTGCGACGCGATTTCCGAGTGATCAGGGTGCTCGTGCCGCAGATGCCAACCGATCGAGGCGATTGAGTCGGAGTACTCGGTTCTGCCCCTGAAGTCGTGCGTGAGCGTGCACCGCGACAACTTCCCCGAAAACCGCTGCGCAATCGACGCGTACAGCTCGGCATTCGTGGGTCCGTCGGATCCGTTTCTGAGTTGGTGGCCATAGATCGCCTGCGCGGGATCACCGAACAGCGTGAAGCCGCCCGCGGTGGTGTCGAGGAGCGCCATTACCAGCGATGCCCTCGGCCCGACGAGGTCCTGCAGCTCATCGACGAGGAGGTGACGCACGAGTTCGACCGAACGTGGGGTCGCCGGTGATCGCAGCAGATCTGCAGCAGCGCGAATGCGGCCCTCGTAGCCGACGGATGTCCACGCGCCGTCAGGGTCCTCCGTTGCCAAGAGCTGTGTCGCGAACGCATCGAACGTCATGGCGCCGATGTAGCGCGCGTCTCCCCCGAGCGTGCTGACCCTTGCGCGCAGTTCCGCAACGGCTGCCCGCGAGAAGCTCAGCACCAGCACTTCGTCACCTGCGCTCAGGTCGTCGCGCTCGACGAGCCGAGCGAGCCGTCCAGCAAGCACATGCGTCTTGCCTGTTCCGGCCGCGGCATCAACAAGTGCACGCGCATCCACTGGAAGGTCGATCACATGGTTTTGCTCGTCCGTGTACGGACCGACCGACCTGGACGTCAACGCCGGTCGGCCTTCCAGAGGTGCTCGAACTCGTAGAACGCGAGCCGGTCGCCGTACAGCGTCCAGTTGTCACGCACGTTGACGATGAGACAGCGAGGCTTGCCCCCGTTCCTCGGTCCGCGTCGGTATGTCAAGTTGGATTGGCCCCGCCGCGCTCGTTTGTTTTGGCCCCGCGTGTTCGGCGGGTGCGGGTTGTGCGGAGTCGGTAGCTGGTGGTGCCGGTCTCGATGATGTGGGCGTTGAAGGTGAGCCGGTCGATGACGGCGCTGGCGAGGCGGGGGTCGGGGATGACTTGGGCCCATTCGCTGAACGGCAGGTTGGAGGCGACCGCGACGGAGGATTTCTCTTCGCGTTCGGTGAGGATCTGGAAGAGGTGTTCGCTGCCGCGGGTGTCGAGTTGGACGTAGCCGAGCTCGTCGAGGCATAACAGGTCGAGGCGGCCGTAGCGGCTGACGATGCGTGAGAGTCGTCGTTCGTCGGCGGCTTCGGCGAGTTCGTTGGTGAGTTGCGCGGCGGTGACGTAGCGCACGCGGCGTGCTTGTTCGCATGCCGCGAGTCCGAGCGCGATGAGCAGATGCGATTTGCCGGTGCCGGAGTCGCCGAGCAATACGATCGGGTCGCCGGTGTTGAGGTAGTTGCCGCTGGCGAGTGTCGCGATGGTCGCGGGGTTGATGGTGGGTGCGGCGTCGAGATCGAAGTCCGCGAGCCGTTTGATTCTCGGGAATCGTGCTTCGTGGATGCGTCGTTGACGGCGCCGTTCGGCGCGTTGGTCGACTTCTGCGACGAGGACGTTGGCTAAGAACGCGAGGTAGGAGAGCTTCGCTCGTTGCGCGTCGGCCGCGATCCGTTGTGCGTCTGTGCGCACGACGGGCAACTTCAGGTCGCGTGACGCGGCTTGGATCGCGGCCAGTGCTGCCGTGTCGGTTGTGGCGGTCATCGTGCCTCCAGCAAGTCGTCGTAGCGGTCGAGGGTGGGTGCAGGTCGATCGAAGGTGGCAAGGGTCTGGCCGATCGGGGTCACCGGCGCGACACTCACCTGCGTTTGGCGTCGAGCCTCGACGATCACGACCGCGGGATCGACGACACCGGCGGCGACCATCACGGTGATCGCGGCGCTGATCGCTGCGGCTGGGATGGTGCGTTGCGCGAGGAGGATCTCGATGAGCGCCTTGGTGCCGTCACGGTCACCGAGGCGGCGACGCGCCGTTTGCCAGAACCGTTCGTGCGCATCGGTGAACGCGCCCGACGCGCGGGCTCGCGCCAGCGGCGTGGCACTCAACATCGCGCCCGGCTTGCGGGCGAGAACCTCGAGATAGTGATCGAGCACCAGGACCTCGTCGCCTTTGCGGCCCCGCCGATGAGCGGCGACGACCGTGGCGCCGTCGAGCACCTCGACCGTCTCGGCGCCGACGCGCACATCGAGTCGCCGGCCGGCGTAACGGGCCGGGACCGAGTAATGGCATTGACGGACACACACCCGTGCTTTGGTGTCGACCCGATGGTTGCCGAGCACGGCAACGTCGAACGGCTCAACCGGCAACGCGCCCAACGCGGGCGCTTCGCACGCGAAGTGCGCGCCGACCGGGATGCGACGATGCGCGATGAACCGTCCGTCATCAACTTCCATCGCTGCGGCGAGGAGCGCGTTCAGTTCGGTCATCGACTCCACGCGAGGGACCGGGACGAGATGCCGTCGCCGGAACCTGCCGATCTCGCCTTCGACGCCGCCCTTTTCGTGCGCGCCTTCGATGCCGGGGACGCAAAAGAAGCTGTCGAAGCCGTAATGCGATCGCAACGCGACGAACCGGTCGGACTCACGCCGGTCACGGCCGCGCAGCACTTTCACGACCGCCGCCTTGAGGTTGTCGTAACGGACACGGCCCGGCACCCCACCGAAGTGGGCGAACGCGCGGACGTGACCGTCCAAGAACACTTCTTGTGTCTCGTTCAGATACGCGCGACAGAACCCGCGGCCCGACGCCGACAGGCGCATCACGAACAACGACACCTCGCACAACAGCCCAGCGAGATGCACGCTGATCGTGCCGAAGTCGACTTCGGCCTCCGCGCCCAACGGATGGGTCTGCGGGACCTTCACCTCGATCAGCGGCAGCTCCTGACGAGCACGGACCTGCGCGACGTAACGGCGGACCGTGGACTCACCGATCTGCGCGTCGTGTTCTGCGACGAGCCGTTGCCACACCCGCCGAGCGGTATGGCGCTGCTTACGCGGCGCGCCCAGGTCCGCAGCCAGCCAGCCGTCCACGACCGGCTTCCACACGTCCATCTTCGGCGCCGCTCGCACCACCACCTTGCGCGGCGCCGGCACCGCCGAAGCCAGCGCAGCGCGCACATCCCGGCGATGCACCCCGAACCGGCGAGCAAGCTCCCGGATCGACACCTCATCCCGCGCTCGAGCGCGACGAATCTGCTCGTACATCCGCACCTTCGACCTCTTCGCCATCCGCCCACGGTCCCGCCCGCCAACAGGCCAAACGCGGACCTCCGCCACCCACCAAAGGTGGGGCCAAATCAGGCGAGCACTACCGCCCGAAGTGGGGCCAGATCAGAGGAGCACACCCATCCGCGCGACCCCCTGCCAATCATCTGCTGATAGGTGTTCGGTGAGAAGGTCGGACGGGCAACGAAGATCGCGCGGACCGCCGGCGCATCGAATCCCTGGGTCAGTACGTTGTAGTTGGTGAGGACGCGTAGTTCTCCACGGCGGAACCGATCTACGTAGCGTCGTCGCACCGACGGGTCGGTGCGATAGTCGATCGCAGCCGCGGACACCCCCTCCATGGTCAGGAGTGCGGCGAGCGTGTGCGCATGCTCGGTGGACGCGGCAAAGATCAGGATCGGCCAGTCGTCCGGACGCGAGATGATCGAGTCGAGCAAGAGCTTGTTGCGATCGACATCATTCGCGATGCGTTCGAGGAACCGCCGCGGGAGGCCGAGATTGCCAAACGAAGACCGTTCCTCAGCGGAAAGATCATGTGCGAGGTCGATGGTCGTGCCGGTTTCCAGTTCCTCACCATCGACCCGCGAGAGAACGCCCATGTGCTGCAATTCCCGGTACATCGCCTCGTAGTCGTCATCGGCGCCGAAGACGCGGTCGAGGCGCCGACGGCCGAAGCGCCCTACGAGCCTCTCGGTTTGTTCGAGGCTCGTGCCACGGAACGGCGTTGCGGTCAGGCCGATCAACGGCGCGCGTGTCGTGGTCGATCGACCTGCTTGCTTGATGCCGAGCCACGTGAGGACGGTTGTGAACTCCGGTGTCGGCGCGCCGTGTGCCTCGTCGATGACAACGCACGACGCCTCCGCGAGCCATGCGTAGTCAGGCGAGTCGACACGATTCCGAAGCTTGTCGACTGTGGCAACGACCACCTGTTCGACGGCAGGTGCTTCGGGCACCTCGTTTGAGGCCCCCCACAACCTTCCGATGCGGAGTTCGTTCATGGACCCCAGACCCCGCCACACATCACTCCATGTTTGGACGGCCTGCTCGCACAGTTCCTCAGACGGCGCGATCCACAGAACGGGGCTTCGCAGCGTCCCCGCCGTGAGCGCATGGACGAGCGCCTGCACCGCGACTCTCGTCTTGCCGGCCCCTGTAGGAAGTGACAGGAGACCGCGTCGATTGTCCTCGTCGCCATTCAAGAGGTTGTCGATCTCGACGACAATCTGCTCCTGGTAGTCGTGAAGCGGCGGCAGGTCCGGAGGGCCGAGCACTACCAACTCTGGGTCGAGCCTGACCGACTGCGCGCCGGCGAACTCAACGGCGAACCCCAGGTCACGTACGAAGGTGCGCGCCTCCCTGCTGCCTGCCCAACGATCCGGAGGTTCGAGCCCGATTTCACGTAGGTCATCGCGGAACTGATGGAGCGTGTCGTCGCCGTGCACGACGAGTGCGAGGCGCGCGATGTCGAGTGGTGCAAGCGGCCCGTGGATCTCGGCGACTGCGTCAAGCAGACCGACGGAGAGCCGCGTTCTCAATCGATCTTCGCCGAGGGCCATGAGCAGTCGCTCTTCATTGGTCGGCTGTTCCCGTATCGAAGTCAGTCGCTCGCGGCGCTGTTGTTTCCATCGTCCCGCGGCCAACTCGCCTATCTCGTCGTCCTCGAGCTCGAATGGCAGGTGCTCCCGCAGACGTCGCAACGCCTCATCAAGTCCCAGATCCGCGCGCCAGAGGAATCGATCACCCTCGCGCTCGAAGTCCTTTTCGATGGTTCGGGTACCGGCGTCAGTAGTGACCGTCTCCACGATCTCGGCGCAGGGAACAAGCTCAAGATGACTCATGCCCGCCGATTCGAGCTCGGCGCGCAGCGTCGGAAGCGTGTCAACCAGAGAGGTCGGTGAATCAGATTCGATCCACTGCGTCTCTTGGTGTACATGCATCGTCGACGCCGTCAGGCCCCAGCGCTCGATGAGCGCGGCTGCGCCCGATTCCGAAGTCGTGAGCAGACATGGTTGCTCCAGGTCGCGCAGCGCTCGGAACGCGTCTCTGTCCGCTGTAACAACAACCTCCGCCACTGCTCGATCTGCATGCGTAACCCCGATTCGGCAGCGAATGAGCTCGGGTACCGGGGCGTGAGACTCTGCTGCAAAGACGTAGAACCCGCCGATCGCGGCATCGTCGGTGCTGTCCAGCGCCGACTGAAACGCATCACGCCAGTGCTCGTCGTTCAGCTCGTCGACCGCGTTTGGTATGGCGAGCCGGCGCACCACGTCCTCGCGTAGGTAAATGACGGGGACGATGCCCTCCCACGTCCGAAACGTCGGTCCCCACGCGCGCCGAGGAAGAACCGTTCCCCTGGACGATCGCAGCCTGCCGTGCTCCATGATCGCCCAGACCGCGGCCGGAGGAACCTGCCTGGGTTGATACTGGCGCTGCGTTGAGTGCTTCAGCGTCCATGGCCGCCAATCGTTGATCGACCTGATCAGCTCATCGACGAAGGAGGCGCGCCCGTCGTCCGAGAGATGTCGCAACGGTTCAAGAGGGCCGACGTGCGTTTCCCGGTCGAAAACCATCTTCTCCCACGCGGGCGTCGAAGACCCCGCCGGCAACGCGCTGATGTAGTCCTCGATGCAGCGGTCCCGATATGCCTCGACCAGTGCGTCTTTGCCGATCGCGAACCCGTCCGTTGGGACCTGCTCACCGCCGAGCAACCGAAGAGTCTCAAGTTCCGCTCTGTGATACGTCGCGTCGACCGCAACATCTGCGTCTCTGGAACCGTCGTCCGGAACGATGACACCCGGCAAGAGTGTCTCGGCCAGCGGACGGTACGAGCCGCGGATCGTGCGGACGTGGAGTGTCCGGTTACGGAACGCCGCCAACAGGAGGGTCACCGATGCGTCTGTGTCCTCGAGTGCGCGCACAAGCGTCCACAGTGTGTCCCACTCCTCAGGGCTCTCCGTCCGTAGCCCGACTCGAATGAACGCCCTGAGTTCAAGAGCGGGCGTGAGTTCCTCGATCCCGATCTTGGACAGGCCATCTGCGACACCGGGTGATTCGGCCAGATCCGGGTGCAGCAGACGCACAAGTGACGACGCATGCATAGACGCACGCGGAATGAAGATCTCCGCCGGTTTCGCCTCGGCGAGCGCACCTGTCGAATCAAGGAGAATCCGGCTTCGCTGCACCTGCGCTCGTCGATGGGCAAAACCGTCGCTCGCTTCGGTACCGATAAACGCGCTTGCCGCGACAACGGCATGCGCAACATCATCGACGTCGGAGTGATCCGGTGAGAGAAGCGCTTCGAGCCAACGCGTTGCGGGTTCTTCCTTTCTGGATATCCCTTCGAACAGGCGCTCGACGCGCGATCGGCGCGTCGCCGATGACAGCGACGATGGATGACACCAGTCAGCCGGGCGCGCAGGTGCCGCCGACCACAGTTCAAGCGCGTCGCGACTCGCTTCGGCAGGTGAGAGACGGAGATCACGGGCGCACTGCAGTTGGCCGTCCTGATCGGGGAGAATTCTTCGGTCGATCGCGAGTTCGTAGAACCGCGTCGTCAGGTGTTGGTCGCCCCAACATCTCGCCTCGCGTCCGCGCGCCGGTATCACGTCGAGGATCCAGCCCGGGTCGTCCTCTTTCACGAGCTGCGGGATGCTTTCCAAGACAAGGTCGGCGAGCGCCTCGAGGAGCTCCTTATTGAGGCGGCTGCCTTCAAGCAGTCCTGTGCGGTCGTCGTTGATCTGCCACGGCGCGTTCGCGATGCCCGTGAGCGTCGTCTCATCGCGCAGCGGAAAGAACGCCCAGAATCTCCCTACTGTCATCCTGCCTTCGAGCGGTACAGCCCACACGACTGGCAGCTGTTCGCGCGCCGACAGTTCCCACGCCTCGTTCTTCGCCTCGTCAGACGGCGAGATAGTTGTCTTGAACACGCGCCAACTACGGGCGTCAGCGCCTTCGGTGATCGTGACGTCGTCACCCTCGGATCGGAGGTGGATCTCACGACGCACCCCTGTCGTTCGATCGTCGAGCAGAAGCTCTCCAACATGCGGCGAGAACAGCATGAACGCCGGGTCAAAGCCGGCGATGTCGTCGCTCAACCACTCGGACGAGCCGAGCGTTCGCGGCAGTCGTACTACCGTCGTCGCGCACTCCATGAGGCCGGCGAGAATGCCGTCGCCTGCGGCCTGTTGCGGCGCGTCGAGCAATCGGGCAAGCCGAAGTGACGGGTATCGCTCTCTCCCGGGCGCAACCGTCGAGATCTCACGCTTTGCCCAGGCTCCATCGAACCCGAACGAAACATGTCGGCAATAGAACTCGGGACGATCGGTGACACCCAGCACCGACTTGAATCCGAGACCGAACCGCCCGATCTCTGCGTCGCGCTTGCGCGATATATGCGCATGCAGCAGCGCACGGATCCCATCCTCGTCGATCGCGTCGCCTTCATTTGCGCAGTAGAGGTGTTCCGCGGTCAACACAACGTGAATTCGGCCGCCGGGCGCGCTGAGCATCGCATCGGCACCGTTTTGCACGAGCTCGAGAAGCTGCCTCTTCCCATAGCCGCCGTGCGCGAGATTCATCTCCTGACCCGAGTCCTCGTCGACCCTGGTCGCGCTCGTCGCGTAGACCCGCAGGTTCTCGTCGCTCTGCTCGCGGACAACCGCTGCGAGCGGTCCGTCAGAGAGCCAGTCTGCGTACGTAGCTGTCACGCTCGCTCCCCCGCCGCAGTTCTCACACCGTTGGTTCCTTGAACCAGGTCTCCTCGTCGACTTTGCCGAGATATATGTGCGCGAGCCCGTTGCCAGTGGCCGAAGGTCCGAAGCACTCGAAAGATTCGTTGATATAGATGCGTCCGCCGCCGGGCTTGTGTCGAGCGAGCTGCCGCGCAGTCCTCGCCGCCTGCGACGTCCCCACCTCGGCAGACAATCGGCGGTCGGCCAAGACGTTTGGCCGGGTCTCGCAGCGGTACCTGATGTCCGCGCCGTCGGCCGTCAGGACGTATGCAGTCCCGACCCTCGGACCCGGCCATTCGTCACCCGCGCTCAGCCCTGACGGCGGCGTCGCCGAAATCTCTTGACCTTCGAAGCGAAAGGTCAACAGGGGGAGGTATCGCCCGGCGTACATGCAGCCGTCCTCCGTGGGCACCAAAACGTGCTTGTACTCATTGATGTAGAACGCCCCGCCTGGAGCACCGTTCACGTCGTCCTTCACTTCGTTCACGAGTTCGACCAGCTCTGGGTGGGAACCAGTGGTGACGAGGGCTCTCTCAGCCGAGGAGAGGCGGTAGATCAGGCGGACCTCCCAACCTTCCGTGCCGTGAACGACGCTGTACTTGGCGTCCTTGCTTACATTCGATGGAACGTTTCCGGTGTACCGGCTCGCCATCAGATGTCTCCCTCCGTGTGACTCGGCCATGCGAAGCCGCCAGGAACCGCCGCGAGAAACTTTGGCTGGCCTCCTTCGAGGTACCACGCGTGCCACTCCGAGTTGATCGTGATCTTGAGGCCTGTGGCCGCGACCGCGCGCCAGGACGTAAGAGCGCGTTCGGCGTTGGCACGGAGTGCGTGGTTAACGCCGTCAGTGATAGCGAACTCCTTGACACCGCCGGGCAGGTCACGTTGGATAACGCCACCGCGCTTCTGTGACAATCGGTAGTCGCCGTGCGCGTTGTCGAGTGGGCCGCCATACGGCTGGCCCGGCGTCATCAAATCGACGTTCATGTCAACCGCGCCCACAGGATCTGTGCGCGTTGCGAACGGCTCCGTCAGCTGACCTGCCAGCATCAGGCGACCGCCCTGGCGACCTTCGCGAACCAGCACGAGGTGGTGGGTCGGTGTCACGAAGAAGCGTCCACCCGGCCTGCCGCGAACGGCTGCGACCATCTGATCCACACCCTGCGCGTTGGCAATCACGGCACCGGCGGCGTTCCGCACTGTTCCGGTCGTGTCGACCGAGTACTCGCGCTCGGGCGGCGAGCCGAGCCATGGCTCGGGCGACGCCGGAACGGTGTGGCCGAGGCGTTCGAACTCTTGGTCCTCCGTCGGGAACGGCGTACGCGGAGGCCCATCAGCTCGTTGCGCACCCGAGTCTGGGTCGGCCGTCCAACGCCAATACAGGTTCGCGGCCGGTCCGGTGAGATCGGACCAGTCCTCCTTCTCGTAGATGACTTCGTCGACGGAGTCAGCCACGTACACGACGTGCATCTCCGCCGTCTTCTCCTTCGCGTCAAACGTGCGTCTCAAAACGCGGCCCAGCGCCTGAATCCTCTGTCGCACGCTCGAAGACGACGCGACTGAGATCCCGACATCGGCACTCGGAACGTCGATCCCTTCGATGAGGGACTTCACGGACACCAACACACCGAGCGATCCGTCGCGGAAGCGGTCGAGCGTTCGCCTTCGCTCAGTTGTCGGAAGTCGGGAGTGCTCGATCCCGATCTCGCGTCCCAGCGTCGCCTCAAGACGATTGCGCAGTTCCGCCGCTTCGTTGATGCGTTCATGGAAGAGCAACACGCGGGCCTCGCTACGCCGCGTCAGAATCTCCTGCAACAACTGCGCGGTGACGCGCTCTCGTTCCCGCGCGCGGTACAGCAGATCCTTCCGCTTCGCCGTCGCCGCGACATACGCACTGGCGAACCGGCCAAGATCGCCCTCCCGGGAGATGAGTGATCTGGCTCGCGTGGCATCAGCACCGAACTCGCGTATGCGATCAGCGAGATCGTCGACTTGGCGTGAGACGCGGTCGTAGTCCATCCGTTCGGCGGGAAGTAGCTCAACGGCGTGGTGGTGCACAGTGAACTCAGGCAGCCAGCCCTCGAGTCGAGCGTCGCGGAGGCTGAATCGGAACACGACACGACCGATCGCCCTTCCGACGAGCTGCTCGTCGTACTCAAGCGGTTCGCCATCGTCGTTGAGCTCTTCGCGGTCCGGGGTAGCAGACAGACCCAAACGGAACCGAGCAGGCGTCTCGAGCACGCGGGCGAAAGTTGGAGCGCCGGCGCGGTGGCACTCGTCGACGACGAGCATCAGTTCGGCTCCCGCAGCCCTCGCCAACTCTGGCAGGCGACGTGCGGCAGTGTTGAGCACCGCGACCAGGATCCGCTTCGAACCCAGCTCGTCTCGTCCTCCTGCGCCGAGCAGGCCTATGTCGGCTCGATCGATGTCAGTGTTCGAGGCGATCGCTTCGGTCCATTGATGAGCGAGCGCCTCAGTTGGAACGACAACCACGAGGCGAAGGTCATCGGCCTGCTGTGCGGCCCGCGCTGCACAGCAGAGTGCGATGAGTGTCTTACCGCCTCCTGTGAACACCTCGAGAGTTCCGCGAAAGGCACCTGCCTCATCCCCCGCGGTCCACGCCTCAACCGCCCGCCGCTGCCATTCGACGAGTTCGAAATCGCGGGTCGCGATAGTCACGCGACCCCTCCTCGACGGTGCCCGGCCACAACCCTTCCTCGACGCTTCATCCCGCTGACGCGCATCAGTCTGCCAGCGCCCTGGGACAGGATCGAAGGAAGCGCTGCCGGGACCGGCGAGGCGAACTGATTCAGCGACGTCTGCGTGCCCGCCTTCGAACAATTGCACTGATCCGAGCGGAGGCCGCGCCTGGGTCCTCGTGCTCCCAGACTCTAATGACGGCCCAGCCCTCCGCTCGAAGGCGCTCGTCGTTCTCATGGTCGCGCTGAACATTCCTGTCGAGCTTCGATCGCCACCACTCAGCGTTGGCCTTCGGCACCGTGCCATGAGTTGGACAACCGTGCCAAAAGCAGCCGTCGACGAAAACGGCGACACGCGCGCCCGGAAAGACCATGTCGGCACGGCAGCGCACGCCTGATACGGGTGCGACGTTCACTCGGTACCGCAGCCCACGCGAGTGCAAGAGGTGGCGAATCGCCATCTCGGGAGCCGTGTCCCGCTGTCGCTGACCAGAAAGCTGAGATCGAACCCTCTCGGAGGAGGCGGCAGGCCGATAGGAGCTCGGCCAGCTCGGCTGCTTCCTATTGGCTGGACTCATATGAATCGATCTTCAGGTCCCGAGTGATCGCGTGCGTGGCGACGCATGCGCGCCCGTGAGGCCCCGTCATCGTAAACGCGACATCGAGGCGCCCGCGACCAACGGCGCGGTTCTACGCAAACGACCGGTTGACCTGGTGCACGTCAACGGCCGTCTGTGCAGCCTCAGCAACGATTGAGTCTGGACGCCGTAAGGGATCCAGAGTCACAATCGATTCGACGCGTGGCGGAAGGGCTGGGTGGCGATCGTTGTGGTTGTGCATCGGCGCTCTACCGACGCTTCGAATCCACTGTTTGGTGTGAGCGCAGCCGCGTGACGCGCCTCGACTCCAGGCCGTATGACTCCGACGCCGCAGTCATTGTCTGGAGGCGCGTGCTGGTGTCGGCCGCGCTCCTCACGCGTCAGCTGAGGACCAATCGGAGCTCGAGTTCGCGCATTGATCGTGCTCTCGGGCGACTCAGTGAAGCGACCGAGATCGCGGTGCTCCTTGGCGCCCTTAGCGTGGCCGAAAGAAGTGAACTACTCGACAATGCCATCACGTCGTATGCGGCGAGTCGATGCGAAACGGAACATGCCGAGCCCGTGATCAAGGTGATTGTGGATGCCGTTGCGCCGAGCGAATGGGAGGACGCTGCAGAAGCCGATGGGTTCGGTGACCTCGACGTTGACGTGGCTGCGGAACGCGCGACGTTGGGCATCGTCACAAGCATGTTCAACGATGACGACGCTCTGCTCACGCCAATGGAAGTTGCGGCAATGTTCCGCGTTTCGCCCAAGACGATTACTCGATGGGCACGCGAAGGAAAACTCTCGGCGATCCGCACACTCGGCGGTCATCGACGGTTTCGGACCGGCGAAATACGTACATTTCTCGAGCTGTGGGACGGTTCCGAGCTGCTATAGATCAACGCGTACCTGACAGGGTCCGGACGTCGCCTCGTTGTCGGACCTACAGGATTGTGCCGCTGTTGGTCAGGTCGTTGACAAGGTCGTTCAGTCCGGGAAGGCCGATCGTCTCGGCGACCTGTGTGCCCTCGCTGCGAAGTGCCGCGAGCGTCGGCCACGCCTCCCGCGGCGAGCTGGTCGCGAGGCGATTGATCGCAAGCCAGGCCCCGACCCAGTCCGGGCACACGTGGTAGGCCCGGTCCTCAATGCTCTCGCGGGCGACGGTCGAGGCGCGCGGAAACTCGGCCGTCACCAACGCGTATGGCACATCGGGTCGATACCGCATCAGCGGCACCATCTGCGCCGCCTCCGTGCCACGATCGGACCGCCACGTCCACTTCGAGGAGACGACGGCGACAAGCCGATTGCCCTCATCGACGACAACGATGTCGCTGCGTCGTCCGCCCACGTTCTGACGCATGTGAAGCCCGCGGATGCTGGTCAGGAAGACCTCGGGCTCGATGCGCCATCCGGCGGGCAGTCGCCGTTGAAGCAGGTAGACGAGGAGGTCTTTGAAGAGCGCACCGCGTGTGTTTCCGCCGAGGTTCAACGGCCTCACGTCGAGAGCGATGCCGAACGTCGACGCTGTTGCTGACCACAGTGCTGTGAGTGCAACTTCACCGGCCACGCGCCTCCTGAACGGAGCTCCGCCGGGATTCGCTTGCACGTTGTCAGCAACCTGATCATCCACGCGGCAGAGTCGGACATCGGGCTGCCACGACACTGGGCCGGCAATTGTCGCTGGGGCATCCGCGGTCAGGTCCGACCCCGCGGCGTCGAATGCGCGGTAGCCCGCGTCCAAGAGCCACTTGGGGGTCCATGGAAGGTTGAGCCGCTCCGCCGCGTCGTCCAGACGCTCGCCCGCGTCCAAATGGATGGCCAAGTGCTCGACGAACGTCGAATCATTCGGCCAGCACATGCCGAAGACAATCGCTTCGGTTGCCTCCACCGAGTTCAGGTGTGGCTCAACGAGAGACTCCTGCGCGGCGTCGAGACTCACCTGCGTCAGGCCCGACGGTCACCGAATGCCGTGGCATACATGTGCAGAGCGAGCGCGCGGCCGAGCAGGGGTGGCACAGCGTTGCCTATCTGTCGAGCGATCTCGATCTTTGTCCCCTCGAACGTGAAGCTGTCCGGAAACGATTGGATTCGTGCTGCCTCTCGGTGCGTAATCGGGCGGTGCGCCTTCGGGTGGAGATACCGTCCCTTCTCAGGCTTGAAGAACTCGGTGCGGATCGTAAAGCCCGGGCGGTCCCACCACAGGCGGCCCATTACGTCGGTTGTACCCGTGGGCTTCTCAGCCCAGCAGCGCGGAAGCAGATCGGGACGATTGCGCGCGAGATCGAACCGGTTACCGCCTTCAGGAATGGCCTTGTACCGCTCGAGTGACGTCGGCCGCGGGTTCCTTCGGAAGTGGAGGTCCTGTTCGCCGTTTGGGCCGGCGGCAACGTCGGTGTTCCGCGGGTTTAGCCTTAGATCGCCGATGGCATCACGCACAGTCGAACACGGGCGTTCGTCGCGAGACTCGGGCCCATGCGTTGGTGGTGGTGGCCACGGGACGGCCTTGCGACCGCGAACGGCAAGGAAGATTCCCCGGAGCCGGCGTTGCGGGACGCCGTAGTCAGCCGCGTTGAGCACGCCGTAGGCGTAGCGGTATCCGCGGAGCCGTCGGTCGTTCCGCATCTCACGAAGTAGCGCGGCAAACTGATCCGATCGTTGAAACTCGGGCACGTTCTCGATCAAAAACGTCTTCGGTTGAACATCACGAACGGCGTCGAGGTAGCGCTGCCACAGCTTGTTGAGTCGCGCGCGGCTCGCATCGTCGCGATCGCGCCCGAGCGGAGAGAATCCCTGACATGGCGGGCCGCCGATGATCGCGTCGGCGTCCGGGTAGGTATGAACGTCCTCAATGGACCCACCCCAGACCTCGCAACCGAAGTTCTGCTTGTACGTGCGCGCCGCGGCGTCGTCGAGCTCGACGGCAAACACAGGAGTGAACCCCACGTCGGCGAGCTCGAAGCCGAGCGTGAGCCCGCCTGCACCGGCAAACAGGTCGATTGTCCGGATCACGCGTCCCCTTCCTGACCCTCGCCTGTCGATGAATCACGTCGATGTAACTCTACGCATTGCGAGCCGCGAGTGCTGAGATCCACGCATAAGCAGGCGCGATCAGGCGCTTGTTGCTCGTCATCCAGAGTTCGCCGCGAGATGTGCCTCGGCCCGTCGGCGATGGGAGGTTCCGTCACAGGGTGCGGATTTGGACCTGCCTGGATAGCGAGTGGCGAAATCACAGGCTGGCTCCTTGGTGTTCGTGCTGGGATCTGTGTTGGAACGCATCGAGGCGCGCCGTCATCCGCGCCGCGGCGGCGACGTCGGCAGGTGACCGGCCCGAGAACACCGAGGATGGGGCTCGCGGCACGTTGGATGCCGGCGACGGCCGCTGCTCGTGCTCTGGTTGGGCGCTCGCGGTGAGGGCTTCGTCGATCTCCTTCTGACGGCGGCGGAGGCCGGCGAGTTCATCGGCGCGGTCCCAGGGGACTCCGATGCGGGCGACGGCGCGTTCGGCTTCGGCGCGTGCAGCCTGGGCTTCCTTGATCAGCTCGGCAATCGTGTCGGCGAGCCGGTGGAGGTTGCGTTCGAGGCGGGTGATGAGGTTGGCCGGATCGCTGCGGATGAGGTCGTCGACGCGGAACGTGACCTCGATGTGGGCGTCGGGGATGGCGACGCGGACCTCATCCTCGATCTCGGTCATCGCCTGCGCGGTCACCGAGAGCCCGCCGAGGGTACCGATCTCGGTGGCGGGGCCGCTTGTCTCGGGTGGGGTGTGGTCGATGCGGTGCCGGAGGAGGCGTTGGAGGTGCTCTGCCGCGTCGACTCGCTTGCTGTGCATCTGACCATCGATGGTCATGGTGAAGCGTTCACCGCGGGTGTCCGTCACCCGGCCGATGACGGCTTCGAGATCGGCCGCGCGCTGTTCGGTTTTGTCGGCCCGCAGGATGGCGGCATCGAGGGTGCGTCGGAGGCGGTGCTGGTCGTCGTGGTACGCGCGTTCCAGGCGCGCGAGTCGCGCAACGTCGGCGTCTATGGCTGCTTTCTCCAGCACGAGGGGGTTGCCCGTCGCGAGCGCCTTGACCTCAGCGAATGAGAGCGCTTGATCCCCGATGTCGTCGACGTCGCGGTCGGGAAGGTCGCCACGGGTGACTTGGGCGATGAAGGCGGCTTTCCGTTCGAGCGTCTGCCACATGTACGTGTCGAAGCTGCCTTCGGTGACGTAGCGCAGCACCCGGATCTCAGGGTTCTGATTGCCTTGCCGGAGGATGCGCCCGTCGCGCTGTTCGATGTCGGCGGGACGCCAGGGCGCGTCGAGGTGGTGCATCGCGATGGCGCGCGTCTGCACGTTGGTGCCCACGCCCATGGTCTCGGTTGAACCGATGAGCACTGACACCGTGCCATCGCGGCACGCGGCGAAGAGCTTCGCCTTCGCGACGTCGGTTTGCGCGTCTTGCATGTAGCGGATCGAGCCGGGTTCGATCCCACGACGCACGAGTTGCGCCCGGAGGTCGTCGTACGCGTTCCATCCCGTCGCGGCCGGAGTGGACACGTCGCAGAACACGAGCTGCAAAGCGCCGGGACGCAATGTGAGTTGGCCGTGCTCGTCGGCGTAGCGAAGGTCGCGGGTGGCGTGATGGATCGCGGCGATCCGTTGCGCGGCGACGGTGAGCTTCCCGCCGTCGGCGGGCGCGTCCTTGCCGACGAGGCGAAGGTCGAGCGCGGCGCGCCGGCCGTCGCCGGTGACCTTCAGCATGTTGTCCTCGCTCGGATCGACGGCGCGGTTGCGGATCGCTTCGGCGCGCGCCGCGAGGTCGGCGACGTAATCGACGAGCGCGTCGCTGGGTTCGACGACGAGAGTCTCGGCCTGCCCTCCCGCGAGCGCGGGGACGGGGAGATCGAGATCCTCGATGGTGCGCACGTCGGCGACTTGCCGGTAGAGGGTGAGGAGCTCGGGGACGTTCTGGAATCGGGCGAAGCGCGTTTGCATTCGGTAGGAGGCGCCGTCGGGTGCGAGCTCGAGCGCAGTGTGCGTGCGTCCGAAGTTCGCGGCCCACGCGTCGAAGGCGCGGATATCGACGCTGGCGAGCAGGTCCGGGTGGAGGTAGCTCTGCATCACCCACAGCTCGGCCATCGAGTTCGCGACGGGCGTGCCGGTCGCGAAGGTGACGACGCGCGGGCCGTGCATCCGCCGCAGCGCCCACAGCTTCGAGTCGAGGTCCTGCGCGCGCTGGGAACCGACGTTCGCTACGCCGTCGATGCTGGAGTCGACGCGACGGTTCTTGTATGCGTGGGCTTCGTCGACGAACAGGTAGTCGATGCCTGTCTCTTCGAACCGAACTCCGTCATCTTTCGTGTGCTCGGCGAGGAGCCGCTTGTAGGTCTCCTCAAGCTGGGCAATGCGTCGCTCCAACCGTTTGACCGACAGGCCCTTGCCTTCCTTGGAGCCGGCGAGCGCGGCGCGGGCGGTCTCGATCTCCTCGCGGAGGTAGCTGCTCATGAGGTCGCGGCCAAGCGGGAGGCGCGCGAAGCCGGACTGGGTGAAGATGATGCCGTCCCAATCGCCGGTTGCGGCGCGTGCGACGAATTCCTTGCGCCGGTCTCTGGAGAGCCGTTCGCGGTCGGCGACGAGGATGCGCGCCGTCGGGTACAGCTGGAGCCACTCACGCGAGAACTGCTCCAGCATGTGGTTCGGCACGACGACCGCGGGTTTCGATGCGGAGCCGAGGCGGCGTAGTTCCCTCGCGGCCATCACCATCGTCGCGGTCTTGCCCGCGCCGACCGCGTGGGCGAGCAGCGCGCGGCCGTCAGTGAGGATTCGCGCTACCGCAGCGCGCTGATGGGTGCGGGGTGTGAAGGTTCCCGCAAGGCCCGGGAGCGTGAGGTGCGAGCCGTCGAAGGACGGAAGGACGGTCGAGGAGAACAACTCGTTGTACCGGGCGGCGAGGCGCGCGGCGCGTTCGGGGTCCTCCCACACCCATGCCGAGAACCGGGCGGTCAGGGATTCCTGCTTGTCACGCGCTGCGAGCGTCTCGGCGTCGTTACGGATGCGCCGCCCGTCCTCGGTGGCGTCGGTGACGGTATGGAGCCGCTGGTTCAGCGCGGCGTCCAACAGCGTGATGGCATCAGCGCGCGCCGTCCCCCATTCGGACGAGAGTGCGACACCGCGGCGGCTGCCGTCGCAAAGGCGAGCAGACCAATGGCCAAGCTGCGGGAGGTGCTCGACGTCCACGGTGGCATCGAGCACCTCGCGACAGAACTGCTCGATATCCCGGCTCGGGATCCACGGCGCGCCCAGCCGCGCCGTGATCTCGGCCGGTTCAAGCCGGCGCGGGAGCACTCGTTCGAGTGCGGCGATGTTGGGGCAGTAGCGGCCGTCGGGATCGTCGACATCGCGGCAGGCGTCGAGCTTGGCGCGGACATTGCCTGATAGGTACTCCGACGCGGGGACGAGCCGTTCGGTGCCGGGTTCGTCGTAGACGAGATCGCCGAGCTGTCTGCGCGCGGTTGCACGGTCGGTACCCAATAGATCCGCGACCCTGTCGACTGTGACAGTGCCGGTCTCGTCGAGGCAGACCGCGACGGCTTCGTCGGGGGTGTCGACTCCGTGGCGTTCATGGGGTGGATCGATGACCCGGTCGTGAAAGATCGCCGCGGGCCGGGCTTCTTGTGTCTCCTCGTCGAACACCTCCAGTGCGGCGACGAGCGGCCAGTCGGGGTCGTCGCGGAAGCCGCCCATGCGCGGCCGGATGCGGCGCATGATCTCTTCGCGCGTCTCGGGATCGTGCCGGCCCGTTCGGGCCTGACTTGATCGGTTGATCGGCCCGTAGAGCCGCGTGTAATTGCGGTAGTGCTCGGCGAGGGTCGCTTGCGCCGCGGCGAGCTGGTCATCGGTGCCGCCGTCGACCTGGACCGCCAGCACAGCGCGCGCGGCGTCGCGCAATCCGACGAGGCGCGCGAGCTCATTGCGGTCCTTGACTACTCGAGGCGTGTATGCGACGGGCGTGCCGCCTTGGAGCTGCGCGACCTGACTGCGCTCGTTGACCACGAAGCTGCCGTCCTGCGCATGCGTGAGGTAGAAGTCGCCTGGCGCCGGGCGCCGCTCCGCGTGACGCTGCTGTGTGCGGTCGGCTGGAACGTAGACGAGTCCCCGCGCGTGGGCGTCGGCGACGAGCTCGGCAAGCGCGGCGGCAAGCTGCTCGTCGACGTCGCCAGTCGGGATGACGGTCAGCTCGTGGTCGCGGTACATGCCCCGCGCCGCGGCCAGCTCGCCGAGCACCCGCCCGGGATGGGCGAGGAAGTACTCGTTGACCTCCAGCGGGGCCGACCCGTCGTCGACGTCGATGGGCGCGCGCCCGACCCGTTCCCATGCCGGACCGGTGGGCTCCGCGCCGGGTGGCCGGCGGCGCAACACCACCAAGTCGACCACCACGTCGGTACCTGAGGATCTAGCGAAGGCGCGCTCGGGGAGCCGGATCGCGCCGACCAGATCTGCCAGCGTTGTGATCTCGCGCCGCACTGCGGGGTTGCGGGCATCGAGCGTGTAGCGCGAGGTGAGCGCGACGACGAGCCCACCCGGACGGGTCACGTGCAGGCTCTTGATGAGGAAGTAGTTGTGCAGAGCATGGCGGCCACGGTTGTGGCGCGGGTCGTACGGGGTGACCTTCGCGAAGGGCACGTTGGCGATCACGAGATCGAACGCGCCATCCTCAACGCGCAACTCTTCGAACGCGGTGGCGCGGATCGTGGCGCGAGCGCCGTACAGGTGCTCGGCGACCTCGGCGGTTGTCTGATCGAGCTCGACACCGGTCATCCCCGCACTCGGCGGAGCGAAGCCGATGAAGTTGCCCGACCCGCACCCGGGTTCCAGCACTCGTACATCGCCCCCGACACCGAGCTCGCTGGTCGCGCGCCACATCGCCTGCACGACCGAGGCCGACGTGTAATGCGCGTTCAACGTGGTGCGGCGCGCTTGCACCCAACCGTCCTCGGTGCGCAGCAGCCGCTGCAACTCGGCGCGCTCGTCGACGTAGCGATCGTCGGTCTCGTCGAACACTTGCGGGATCGCGCCCCACCCGGACCAGCGGGCCAGTACCGCCTGCTCGTCAACGTTCGCCCACCGACCACCCTCGTCGCGGCAGCGGTTCAGGACCGCGAGCGCGTCGAGGTTCGCCCGCAGCTTCGCCCCGGTGCCGGGAGGGGCAAGGTCGTGCTGTCCGGATGGACGGAAAGGAGCGGGGCGCGCGTCGGCGGTCGGCGCCGCTTCGTCTACAGCGGAGTGTTGATCGTCTGATTGATCTCTGCGAGGAGTTGGTAGCGGGAGCCCAGGTCCGGGTCGTCGCTCATGTCCTCCTCCGTCTCGTCCGAAGGATCGGCCTGGAAGAGGTAGTGGTCCGCCAGGGTCAGCTCCTCGGCCGTCGCCAACGCCTGGTAGCTCCGGACGCGGTACGCCTCGAGGTTCTCGCCGGGGCGCGTCGGACCGAGGATCTCGTCGCGCAGCCGGGTCACCTCCGCCGCGATCGCTTCGCCGACCTCGGTGAAGAACATTTCGGGGTCGGGAATCTGCGAATAGACGTCCGGCCGGTGGCGCCGGCTGTGCTCGAGAGCCATCTGCCCGTAGCGATTCATGGTTCGCCTCCTGTGCCGATGCGCGTGCATCGTCGGGAGGGAGCGCAACATCGAACAGCGAAAGCTGCTTCGGCTGTTCGCGCCGAGCGCTCCGATCGCCAGCCGCCACGCTATCGCTGCCCGCGGCGAACGGCCGAGGACCGTGTTGCGCGAGTCACCGGCTAGGGCCTTCGATCCCCGCGACCTTTGCCGACGTCTTCGGCCCGATCGCGGTTACCCGCGCGGCGGTCTGGTCAGCGGCAGTGGTCCGGTCGCGGACCCACATCTCCTGTCGACCGTCGACCGCGAGCCGCCGGAATCCCTCGCCGGCGAGCGCGGCACGCATCGTGTCGCCGGGCTCGTCGCGCACCATGACGATCTGATGCCGGCGCGGGTCGAACACGACCTCGACCTTGCGGCCAGCCCACACTCCGACTGGCTCTGACGCCCACCCGACCGGCGCGAGTCGAGCGCGGTCAGTCGGGCGAAGGAACGGCTTCATACCGCGCTCGCCTCGCCCGTCGACATGGCCGAACGCTTCGCCAGGTGAGGACTTCGGTAGAAGGGTCGGGTGCGGACGTGCGCCGGCGGGAGGGTGCCGTGCACCAGCAGCGCGTCGCCGGGCCGCATCTGCCGCAGCACATGGGCAGGTGCGAGCGGGACGCGAATGGTGGAGAACTGAGACGAGCCGCCGTTCATGCGCTCAGCTGCCGAGCGCGAGCGCGTGTCGACCTCGGCCTCGCCGAGCACCTGGTCGACGTAGCGAAGCGACGCCGGGTCCGACAGGCCCGCGTAGAACACCTTCGTGAGGTGGTTCGTCAGGATCGTGTCTGCGGCTTTGCCGTACGCGACCTCGAGTTGCGCGAGGGACTGCCAGATCGTCACGAGCAGCACTCCGATCCCGGCCAGCGTTGACGCGTACTCGGGAAGCGACCGCAGAGGCGCGTTCCCGGCCTCGTCGATCACCACCAGTAGCGGCGGATCCAGCGGACGGCCGGTGGCGGCAACATGGCGGTACGCCTGATTGATCAGATCGTTCAAGAGGCCGCCGAACGCGGGAGCCAGGCGACGCTGGTCTTCGATCGGCGAGCACAGGTACACCGTGTTCGAACCTGACAACAGCCACGGCAGATCGATTCCGGCGAAGCGACCGCCGTCGCGGCCCTTGCCCTTCGGCGACCGCGCTGACGCGGCGACACCGGGGTCCGTCCACGGCCAGATGACCGTCTGGGCGGTGGCGTATATCGACGAGCGCGTGCGCTCCTCCATCTCCCACACCGACACAAGGCCCTTGGCGACCTCGACCGTTCCCCGCGCGACCGCGGCGTTATTCGACAGGTTCAGCGCGTCGAGCGCTTCGCGGACCTCGCCGGGACCGAGTTCGCCCGGGCGGTCCTGCGTGAGCACCCACTCGCACACAGCGTCCATGTCGCGATGCGCGTGATGAGCGACGAACAGCAGACCCGACAGCAGGATCTCCGCCTGGGCCAACCAAAAGTCCATGCCGCCCTCGACGCCACCGCGCGGCGCCGCGTCGCACAGAGCACGCGCGGCGCGCTGCGCGCCGACGACGGTTCCCGCTTGCTGCAACGGTGACCATGATGCCGACGCGCCCTTCGGGACCGTCGAAGACGTCGGGTCGTAGACGCGGACGTCTCCGAGCGTCGAGCGCCAGCCTTGTGTCGTCGCGAGCAAGTCGGCTTTCACCGACGAAAGCACCGCAGGGCCGTACCACTCGAGGATTCCCGCGACCGCGGCAGTCGTCTTGCCCGAACGCGATGGACCCACGAGCGCGACCGCGCCGCGGTCGCCGCGACGGACGGAGCGTTGCGCGTGGCGAGGACGGCCCGATAGTCGAGACGGCGAGGCCTCCGTCGCGAGCAGGCGTCGACCGAACCGGGCAATGACGAAGCGGCCCGGCGTCGGACCCGACACCAGCAACGACTTCAGATCGCGACGCTTCGCGAACCGAGTCCGAGCGTCGACTCCGAGCGGGCGACGCCGCGCGGTGCCCACCTTCGATCGGCCGAGCCACCGAACCAGGGCGACCACGACGGCGACGACAACTGCTGTTGTCAGCGCGGTGCACAACCAATAGAGAGGTGCGGATGGGAACGCCGCCGCGAACGGCTCCGGCCAAGCGGACTCCGGCGAGCCAACATTGGCCGGGAGACGCGATACCGCATCTGCCGCCACCGAAAGCGGAACGTGCCTGGCGTCGCCCGAGACGGCGAGCGCAAGCGATGCACCTGCCCATACCGCGCCAACAGCTGCCAGCGCGACGCCGGCGAAGACGACGATGAGCAGCTCGAAGCCACCCAGCCCTTCGCGCTCCATACTCACGTAGGCCGCTGATCGACTCGGAACTTCGCGTCGTAGATCGAGTTCGCGTCAGCGGAGGATCAACGCGCGGCGTTCCGCGTCCTCGTCGCAGCTGGGGCGTACGATCCGGCATATGGCTGCGGCCTGGAGTCACGCCAGCATCCACACCGAGTGGGACGCTGCAATCGAACTTGCACATCGCGTCGCGACCCGCGGCGAGCTACCACACCTCGCGAGTCCAGTTCTGCTAGACGTCGGTGAGGCGCTGCATGCAGATGTTCCCGCGGACGGCTGGCGCTATCACGCCGCAGACGTCAGCTACACGAAACCTCGCGCGGTCGCAGTCGGCGGTCCGCTCATGTTCGGACTCGTCGCGGGCGCGAGCGCGGTGGCTCGCCGCCGCGCGCGTCGAGAGGCCGAAGCGCTTGCCGCACCGCAATGGCGTCCGCTCGGTGCGCTGCGAATCCTCGCGACCGATCGACGGCTGCTCGTATGGCACGAAGGCACATGGGCATCGGTCTGGTACGACGCGATCCGCGAGCTGCGCCCCTGCCTTGAGTACCGACGACTCGACATGACGTTCGAGAACGATCCGCCCTACTGCCTGGCGGGGCCATGGGTTCCCTATATCACGGTTGTCGTCACAACGGTCCTGGCCGCCGCGCGACGAAACGTCGAGCTAACTACGACCCGCGGTTCGAGATCGGTAGTGCCGGCTCAGCCCGTCGTCCGGGAGTCGTAGCCGTCGGCTACGACTCCATCTGAGACGGTCGCCGCCCACCGCCGATCGAGACGCGCGGGAAAGCGCGTTCTGCGCCGCTCGGCGCGGACAACAGACTCCACATCCGTCGTTCCGTGGGCGGCCCCGGGGCAGGGCTTGTGCATCGACGATACGCACGTCAGCAGGGTCGCAGTCGCTGCCTCATAAGCCGCCGCAGCTCGTCCTACGTTGCTTGTAGGACGTCAGATAGGTCGGCGATTGATTGCGCGAACCTTACGACGCCTTTCTCGTCTGTAAAGGCGGTGTGGAACTCGAAGCGCGACTCGTCGTGGTGGATGTCCAGCTCCCACGTCGCCAGCACGGCAAGCTGCGGATTCACGCTGTAGCGCCGGTCGGGCCCGCCCTTGGCGTTCACGTACTGCCAGGTCGTGCCGATCGGCTGCACGCCGGGCGGCACGGAGGACGTGATGAAACGTGTCGCTCTGACGTCGAAGCGAAGGCCGGCATAGCCGAGAGCCACAACTGAGGTTCCCTGTTGCACGAGGAGTTGGTCCGGCAAGAACACCAGCCGACGGGTGGATGCGACGAAACTCAGCGGATCGAAGTTGAACGCCGGAACCCGAAGAGCCTCAGCGACGATGTGAAGGGCGGACCTATTGACGTTTGTTCCCGCGCCAGCGTTGCCCTTGTTGACCGCGTGTCCTGTAACAGCCACCTCGCCCGCGTCGTACCAACGACCCGGCGCGTGGCCGAGCTCGAGCCCGGCGTCGACAACCCCTTCGTACGCAGCGTGCACATCGTCGTCGAGTTCGTAGAACACCGGGCAACTCCGCGCCACCTGCCACTCAGCCTTACGCTGCTTATAGGTAAACGGGTTTGCGAACCAGCTCGGTTTCTTGCGCGACATCGCGTCCGCGATGCGGCTCACGAGATCGCCGCCGCTTGAGTCGACGAGGTCATCGACGCCCTGCTCCAAGTTGAAGGCGAGGTCCTCGGCGGCGCCCGGCGGAAGCACGGGCAGTTCTGCGGGCTTGCCGTCACCCGATTCCCGCCGCGTCCCGAGAGTCTGGCGGTAGTAGATGCCACCGCGTCCGGCATGGACGTAAGCGCCCCGCGGCCCCGTTCCCACCCGCAGCCCCTTGACGCCAGCACTCATACCGATCCCACCCCTGGAGAGGTTGAACCTGAGCGGCCCGGTGCTAATGGACTTCCGAAGGTAGAGACCCATAGCGCGGAAGCGTAGAAGCCGCCGCCCCCGCGTGCTCCCCCATCCGTCTCGGTGCGGCCTATGGCAAAGCCGCATTCGCGATCGCTCAACAAGAGCGGACCACCAGCGAAGCCCGAGGCATGACCACCGCCGTGTTAGAGGCGCCGCAACCTGCCTGCATCGCAGACGCGCCGCCGAACGCAGATAGCTGCATTCCAAGCTCGACCAATGTCATGACCCGCGACGGCGCCACCAAGTCGGCGTTACGCGCGTTGTCGTCACGTACTGAACGGCCAGACAGAACGCGCACCAGGATCCACCGGTCCGCGTAGCTTCAAAACGCCGTGTCCACGAAGCGTCACCGGCCGACGAACAAGTCGTGACCTCGGCTGCGAAGCGCTCCATCGACGGCGGCATGAAGCTCACCCGGCCAGTCGTCCGAGCGGCGCATTGCGTCGTTGAGGTCTCCGCGGCCGACGTCGAGGAGGACGGGTTGGCGTTGTCGGGATTCGAGGAGCGACGCGAGTCGCATTGCGCCAGCTCGTCCGGCGTCGTCGGCGTCGAATGCGATGACGAGTGGATGCGGCAGTTTTCTGAGCGCGACGGCGACCGCTTCGTCTCCGTACGCCGCGCTGAGCACAGCGATGGATCGGTAGCCGGCTGCCGCAGCGGACAGCGCGTCGATGGCACCTTCGGTGACGACAATCTCCGAGTGTTGGGCCTCCACGGGGCGAGCTCGAGCGAGGCGAGGGTTGCTGGCAAGGTCGGAGGTGGGGTTGAGGTAGCGCGGCCGGTCCGGCTCGGGGTGGGTTACGCGCAGCTGCGCGTAGACCGCGTGACCGTCATGGATCACGGGCAGCACAACACCAGAGGCGCGAGGCATCCCGTTCGGCCGGGCTTGCAAGCGTGGACCGAGGTCGGCGCCAACGCGGTTTTCGATGAGCACTCCGCGCGGCAGACCGCGGTCGTTGGTGAGCCAGCCGCGCATCGCGCGCCCTTCGGGCGTCCAGAGTCGCGCCGCGCACTCAAGCACGTATCGGTCAAGGCCGTCGCAGTCGATGCACGCAGTGGGTGGAAGCGATCGGGTGCGCGCGACACGTGGAGGAGGTCGCCAGTTGTCAGTCCGCTCGCGGTGACCCGCGCGTTCGGCGAGGTAGGTCATCGCTTCGCGTGCGGTACCACCTCGACACGCGAGCACGAGGTCGATGGCGGTGCCACCGTCGCCGCAGCCGTGGCAGCGCCAGCGTTGTTCACCTCGGCGACTGGTGAAGATGCCGACAGGCGGGGTGCGTCCCGTCTGCGCGTGTCGGCTGTTCGGGCATGACCACATGCGCGCGCGGCCGCTGGCCCTCGCGGGGCCGAGGAGGTCATCGGCGAGCGCGCGAAGATCAACGGCGGCGAGGAGCGCGTCGCGGTCGTACACGACTCATGCAACCTCGGCTCGAGGTTTCGATGCGAGCATGCGTGCGTCGGTATCGACGATCTCACGCTCGTGGGAACCGACGACGTGCTGCACGACCGCGGTGCGGCCGCCGAGCTTCCAGAGCGCGCGGCCGCGGCAAAGCTGACCGACAATGCTGGCTTCCGGGCTCGTGAGCCCGAAGTGCGCGACCGCCGCGTCGAGTTGGTCGGGGGCTTGGCGCAGGATGATCTTGGTGGCCGAGTCGGCAAGCAATCCCGCCGCGATCTTGCTGGTGGCGGTGCCGTCGTCGGCTTGCGCGACGAGGTCCGAGGCACGGTGAGTAATGCAGAGGTTGGCGACGCCGTATGTGCGTCCGAGCTTGAAGCAGGTCTGCAGATAGCCAGCAGTGTGGCGGTTACCAAGGAGCGCCCATGCTTCGTCGAGTATCTGCACGCGTTGGGGTCCGGGGCAGGCCATGAGCTGCTGGAACCAGCCGGCCGCCGCGACCATCACGAGAGGCAACGCGTCGGAGTCGAGCGGCACCGCGGAGAGGTCGAGGACGACCCCGGGCCCGTCCCATCGGAGAGGAACAGTTGAACGGCCGTCGAACATGCCGCGCAGCGATCGAGACAGCAGCTTGTCGAGGGCGTAGGCGATGGTGCTTGTCTCCGCGGCGATGTCGCGGTCGCTGGCGCGGATCCGATCGGTCATGGACTCGGTGGGATTGGCGACAAGTCGCGCGACGTCCGCCAGCGTGGGTTCGGTCAGCGGCGCGGTGGTGAGTTGCTCGACCGCGGCGAACACGACGGCGTCTTCGAGTTGGGTGAGGGTGCGTTCGAGCACCGTGCCGACGAGCGCGGTGCACATCTCGGCGCGGCGCAGGACTTGTTTGTCCTCGGGTTCGTGTTCAGCCGCGGGACCGGGCGCGAGTGGGTTGATCGTGATGGAGCCGCCAGGGCTGAGCTTCAGCGTCGCGAGACCGAGGTGCTCGGCAAGGGTGACGTACTCCCCCTTCGGATCGGCGATCGCGGTCCAGCGGCCGCCTTGACCAATGCCGTAGATCGCGGCTTGTCGCCACAGGAGGCACTTGACGAGTGCGGACTTGCCGTTGCCGGGTTCGCCGAGAATCCACGCGTTCGGGTTGGTGACCAAGCCCGAGGCGTAGGCCTCGAACGGGTCCCAGCAGAACTCGCCGCCGCCCGCGAGCAGGTCGAGTCCGATGTACGTGCCCCGATGACCGAAGGACTCCTGCACCGAGAAGGGGTAGATGCTCGAAACATGCGCCGTTGTCCCCTGGTGGTAGCGGAGGCGCAGCGACGGCCGCGTCATGACGCGAGGAGAGTCGCGGGCGCGAGGCCGAGCGGGAGCGTGGCGGCCCAGCCGAGGTCCTGGCGTGCGTCGAGAACGCGCAAGTCCATGCCGTTCTCGCGTGCGAGTTGCTCGATGATCTCGGAGTGCTCGTCGAGGTCGTCGAGCGTGCGCGCTGAGACTGTGACGAGCCCGGCGTAGCCCATCTCGGGGTAGCCGGCGACGAGTTCTTCCTCACGGTCGAGCAACGCTTGCGTCGCGCGTCGGTGGCGCGCGTCGATGCGCCGTCCCTTCTCTTCCTTCGTCACCGCGTCGGACTCCAACTTCACCAGATCACGTTCGATGCGCCGGCGGCTCTGATACGTCGAGACAGGTTGGAAGTAGACGGTCATCGACCGGGTGATCCCACCACCGGAGAGAAACGGCTCGAGCCACGCGGGCGGCACCGGGAGGCGCGGCCAGGTGCCGACCCACCAGGTGCGGTGGAACGCCTCGTCCACCCTCAGGTGGCGCCAACCGACTTCCAGCGCCAACGGGCCGGCGGTCGATGAGCGGACGAGGGCAAGGCGTTCGACCAGGCGGCCAGTGGTCGGCCGGGGCCGCGAACCGAGCGGATCGATGCGTGACCGAATGAGGCGTTGCAGTCCGGCCGGGTCGAGCGGGTCGGACGCGGCAAGTTCCGCCGAGCGCAGACCGCGTAAGAGCGCTTCGATCGAGGTGACCAGTGCGCGCCGAAGCTGTTCGTCGGCGCCGCCACGGTTGGCCCGGTGCCGCGTGAGGCGCTCGCGTGCAACCGTGATCGTGACGACGGCCTCGTGGTTGATCGCCGACGCCGACCCAACCTCCAGCAGGTCCCGGTACGAGACCGCAGCGGTCGCGTTCGGCGTACCGCGCTCCTGTGAACCGAGCCAGGCGACGTGGTCACCCATGCCTGACGGCTGAACGAGGTCGGACCAAGACAGGTGACACACGACGCCGTGCTCGACGGCGTACTGGCCCAGCAGGTCGCCCCACCCAGCAAGCAATCGCTCCTGCTCGGCGCGGGGTTCGACGATGAACTGCGGCCCGGAGACAGGTACGACCGCCGTCAGGGTACGGCGACGCCGATCTCGCACTGCGCCGAGCGGAACACCGGTGCGCCAGTCAATGGCCACAACGTCGAGCCCGTCGAGGCACGGCGGCATCGGTGCCGAGTTCTCGACCGACGACCACAACGGCAGCGGCGCGGCCCAGCGGCGACCGCGACGTATTCGCGCGCAGAACCACCCGCTAAGCAGGGGCACCCACTCCCAGGTGGCGTGACCGCGGACGCGCGTAAAGCTCACTAGCGCACCGGCGATCGTCGGGATACCAGCGATCGGCAAAGGCGCGCCCGCCGTCAGCATCGCGACTCCGAGAGCGACGCCCGCCCCGAGCAGCGCGCACTGGACGACACCAAGGCCGAGGAAGATCCCCGAAGAGTCGAGCGGCTCGAGCCGGTAGGCACGTTCACTGCGTTCGCTTGCCATCGGGATCTCGCTCTCGCTGAGATGGCTTCGACGCGGCCGAGCCGGATGGATCCGCAGGCGCGCGGTCCGGTCGCGGTGGCGCGGACAGCGGTCCGTTGCCGGTCGACGGAGGGTTCGCCGCTCCCGCGTCGATCGAGCGCGCAGGGCGAGCAGCAGGCGAGGATTGAGGAGAGGTTTCGCTCGCAGCGCCCGCGGTGTCTGTCGCCGCCCTCGCACCTGTAGACGCGGCCTTCTTTGCTGCCTCGGCGGCGGCAACTGCAACACCGAGGGGGCCGGCGACCGCTGCGCCGCCGGGAGCACTAGTTCCCGCGCCCGCGCCGACAAGCGGAGGCGTCCCGGCTCCGGCACTGGCGGCGGCGCCGCCGTTGGCGATCTGGCCGTAGCGCCGGCCGGACACAATCTGCACCGTGTTGGCCATCATCATCCCCTGGTGCCCGGCGCGAACGGGACCGCCCTTGATGCCATGCGCGACGACAGCCGCTTCGGTCATCGGCAGCAGCCGGGCGATCAGCAGGGGCGAGAACGCCGAGACGCCGAACGCTGCGGCCGCGGTGAGGAGGATGCCGACGGCTTCGGTTACGGAGCCGCCCGGATTCTCGGCAAACACCTCCGGCGCGGGCAGGGCGGTGACCTCGCCGCCGGAACCGGCACCGACCGCGGCGGCAGCGGCCACCGCGAGGGCGATGGCGATGACGAGCTTGGAGACGATCAACGCCACCAGCAGGTCCAACAGCTTTCGGCTCGCTCCCTTGGTGGCAGGCCAGAGCCGGGCGGCGAACACGAGAGGCGCGAGCGCGACGACGATATATATGAGTGCCGCGCGCACAACGAGCTCGGCGACGAGCACCAGCCCGGCGAGAACCGTCACCAAGCCGAGTACAAAGACCACGAAGGCAGTGGCGGTACCGCCGGCGAGCGTGCTGAGGCTTGTTACTACGGCACCGAACTCAGAGATGTCGTCCTGGAAGTTGTCGAGCACCTGGCCCGACAGCGCGTCGGTGAGCTGGATCAGGACTTGGCAGACAGTGACCAGGCCGATCATCGCGAGGATCGAGAGCGGCAACTCAAGTGCGATGCGGCGGAGCATTCCGCCGACGTCGCCGTTGATCGTGCCTTCGACAATTCCGGCGAGGACGAACAGCAGCAGGAGGCTGGCGCCGATGGCGACAGTCGTGGCGTAGGGGCCGTCGCCGGTGATGAACCAGTCGGCTTGGACGTTGGGATCGGTCGAGTCGAGGAAGAAGTTGAAAACGCCACCGACGACCCACACGACGGCGTCGACGATCCACGCCGTGAGGCCACCGATGATCGCCTCGAAACCCGCCGTTGCGACACCGCCGACGAACCCGGAGACTTTGTCGATCGCCCAGCCGATGGGGTTGGGGAAGCCGATGCCCAGGATCACGGCGCGGTCTCGCCTTCCATGCGTGTGAACCCGTCGAGTGCTCGGTCGAACGGTTCGGCGTCCCACGGCTGGTCATGGGGGCCACTCATCGGCGTCGGGCCCGCCGTGTCGCGCACTCCGTCGACGCGCCAATCACCGTCGACCCACGCAAGGTCGAGGGTCACAGTCATGAACTCCGACTGCGGCGCGGCGACACCCGCAGCGGACAAGATCGTGACCGTCCACACCGATACTCGGGCGTCGTTGTCGCGGAAGCTGTCGACGCGCCACGCGAGCGGGCGCACGAGCCACCAGATCCGGCCCGAAGACTGCGCGAGCTGTTCGCGCGCCATCGAGATGTCCCCGACGACATCCTCCGTGAGCCGGGGCACGGCGACCGGCGCGGCGATCTCCGCGATTGCCGCTCGGATCTCGTCATCGGTGAAGTAGAGCCACCGCTGCGGCGCCGTCGCGTACGTCACCGCCGCAGCAATTGCGCCCGGTTCGCCAGCAGCGAAACCGACGGGGACCCGAGCAGCTTCACCCGCCGGGCCCGTGGCACCCGCGGCAGGGGTTGGTCGCGCGGACAAGGCCTCAGATGCAATGGAGTCGCGCTCGTGACTCGACGTCGGAGCGAACGTCAGTCGAGCCAGGAGTACGCCGGCCACAAGTGCCAGCACGGCGACGACCGCCACGATCGCTTTGCGTGAAGACGCGGGTTTGGACAGGCGGCCCATCAGCGTGCCGCCTCGAACAACATGTTGACCGCCGTGGGCGCGAGACCCGCGAGGATCGCGCCGACCACGCCGCCGAGCGCGAGCGCCTTGCCGCGGCTCGCGCCGCCGTAACTGCCGCCCTCGCGCGCGAGCCCGTACATCGAAGCGCCGATCAGCAGCGCGGCGAGGCTGCCCCACAGCGCGATCATCTGCGCCCAGTTCAAGAGTTGCTGGATCAGGTCGGCACCGGGCATACCGTTGCTGCTCGGAGAGACCTGAACTTGGCCGAGCACAACCGGGACACGGATCATCGGGCGGCCTCCTCGGCGCGGTGAGACGTGGGCGTCGTCCCCGTAGGCCCGCGAGCCTCCCGAAACTCTCCACGCGACCGCGAAGATCCCGCGCGATGAGCGGCCTATCCGGTCATGAAGCGACCGAAGCTCGGCGTTGCGATCGCGCTCGCATGCCTCATGACCGTCGGCGGTACCACCGCCCTGCCGATCCTCGCTGTCGGCATCGGCGATGCGCCCTCACCTGCCCGCTGCGGACAGATCGGAGCAGTCGCTGACGACGGCACGCCCAGCATCCTCGGCCCTTCGACGCTTACCGTCGCCGATCTGCGCGCCTGGTGGACCAGCACCCGCCGCGGACAGCCGTCCCGCCTTCGCATTGCGATCGACGACCTCATCGCGCTCTACATCTCCGAGGGCAACGCCGAAGGTGTCCGCGGCGACCTGGCGTTCGCGCAAGCCGTTCTTGAGACCGGAAACTTCACCAACGGCGACACCGCCATCAACAACTTCGCGGGCATCGCGCACTACGACGGCACCGCATCCGGTTCAGCATTTCCCGACCCGATCACCGGCGTGCGCGCGCAGATCCAGCTGCTGAGGAAGTACGCACTTGGCAACGACGCGTCGCTCGCGAACCCCAACGTCGCACCAAGGGCTGGAGCGTCAGCAACCACGTGGGGCGGGCTCGCCGGCACGTGGGCGTCGGCGACCACCTACTGGACCTCGCTCCACTCCATATATATGGAGATGGTCGCCCACGCCGGCGCAACTTCCGATCAGCCGTTCGCGCCGCTCGGCTCGAGTTCGTGCGCAACGGGCGACATCGTGGTCAGCGGCAACTACGCGCTGCCGATCGAACGGCGCTGGTACGACGAGCACCCCGAGTGGTTCACGCAACCGCACCACGACTACCCCGCGATCGATATCCCGGTACCTGTCGGCACGCCGCTGTACGCAGTCACCAACGGCGTCGTGGTCGGCACACCGATCGGAGGAAAGTGTGGGTTCGGCGTCGTGTTCAACGGCGACGACGATGCGCAGTACACGTATTGCCACGGGCAGCCTGGCAGCCACGCGGTATCGATCGGCGACCGCGTCACCGTCGGGCAATACCTCCTCGACAGCGCGTCCACGGGCAACAGCACCGGCGCGCACCTTCACTTCGGCATCGAGACCCGCGGAGCTAAGCGCTGCCCGCAGAGCTTTCTCGCCTCGATCGCAGAAGGCCGACGCGTCGCCCCTCGCGGACTTCCGACCACCGGCTGCACCAGCTGAGCAAGGTTCGATGCGTGGCGACGTTCCATGCCGTGCACCGCCGCGAGTGATCCAGCGGCAATGAGCCCGGTGAGCGATCTTCCGACGAGCTCGGCCGCAACCGTCGGCATCCTCGCCGATCTGGAGCCGTTGCTGACCTTGACGGACGTGCCGTTCCTTGGCGACATTCTCGAAGTCCGGACCGGCGAACGCGCTCGTGTCGGTGGGGGACTTCAACCCTTAGTACACGCGACCCCTGGCAAAGTTGGGTCGACCTCAGAGCCGCGTGAGCTGTGCGGCAAACGTACATCGTCGCGCCCCACTCTGCACACAGACGCTGCACGGTGACGGCGCGCGCCGCCGATGCTCGCTGAACTGGCGTCAAATGGAAGACCTCGGCAGCTCGTGTCGCTCGCTTCCCTGCAAACTGCAGAGGTCTTCGCCGTAGGGTTTCTGAAAATGCAGCGTGCCTCCCGCGCCGCCGCCCCGAACTCTTCAAGACCACGGTCATTCGGGCCGCCTGGCGTAGGCTCGAATTCGGGGCCAGGCGGTCGGTCCTGCTTGCGCTGTGGCGGGTCGTGGTGATCGTCGTCGCTCCGGCGCGGGTCCAAGCGGTGGAACCCCCGACGCAGTGCGCGTGGAGTGGCTGTAGTGGCGACAAGGCGGCAGCGCACCCGGAAGCAGACGAAGCGAAAGCAGCACGGCGCTAGGTCAAGCAGACTCCAAGATCTGCTTCGAGAGGGACTCGCTCCCGGGGCTCCCAGCGCACTCTGGCTCCGAAGAATGTGGGCGGACCCGAGAGCCAAGGAACTGTTCGACGAGGTCCGTGCCCAGATCTTCGACGGGCTGCCGTACGTAGTCGACCCTGACGGCCACCCGCTCGACATCGTGATCGAGAGCGCCGACGCGTGGGATCACCTCAAGCTGATGCACGACGACATGACCACTCGCGTGCAGGAGCTACTAGCGCGGCGAGGAAGCGCTGAATGGCTCTGGTGGCTGCGACGCCTGCGAGGTCAGTTCGACGACTTCAACACGATGGTGAGCACAGGCCCCTACGTGCAGGCCGTCGCGGAGTCGCTCGCGGCGGGATTTAGCCGGCCATCGCAACGAGCCGATCACGAAACGTTTGTCTTCCCGTTCTCGGCTCAGGTCGTTTACGACCTCGCGTGGCTACGTGAGATCGCCATCGTGATCTACCAGCTGCACTCGGCGATGAAACGCTGCGCGAAGGGCCAGCGCGTGCATTTCATCCCCTCGTCCGTCCCCCGATGGGAGCCGGACGACGACTTGGACGATGCGATCGAGGAGTACGACGGCCGTACCGAGCGCGAGGCGCGAAACCTCATGCAGGCGCTTGGCGTCGCCGCGCCCCCGAGCACGATGCCTGGCGGCACCCTGCGCGTCGGCGGGATCGTGCCGACGTGGCACTTTGTCGACGTCGTCCCGCGTCCGCCGTTTGCGAAGGTCGATCCGCTGCCGGCGACGGTCGAATGGATAGACCTCGACGCCGTCGCACCGCTCGCGACGCAGGGCGTACTCACGGAGGAGCACGTCGCGTTGATCGCGCTCCTCTGGGCATCCTTTCACTTCATGGCCGCCGATCCAGAGCGCGTCACGCTGCGAATCGCGCCCGCGCGACAGTGGGGTTACGCGCTCCTGCCGACGCGCGAGGCGCTCCTCCCAGCGCTCGACAACGTCGTCGAGTGGATGTCGCGCGAGCCGGGCAACGCGCTCGACGGCTGCTGGCGACCCTCGACCGGCACCGACGTAATGCAGGTGCTCTCAGCCACACAACCCATGGTTTGGCCGCCCCTCGTCGGCAACCCGGTTCACGAAACGGAAACCCTCACGGTCGTCGACATCGTCGGCGCATCGCGGCGGATGTTCTCCACGCTGACTCGACCGAGCGACGGTGCAGCAGTGAACCTGTGGTCAGGGCATTTCGAGGACGACGTACAAGCGGCAATCGACAGATCACCGTGGCGCGCGACCGACGACTGCCGCGGGCTGATCGGCCGAACGATCCGACGCGCCGACGGTACCGCCCTTACCGACATCGACGCTCTCGGCGTGAGCAAAGGTCGACTTCTGTTGGTGTCCTGCAAGTCGATCGCGTTCACCGTGCCCGCGCTCCGGGGCGAGCACGCGATCACGCGCAACATCGTCGATAAGACGCACGAGGCCGCCGCCGACTGGGCCGACGTGGTCGACGAGCTGCGACGCGAGCCCGAACTGCTCGGCGAGATGATCCCGAAGGACGTCGACATTCAAGGGTGCGTCGCGTTTCCCACCGTCCCGTTCTTCACCGATCCGCGTTGGCGAAAAGTCGCGTTCGAGAAGGTGCCATATCTCACGTCAATCAACGAGTTGATCGAGGCTCTCGGGTGATCGCTCGCGCTAATCGGCGGAATCCCCAGAACCCCCGCGACACAGGGCCGCAGGGTGTGGAAGACGCAGCGCAGCGACGCGGTGCTCGTCGACGACTCGCCCCAATCACACTCATTTCGAGTTTTCCTCTGGGTCATCTTCGACCCCAGCGAGCGGCCACCGCTCCGGGTCGAGCCCATTTGCAACCGCAAAGTCGCGCCACGTGTTCGTGGTGCTTGGCCTTGTGGTGTCGCGCGTCCAATAGCTGACGGTGTCGAGATAGCGCCAGTAGCCGGTGCCCTTTCCCCACATGAGGTCGAGGTCGCCGTCTCGTTGTAGTTGGCGAAGTACACGCGCCAAAAACGCGGACATGGTGTGTGGACGCCTGAGTGCTTGTGCGCGGTGGCCGTAGAGTGCGAGCAGTTCCGCGTAGTCGCTCGGGTGCGCGATGCCGAATCGGTACTCGACGATTCCGTACTCGTCGAAGCTGTCTTCGCTTACCACGGCCGGGAGTTTTCGGAATAGATCGAGGTCGGCGGCGATCCCCTCTGCGATCGAGCCGGTCGGGTACTCCGGTGTCGGAGACCACACCCACTCTGGATGCATTGAGTTCGAGCACGTCACCTCCCACACGTCGTCAGCCAACGGGACGTAGTCGAGGTAGTCGTCGAGACTGCAGAGCGGGCAAACGACCGACGGCTTTGGACTCATCGCATTCAGCTCAGCAGTTGGTCGAGAGCCTTGAACAGGGCATCGACATGCTCGGGCGCGCCTGCGAACGTGTCGAGGTACACGGAGAGGTACTTGCTTGTGAAGCCTTCGGCCCGTGCCTCGTCGATCTTGGCCTTGAAGGCCGGAATGGTTTCGAGCGTTGCTATGAACGTGGCGAACCGTTGTTCAGAGATGCGTTTCCTCAGCTCGGGCGCGTAGAGGTACATGTACGCATGGCTGTTCGGCCCGCCCGTGCCCGCATTGGTTGTCCAGACCGCGGAGGATGCGCCTTCGACTTCGTACCAGCCTGAGACTCCGGGCGAAATGCCGTGTCCCCAGCTGAACTTGGAGCCATGTTGCTTCTCGTGCGCGAAGAGGCGTTCGATGAGCGCGAACTCGTCGGAGCTACATCGCTCTCCGGCTGCCGCAAGAAAGCTGCTCTCGTCCCACGCGGTACCGATGCCGGCCTGCTTGGTTGTCGCCGCCGTCTGCGTTGCGCCAACGACGCGGGGCACGAGCACCTGCACGCCTTCCCCGACGAATTGCGGAACGGTGACGCCGAGGACTTCAGCGGTCTTGAGCTGCTCATTGAGGAACTCAATGATTCGGACGAGCTCGGGCGGGAGCTTGTCTGCGACGAAGACCATCCGGATGCGTCCACTCGAAAGATTGTCCGCAACGATCTTCCAGAACTCCTCCGGGTCGAGGTCGGGGCGGTGCTCATGTAGGAGCACTTCTGTAGTTGTCCCGTCCTTCGACGCGGTCGCGTCGAGCGCTGATCGGACGGTATCGATCGGCCAGTACTTCACTGCGTTGGCGGCATAGTCGAGCATCTGGCCGACGACCTCTCTGCGGATGCGTGTGTCGCTCGAGCGTTTCACTTCGACGATGACGGGCACGCCCTGGTCGTCCAGGAACAAGTGATCAGCGCTCCAGACGCCGCCGGAGGAATCGGAACTCGGGACGCTCATCTCTCGTCGAACCAGAAGGAGCCGACCGCTCGTTTCGCCAGATGTGGCGCCACCTGCGAGAACGGCCGGGTAGCGCGCAAGGGCCTCTTGAAGCAGCGCCTCGCTCTCGTATGGCTGCTCGCGCAGCACGACGAGGTCATCGTTGCGAATCAGGAAGATGCCATCGTTGTCCACGCGGCCCCCGCTGCTCTTGGTCCGGTACATGGTCGCAGTGCCGACGGAGTCTCGTCATGGTGGCTGCGCGCAACTGGATAGATGGCCTCATCGCTGTCCCCACAGGTGAAGTCCGTGCGCGCCCGCGAACCACCGCCCGGTGACTGGTGAGCGGCGGTACCGACCGAGCCACCCCACCTGCCGGCACAGGACATCCACGTGTACCGCTCCGGCGAGCGGTCCCACATCGGGAGCAGAGCCGATATCGGTGAGTCTCTCGTACCAGCCTTCGTACTGGTCGAATACGGCAACCGCGCTCGTGTTGGCCTGATTGCCAAGCACGATCGGCGCGTCGATTGCCTCGACCCTCGCCTTGCCCAACGCCGACGGTTCAATCGGTGCATGCACCGAGAGATGAAGAGGATCGCTTCCGCCTTCGACCAGCGCTCGCAGGAGCCGCTCATGCTCGATCTCGCCAGCATCCGCCAGCGAGCTGATGAGTTGATCAAGCATGCGTTCGGCACCGCTGTCGCCGTGTCGCATATCGAGCCAGTGCGCGAAGCCGAGCGCGGCGTCGTCCCACCACGCCTCGACGACTTCGAGACGAGGGTCGTCGACTGGACGCCCGCGCTGTTGCCACGCGTTCAGCCCACGCGCGAGGTCCGACCAGCCAAACGAATAGGCGAGCAGGTGCGGCAGTGGGGTCCACCAAGCAAGCGGCCCGATGAAGGAATCGAACGACGTGCTGATCGCGGGTGCCTCTGGTACGGGGCAGGCGCCGCTTCTGCCCGTCACGCTCGCCCACGCGAGCGGCAACCACGCGCCCCAAGGACCATCCCAGGAGAGCTCTGCCCAATCGTCTTCCCCGCCGACGCTCAAAGGAGCGACGACGACCTGGCGCGTGCGATGTGCGGGCTCATCGCCGGCGAGATGGCCGTAGCGTGAGCAGAACTCGTCGCTGGTGGGTGCCCCCGCCGTGACGAAGGTCGCGCTGTCCAGGTACACGAATCGGTCCGGGCGCGTGCATATCGCCGACCAGATCGTTTCAACTGGTCGCGGGTCGCTGTCATCGACAAGTTGAATTGCGAGATCGTGGTGCGACGCTCGGTTGAGCGAGGTCCACAAATCCGCGTTTCTGCCCGGTGCGACGTACAAGAGACGCACACGTTCCGCCCCTTGTTCGTGCGCTCGCTCCATCTGGTCGGCCAGCACTGTCAAGCGGAAGAGCTGGTAGAAGGGTTCGACGAACAGGTCCTCGTAAGGAAGCACTGAATCGCGGACCGGACCTGCGGGATCGACATAGAACGCGCGGTACCGCTCGTGACGCACGCGCATCGACTCCTCTCCCCCACTCAGCTCATGTCCCTGATACCGCTCCGTGTACTTCCACTCGACGAGGGCGACCTCGACCGACCCCGAAGTAGTCCGATAGCGAAGCGCTGCATCGGCGCTCGTTGTGTTCGCGCCACGGCGACCCTTACCGGTGGAACGCTCCCCCAGGTAGTCAACGGCTCCAATCCATTCGAACGCGACGAGATCACCGACCGGCTCATCAGCGCGGAACGGCAAGACCTCGGCGATGTCGAGGACACTTCCGAACAAGGCCCGAAGCGCCGAACCGCTCCGCACGAAGGGTGCGAGAGCGTTGACGCATTGAACCTGCGAGTCGAGAAGGTGATTGCTCGGCCCACCATCGACACCGTCATGCCAGGCGATCCCGTCGACACGGAACGACTCGAGGGCGCCGCGGGCCTCATCCAACAGATTGCAGTACGCGTGCTCGACCGGAAGACAGAACGGATATGCCCGATCAGGACGACGCCCGTATGGAGCTGATGCCTTCGCCCCAACCGGCAACGACGCGGCTTCTTTCCACTTGACAGCAGTCGTTCGCGCTTCATGTACGAATGTCATGTACCCACCTCGAATCGCAGCGCCATTCTGACCAGGAGATGTGACAGTTGCATTTTCATGTCGCTACGTCGCGAGGCCTGCAGCGGAGGCTGGAGTTGACCGCGGCGTGGTGGACTCCGCAACGCTGAGGAGAGCTTCCCCGGATGAGTCCTTGTCGCTAGAGATCTCCTGCGCCGTACTTCGCCAGAGTTTCGTACGGACGGGATACCTCTGGTTCGAGCCGAGATCGCACGCTGCCGGAGATCGCGAACGATCTCGGCGTGTCCCCCGCGCGTCGTTGCGGAGCTGGGGCAAGCGAGCCGATCTCAATGAAGGCCGTCGCGACGACGGCCTGACAACTGACGAACGCGCCGAGTTCGCGCAATGACGACGCGAGAACCGGGTGGTGCGCGAGGAACGTGACATCGAAAAGAGCCGACGCCTTCGTCGCGAACGAAGCATCTTCGCGCCCGGCGCTGCACGCGCGGTCTGCACGGTAAGCCTGCATAGAGAGTGTTCGCGCTCTCGGCCGAGTCTGCTTGACGCCGCTGCGATGACCGTCACGCAGTCCCGCCGTCAACGCGGCACATATACGTTCGTACCGTCAGTTCGCGGTCGGTTGGGCTCCAGTCGGCGACCTTGTGGACTACACCGCCGGAGCACGTCACGGTTCCGTCGCTGTGCTTGATGGCTTCGATGTCATGCACAACCACAAGATCAACGGTGTGCGAGCGAGACCACTGAACCTCGCGGGGCGTAACGGCCACCTTTCCGAAAGGCGTAGTACTGCCCTTCACCTCCAGATAGCGAACTGCGCGGCCTCTCCGGAGTACAAAGTCGTAAGGCTTGCCCCGCCGCTCGTGCCGCCAGCCTCGATACTGCCTGAGCGCCTGCTCCTCGGCGTATCGCTCAACCGCGCTCCGAACGACAGGATCAGTCTCGACACCCTGTTGCGCCTGCACGCGTCGCGCCCGCTGCGCCGCGTAGGACCGCGCTCGCGGGCTTAGGCCCCAGCGTGAAAGAACGGCCGGATCGTCTTCGGAGAGCCAGCCGTGACGGCCGCCACGTCGGAACTCAAGATCGGTGGGGCGCGGGAGGTCGAGTCGACGCACAGGCTTATACCGCCAGGCGAGCACGTAGCCGGCAGGCGCGTGACCCTGTGTGTATTCATGATTTCGCACGTAGCCGGCGTCGAGGCCCAACCCTGTTGCTATTAGCCTGACTGCATCCCGCTTCGATCGATATGACGCGGCAAGGACGTCGCGCGCCTCTACTTCCCAGGTCAACCGACCGGCGCCGTTTACGTTTTGAACGAGCACAACTCTTGTCCCGTCGGTCAGATCATTGAACGGCAGAAGGCGCTTCGTCCAAAGGTTCCAATGAATTGAATCGCGTACCTGCGATCGCGTTGGGAGCCGATCGGTCGCCCACCCCTCAGACAAGAACAGCACTCAGTCCCCCGCAAGAAGTCGGCCACGACTGCGGCCCCAAGAGCGGCCAGCGCGTCGCGAGCTGCCCCGAATCACAGGAATCATGCCTGCTTGGGCGCGTCGGTTGTGGAGTTGACCCGCGATCTTGGACACGGGTTGTTGTGAGTCATGCGGCGGTGGAGGCAGCGTAGGCCTCGGCCGGCGTGCGGTGATCGAGGCGGGCCTGGTGCCGTTGGCGGTTGTAGAACGCCTCGATGTATTCGAACAGGATCGTGCGGAGCTGCGAACGCGTGAGCTGCTCCCACGGTCCCCAGATGTGGCGGATCTCCTTCTTGATCGTCGCCCAGGTCGATTCCATCGCGGCATTGTCGAAGCAATCGCCGACTGAACCGTAGGACGCGTTGATCTTCCAGTCCCTGAGGCGGTTCGTGAACTCGAGCGACGTGTATTGACTCCCGTGGTCGGCGTGATGCAGCAGATCTCCCGCGGGTGCCCGTCGTGCGAGCGCCATGACGAGCGCGTTCACGACCAGATCAGTGACCTGTCGTTCGCCCATCGACCAGCCCGCGAGACCTTGGTCGCACAGGTCCTTGATGCCGGCCAGATACAGCTTGCCGTCGCGGCAGTGGAACTCGGTGATGTCGGCGACCCACCGCTGGTTCGACCGCTCGGCGGTGAAGTCGCGGTTCAACAGATCGCCGGCCGGCGCGCTGTCGCGCGTGCCGCGCCGCCATTTCTTGCGGCCGTGGACGCCGACCAGGCCGCATTCGGCCATGATCCGCGCGACGCGCTTGCGGCCATGGTGACAACCCGCATTGTGGAGCTGGCCGGCAATGCGCGGCGCGCCGTAGGTGCGACGCGACGCGACATGAATGTCGTGGATCTCGTTCGCGAGCTCCACATCACCGAGATAGTGGTCCGACAGCGGTCGGCTGTTCCACTCATAGAAGCTCGACCGAGGAACCTCAACGAGCGCGCAGAGCCGCGTGACCGGATACTCACCGGCGTGCTCGGAGACGAACGTGCGGCTCACCTGTTCGTCTCCCGCGCGAAATACGCGGCTGCCTTACGCAGGATCTCACGATCCATCCGCAGATCCGCGTTCTCCTTACGCAACCGCTGCAGCTCGTCGCGTTCCGACGCGTCGAGCGCACCAGGCGCGTCGTCGCGCTCGGCCGCTTTCACCCACGCGGCGAGCGCACCGTCACTGACACCAAGCGACTTCGCGACCTCGGCACGAGATCGCTCCGACGAGCGGACCAACGCAACCGCTTCACGCCGGAACTCCTCGGGATACTTCGACGGGCGACCCATCGGGACACTCCTTCCCCTGCGCAACGCACAGGATCAAGTGTCCAAGAATCCGGGTCAACTCCAGTTGCGAGTACTCAGGCGAGCACTTCTGTCGCACGCCTACCGGCTGTCGATGCACATGCCGTGTGGTCAAGAGCGAGGCTCGTCCAGCCGTGCACCGCACTTCACGTGCTAAGCGTCCCGATGTAGTGGCCGTATGCATCGTCCTTGTACTCGTTATCGAGCCAGCCGACGGTGTAGGTCGCGGATTCGACGTAGATGTGCGTCTTGCCAGTCAGACATTGAAACGTGATCGCGCCACACGAGTTCTGGGTGATCGTGTCATAGCCGTCGTAGTAGTCGAGATGCTTCGCCGGGGCCTCCCCGATCACCACGAGCCTCGGATCCATCTCTTCGAGCCACTTGGGTGGGACCTTGCCCGAGGCTCGGCCATGGTGCGGTGGAAAGAGGATGTCAACTTCGGGAAGCTCGATCTCGTCCTCAACGGCTTCCATGAAGTCTGACTCGAGATCGCCCATCCAAAGCATCGTGACTCCACCCTCGAGGCTGTACTTGACGATGCACGAGAGATTGTTCGGGCTACCGCCGGCGTTGGCCTCCTCGAGCACGGCCTTGTACTCGGGGTTGTTCGCGTCCGGCCACAGGACATTGATGCCAGCACTCCCCCTCTCCTCATTGGACTTGTTCATCCACCGCCGGGAGCAGCCGCGCTTGACGTAGAAGGCCTTGTCGGAGTCGCGTAGCTGGCAGTAGCGCTCGAAGTCGGCTGTGGGCTCGGACTTGGTTGCGCTGTTCTTCACACAGTAGAAGTTGCGCAGCTTGAGCTTGTTGTCGAGCTCAACGAGCCCTGACAGGTGATCCTGGTCGGGGTGTGTAGAAATGAACCGCACGATGCCCTTGTCTCGCGCCTGCTGGCTCACCTCGTCGAGGATGTGATCATCGTCTCCGAAGAGGTTGCAGTCGATGATCGTGAAGTTGTCACTGTTGTGGCGGATGTAGAACATGTCCCCGTTCCCACATGAAAACGATTTCACGATGCTCATCACGCCGCTCCCGTGCCCTGCAATGAAATTCCGTCCGGCCTCATAGCGCTGACGCGGCGTCGAGAAGCGCGTCTGCGTACTTGCCAGCAGCCTGCCGAACTCGAACCGCCGACGGGTAGCCGATCCACACGCCCACCAGAGCTGCGCAGAGAGCGATGGCCACACTCAGCTCAGGAACTCCACTGTCGATCGTGTCGGTTGCGGTGAGGATCAGCAGGACGACGGCGGCGACAAGACACACCACGCTGACGAACATTCCGATCGGGCGGAGCCCGAGCAGGTTGCGTTCGAAGCCGTAGCCCTTGTTCTCGGCGAAGAGCAGTTCGAAGCGCTGCTTATCGCGCGTCTTGGTCCGCAGGCTGGCGACCGCGGCCTCAACAACATCAGCGGCCCGAGCAGGATCCTGATTTTCGGCCGCGCGGTCGAGAAGAGCTACGCCCGTAACTTGTGTCAAGTTCTCGCGACGACGATCACGGAGCGCGGTGTTCTCGGATGGAACGGACAGCAGCAGCAAGCTTGTCGTGGGTCTGCCTCCCCAGCGGCGGTAAAGCTCCGCCTCGATCGCGAGCCCACGAGCGCGAACGAAGTTCGCCAACACGAGCGGCCCGCCCGCGGCAACCACAAGCCCGGTGATCGCGCTGATTGCTGGGTTGTTGCGGAGCCCAAACGCTGTCGCGACGACGGCGATCGGCAGCAGCGCAAACAGACCGGGAGCCGCCCGCGCGTGGCGTTCATACTCGTTGAACCACAGCACGGCCCTACCCCTTATCTTGTCGGCTCCGCAGGCCCGTGGAAGGCCCAGGCCCACGGGACGTCCGGCTCCGTACCCGCGCAGATGCCGTTATGTCCTGGCAAGGCGACGTCGCCCATTATGGGAGGGTGCTGCGCCATGACGGGAGGACACCGCCGATGGCGTCGGGTTGGTAGGTCAGCAATGTTGCACCGCACAGCCACCATCCTCGGTAGATAAGCGCGTCGGCCGTGGGTGTCGGGATCGTGCTGAAGGTCGTGGGGAAACGTTCGAGTGCGTCCCGAGTCGTCTGCGATTGCTCGGGGTTTTCGTTGCACCACTCCGCGTACCGCTCGCGGGCGTCTTCTTGCAGTGTTTCAGGTCGGAAGCGGGTACCAAGCGTGAACGTCACGCCTTGCAGTCCCGCCTCGGACATGAAGTCGCGCATCAGTGTTCGCGCGCGCAGGGCAGTGCTCTGACGGTAGAGCAACGCTTGGGCTCGTAAAAGTGGTCCCACGAGAGGTGAGCGCCCAAGTCGGCCTTGTTCCAGTGTCGAACCGGCGTTGACAGCGACGACGATCGGGTTGGGGATCTCGTCGCGCACGCGAATGGCTTCGAGTGCGAGGTTGTCGTAACAGCCCCCGTCGACGAGGGTCGCACCGAGCTGGCGCCCCGCGCAAGGGAATGGCGCGTCGAGGTCCATGGGTGCGAAGAGTCCTGGGACCGCGGCCGAGGCGGCAACAGCCGTGGCGAGGCGGACACTTGAACCAGTCGTGGCGACGCTTCCGATCACGTAGTCGCCGAACACGTCACGGTCGAACCGAAAACGCGCGCCCGTTTGCAGGTTCGCGGCATTGAACTCGAACCACGCACCTGTCGGCAGCGCCTCAAGGTGCACGCCGTGGAACCATGTTCGATCGAGTACGCGCGCGAGTACATCTGTGCGGCTCGATGACGGAGAGATCGCACGCCATGCCCCGCGAATGAGCGCACGTGTGATCGAGCGCCGTGTCACGACATCGAGCACCGGCCGGAGCGCGAGGTCGTCGAAGTCGTTGGTCGTATGCGCAGACGAGCGCAGATCATCCCAGACGCGCGCCACGACGGCGTTTGCAATCGACCCGCCCGACACGGAACTGACGATGCGTACGTCACGCAGCACCTCAGCGTCAGCAAGGAAGCGAAGAGCTCCGAGAGCAACGAGCGTGGTGCGCAGGCCGCCGCCCGAGAGTGCAACCGCGATGGGTCTCCGGCCAGGGCCGATTGGATCGAGGGCGGAGCGTGGCGGCATGGGCGCATCGCATGGGTCGAGCCGGCTCGGACGGCTCTCGCCGCGACCAGGTATTTCGGGCACCGAAACGACTAGGCGCTGACTCGGTGTTTCCGCTCGATCTGGGACTCGGGTTGGAGCACGCTGCGGGTCGAGGACATAGCCCGCGTACTGCGGCTCGTCCGGGTCCCCGCCGATGATGACGAAGAGTGGCGAGCCCTGGTGCTCGAGATCGCGCACTGCGCGGCGGTCGATGTTGCTCGGCTCCGGTTCGCTTCCTGGGTGCGAGTGCCAGTCTCCGAGATACGCAAGTGCTCCAGCGCTGCGCATCGCGACGTCATCAATGAGCTGCGCGGTTCCGTCCGTGCCTCGTACGAAGCCGGTCGGCGTACCGGTGCTGTCTGGCGGCGGGCGGCTCGCGAGTTCGACGTAGATGGCGCCGACGGCCCGGTCGTCTACGCCGAAGAGTAGGCCGCCTGTCTCGCTGGGTGCGGTGGTCTGCATCAGCTGGGCCATCGTCTGGGCGGCGTTGGCAGCGATGCGGACGCGTGCTCGTCCATCGGAGATCGTCGCCACAACATCCGGTTCCCAGTTGAATCTGATGCACGGCACGCCGGTTGTCGACGGGCGCGTGTAGTCGGTATCGATGAACGTCGCCGAGCTCGCGGTTCCGTCTCGCAGGCTTGCGCCTATGGCGTTCGTGAGTGCCCCTGCGAGCGCGAGTGTGTCTGCGGCTGAGCCACGGAAGGTTGGTTCGGAGCACCCCGGTTCGGGCTGGATCAAGCCAGAGTCATCTTCGCCGGTCCAGAACGCCGTGAGGTACGGGCTTCCGAACCGGTGTCCGCGCAGCGCTCCTTGTGCACGCGTATCGAGCGCGTAGGTTCCGCCGGGTGAACCTGCGCCGGAGAAGAGCAACATTCCCTTCGATGCGGTCGCGTCGATCGCGACGGTCGCGACGGCCACGCCGCTTCGGTCGCCGAGAACGGACTCGAGGCATGCTGCGACGGCATGCGACGTCGTTGCGTCGATGATGATGTCGAACTCGTCGAGCGGTGCGATATCGCGGAGGTAGGCCGAGGCGTCGCCATGGTGCGCATCGATCGCGACGGCTCCAGGACGAATCGAATCGAGGCGCGCGGCAAGGGCGCTCGCCTTCGGACGGATCTCATCGTCGAATACGTATGGCTGTCGGACCTCGACGCCGGGCGTCACACGCTTCGAGTCAACGACCGTCAGACGAGCTGCTGCCGCGCGAGCCGCGCATTCAGCGATCCATCCACCGATTGCGCCGCAACCGAGGACGAGCACTGACTTGCCCATGAACGCGGAGGCCCATGAGTCCGCGTCTCGTCGGTGCACGATTGTCGGCCGTGCTTCGTAGACCTGTATGTACGACATCGTTGCGTCAATCGACCAAGCGATGAGCTCATCAACGGTCGGGTCGTCCGCGTCGCCGAGCTGCCGAAAGCGCTCGGCCATCTCGACTGGAACCTCGAACGCGACAAGGTGCGTCATCGGGTTCGCCGATGTTCCGCGGTTGCGAGTGCCGACAATGACGAGCAGAGGATGACCGGCAGGATTCGCAGTGGCCGTCTCGGCAAGGAACCGGACTGCGAACGCGCCAGGCACGCCTACCCGTTCGAGGTGCCCAAGCAGGGCGTTTAGCGAAGCCGGATACTCCCCAAGCGCTCGTTGTGGTGTGAGCATCGCTGCGGCGACGATTGGTGTGCGTTCAGCGGCGGCGCGGTGCCATGACGTCACCGCATATCCACCCTGCGCTAGAGGCTCCAGGTTGGCCCACAGCAACTGAGCATGCTCAACGTCACCGCCGGTCTCGAACGGAACATCCGCACGCACAACAAGGCTCGTGTTCGAGCGTTCGACTGCGCGGGATATCGGTGGATGTACCGGGACGCCTTCGGGGTCTAGGCGACCTTCTCCAGCATCACCCAGCCAGCGCGCGAGACGTTCGACGAACCCGAACATTCCACGCGAGGGATCCCATTGGTTCGCGGGACTCAGGTACAGGCAAAGCCAGTGGCCCCAGTTGACGTGCGCATGATCGACCCACCGAAGGTGCTTCACCGCAACGTTCGGGTGATCGAACGGATGCGTGTCCCAGATGTAGATGTCGAAACGTTCGCGCTCCCCCAGGTCGATGCCGCCCGGATATCGCCGCACTCCTGCGGTCGACACCTCGATCGTAACCATGACGGCCGACGTCACCTCGTGCGTCGAGATCACGCGCAGCACGTCACCGTGCATCGCGATCTCGTCGAGTTCTCTGAGGGCGCGCTCTTGCGCAGCTGTTAGCGCCACCGCCCCCACCGGGTGCGACGCAGTTCCGGCGCGGGCCGCCGACTTGCGGTTGTCGCGACGCTCGCCAATGCCGACGTCGCACTCGCCGATCCTGTCGGCTTCTGGTACCCGCAATCGTCGCCAACTGCAAACACAATCGGATCGGGCGCGTCAACGTCGCCATGCTCACCGGTCGCAACGAAGTGGTCGGATCCGGCAATCGCTTCGTATTGCCCGCGCGCGACGAGGTGTGGCGGGTCAGCACCGTCCTCGTCCTTCGGCGGGAACTTCCGCGAGCTCGACACGATCCAAGCACCCTCCTCGGCGTTCTTCTTCATGCCGTCGACGATGTCTTCGCGGACGTTGCCCTCGCCGTCGCAGACCGCATGCTTCGAGCAGTGATGGGGTGCCAGCAGCAGTGTCCACGCAAGGTCGTCAGGTTCGCTGCGCTCGAAGATCTTGCTCAGGACCTCGCACGCGAGGTCACCGAAGAGGAGTGCGCGCTGCACGCAACCCTCGTTCTCGAGCGCCACCTGGAGGGCGAGGCTCGTGTCGTTGCGCTCGCCGTCGGCATCATCCTTGAACGGTGCATGCACGAAGGCCGAAAAGGTGCCCGCGAAGTCATAGCCGTCTACGAGCGTCACTCGGTTGCCGGGGATCGTGCGCATTACTGCCGGCAACGACGCGTAGGGCTCCTCGTCGAAGAGTTCATCGTGGCCGAATACGCGCACACGATCACCGGCCTCCACTTCCAGCACGCTCCCCGCGCCCCTCGAGGCATCGAGGCGTCGCAACGCTTCGTCCTGAAACGCGCACGCGTCTTCGCACAGATCGTCCGCGTCCTCGCGAAACACCCTGGGCGTGAACCACAGTTCGCCGATCGTCACGCGTTCCAAGAGCTCGGCGAAGCCCCTGCAGTGATCCTGGTCGGGGTGGGTCATCGCGAAGATGGAGAGGTACGGTCGGCCGTCGTCGCCCTCGGGCAGGATTTCTTCGAGCCGGTCGATGACCGGGACGTGAGGGTCGCTGTCGTCCTCGGCCTGGACCATGTGGTGGAGGTCGATCTGCACGACGACGTCGCGGTCGACGCGGGCGTCGTGGCCGAGGAGGATCGTGACCGAATCACCGTTGCCGACGGGCCAGAACACGAACCCACGCTCCGGCAGATCATCTCTTTCCACGTCACTCTCGCTTCCAGTCGAGCCAATCTCGGCCCATCCTGACGGAGGGGTGCGACACCGAACCGCAAACCGGGCGCCTCGGGGCGATCCGGGCGTAGGGTCGGATGCTTCCGGGGAGCATGCCGCCGCCGGCCCAGTGTGCCAGGAAGGTGTGACAAATACCAAACGCGTAACTACGCAACTGGCATTTTGAACGCCGGCACACGCTTCGGGCCAGCGACGCCAACCCGCGTCGGGACACCACGAGCGGCACGAAGCCTGGATCTCCTGCCAGGCCACACCTGCTCCGGCTCCCGATCACGCCGCGTGAGGCTCTGAGCCTCCACGTCTCGATGACGTGTTGGTCGGTGCGACGAGCACGGATGTCCACCTCGGAAACGAGACGAGTTCGATCCTGTTGCGCCATCGGGCGGGCTGGAGCTCGACCCACGTGAGCGGCGGCTTGTCGCGCGCCCGCCACGGGTCCCTGTAGCCCGCACGCCAGAGTTCGAGCACTTGGTTGGCGGCCGCGGCCGTGCGACAACGCCGGCTCGCTCGCTGATGCTGCTCGAGGGGCATGACGACGTGACCGCACGACGGACAGGGAACGAGTCTCTTGTCGAGATCGTCGGGCCGACATCCTCGACCCTGTCCACTCCGACGATGCCGACGACGCGACGACCCAAGGTCGCGAGGGATTGACGATCGACCTGCGTGAAGCCGACGCCGAGGCATTGCCGTTGTCGTCGAACACGGCAAACGAGCGCGCGGCGTCCGCCACACTGGTGCCAGCGATCAGCGCAGTCGAAGATCGAGGCGAAGTTGCTCGATGGAATCCTCTGGTTCGCCGAGCTTCGCTTGCACCAATGCTGCGGCGTGTTCCTTATAGACGCGATCGGCTCCGGCGCGGTCGTCGTTCGCGATGTGTGATCGCATGAGCGCCTCGACGACGGCGCTGCTGAGCGGGATGGCTTGGACGATGCGGCGGAGCATCGTGATCGCCTCGCCGGGTTCGTCGGCGTCGAGATGCATCTCAGCACAGGCTTGCGCGATGCGCGCGACTCGGTACTCCCAGGTCGTGGCGTGGTGCTCGAAGTCGACCCAGCCGTACGAAGCGCGAGCGGCATTGGGGTACGAGAACGGTGTGCCGCTCACGAGGTCGAGCGCGGCGCGGTAGTGGCCGATCGCCTCGCGGGGCTCGAGGTCAGCGGCGCGGTGTACGTGCCACTCGAACAGCTCGAGATCGGTGCGGACGCGTGGTCCTGCGTCGTAGGTCCCGCTGCGGTTCGCCGGAAAGTGCTGCGAGCCGAGCGCGTCGCGGACCTCGGTCATCACGTCTCGGAGTCGCTTGCGGTGCGAGATGCCATCGGAGCCGAACCAGCACGCTTCCTCGAGGCGCTCGGTCGTGACCGAGCGGTGCAGCGCGAGATACGCGACAACCGCTGTCGCCTTCGGCTTCAGCAGCCTGCCGCCTTCAATAGTGATGTCGCCCAGTAGGCGCACGAGCGCGTCGTAGGCCGGTGGCCCATCGAGCTTCCGCTCCAATACCTCGTCGCCCTCAGCGCCTTCGCCGTCGAACCGCGGGGCGCCGTTCGATGACAAAGCCGCCTCGTGCGCAATCCGTAGCTCGTCCATGAGGTGGTGCTCGTCAGGGCTGTCGCTGGCAACGAGCAGCCGGCACATGTCGGCGAGCTCGTCGGCTTGAACCTGCTGGGGCGCGCACGCAAGTTCGATCATGTCGAAGTTCAATGCGTCCGACTCGCAGCGTACGGTTGCGACCGCGCCGTCGAACGCGCCGACAACGACCACCGCGACCGCAGACGGCAGGCAGGCTCGCAATGAATCGACCAGCTCGAGTGGTGGCGTGCGATCGGCGATGACAGCAACGGCCACGAGTCCGTCGTGGTCGGGCTCGTTCCCGCGGGCGACGAACGCATTGGGCCAGTCGTTCTCCGCAAGCGTGTCGTGTGACTGCCCGGACCACGCGATGAGATCGTCGGCGACGTCGTCCCACGAGTCCACGACGGTGAGGTGCTCCAACACTTCGGCATTGGAGTCGACGACGTCGCCGATTGCGACCACCCGAAGGTTGTCAGCGAGCGGGCTCAGCGCTAGCTCCGTGACGATCGAGCGCGCCAGGTTCGTCGCTACGTCTGCGTCGCCGGTAAGAGCAAGGAGTCCGTCGCACTCGAGGTCGAGGTATAGCTGGGCGTCGTCCTCGGGTTGGCCGATCGTGACAACGAGCGGCGCTGGGCTCAGCGGTCCGTCGTACGCATCCTCGATGTCGGGCCGCGCTCGGAGAATCCAAACGGCGCCGTCGTCGGTGGTGCTCCATCCGGCTGGCGCGCAGGTATCGGGTTCGTCGAGGACAACTTCGAGGCTCTCGACGGAGTGGCGGATCATCCGAGGCCGTCGCGCCGAGGAGGTTCGAGACAGGGATGCTGCGAGCCAGCCCAGCACGCGTTGGAGATCGTCGATGCATTCCTCGTCGGCTTGCGCGACGACGGCTTGGTGCAGCCTTCCCTGCTCGAGCGACTCGTTGGGCACGTGGCCGTGGTGCTCGTACATGAATCGTCGGCGGCGGCGATCGAGGAGGCGCTTGAGCCCGACGGCGGCGGCGATGCTCGCCAGCCCACCGACAGCTACAGCTACTGGCACGGCCCCGTCGGTCGAGTCGCCGTCCTCTGCACCGATCGCGTGCGATTCATTCGAGGACGGAGACGACGCTTGGGACGCTGTCGGTGCCGCGATGGTGGTAGTGGCGACCGGTACATCGGCCCGCCGATCATCTCCTTCGGTTGTCGGCGCTGGCGTAGGCGGCTCGACGGTTTCAGTTGCATCGTCGGGCGACGGTGCAGGTCGCGCCTCTCCTGGTGGATCGCCCACCGGTTCGTGTCCGGTCGGCGGCAGGACCAGGATCTGTCCGGGGTGAATCAGGTTCGGGTTGCCCGGCTGGACGTAGCGGTCCTGATTCGCGTCGACGACCTGGCGCCAGTACGGCGCGACCTCGGAGTCAGAGGGTGCACGGTCGAGGTCGACTTCGAGTCGTTGCTCTGCGATGGTCCAGAGGTTGTCGCCGCGCTCGACGGTGACCGTCGCGAGGTCGGACGCGTTCGGAGTCAGCGCAACCGATTCGTTCGACGGCTGGGTGCCTGCCGCGTCGACTGTTGCGTCGAAAGGAAGCAAGAGAACCCAACCCGTGTGCAAGGTTTCGTCGCCGACGGCGATGATGGTGCCGTCGGGGAGCGTGCGTCCGACATTGAGGTCGAGGATCTCGCGCCAACGAAGTCCGTCGCCGAGCGTGCGTTCGGCGATGGCCCAATAGCTGTCGTGACGTTGCACGGTGACGGTTGGCGAATTGTCCGCCGCCGTCGTTCTGGGAGGGACGGTCGAGGCAATGGCTGCGGGTGCGCTGCCACTACCGAAGGCCGTTACGACAGAGTCGACGCCCGAGTTCGCGGTGGCGGCGGTTGCCGCGACAACGACGTGGATGGGCGGCGGTGTTGCGTACGCGCGAACGGGTTGCGCGGTCGAGGCGATCATGAGGATCCCGCCGACGAGGCGTGCGGCGGTGACTTGGAAGCCGGGAAGCAGAGGAACGCGGATCGCTTGGCGGCCTCGGATAACGGCGACGGTCTCGACAAGGAATGCGAGCGCGAGTTGTGCCCACGCGATCCACGCGATGACCGCGAGCGTCTTGACGACGACTTCGTCGCTGACGCCGGACCGTGCAGCCTGCTCGAGGGCGTCGAGTTTCGGCATGCTCGTCGGGAGCGGCCAGCCCACCCGCGCAGCGGGCAGCGCTGGCACAGCGAAGACGAACGTGAGCGTCGCGAAGAGCGACGCCACGCCACCGAGTGTTCGTACGACGCGCCGGCCGCTCATCGTTGCACCTCATCGACGGCAGTGGCGGTCTCGCGCACAGTTATGACTCGATCGGGTCCAGGGAGGATGTGCATCGCCTGCGTGCGCGTGACGATCACGGTGATCGAAGCGTCCGACGCGGTGGCCGTCCCGACAGATCCGGAGCGTTCGAGGTACTCAACGGCGGCAGCCTCTGCGGCGGCGACGTCGAGGCGGGGTTCGTTGGTCGCGCGGAGGTGGTCGAGGTCGATTTGCTGCGCGCCAGCGCGCGCTGCACGTTCGGCATCATTACGAGCAGCGTTGTGTGCGGCGATGACTTGCCCACCGTCGTATGCCATTCCGGCGACCAGCACCAGCGCAGTGGCGACAACTGCAACGAACGCGGTAATGCTGCCTCGTTCGGCACGGGGCTTCACGAACTGTCACCGCGGTACGCGTCGATGACTTCAACGGCAGTGGCGGTGAACGTGCGCCGCCCCGGGACGCCGAGAAGTGTCACGTCGGCCATCGAGGCTTCGCATCGGACCGTCACCGTGACAGTCCCACCCGGAACGAAGTCGTCCGTGTCGACGGTCGTCGTGAGGCTAAGGCAAGGGACTCCAGCAGCGGCCAGGTTCGCGCTCGCGGCGTCCCGCGCGTCGGTCGTCGCGTCGGACGGGTGTTGGCGCAGCGACGCGGCGCGGGCGGCGTCGGACGCGGCTCGCTCGACATTGCCGTCGGCTTCGGAGACCTTGCCGGCGTAGACGACAAGGAGCATCAGAAACAGCAGTGCCGGCGCGATGACCGCGACCTCCACTGCCACGGATCCTCGTTCGTGGCGGATGCGCAGCGGGAGCATCATCGTTCTGGCTCGGGCACGAACTGCTCGATCGGAGCGCTACTTCGCGCTGTGACCGACCACTCGAAACCGGGGACGAGACGCGGTGCGTCGCCGTGGACCTCCGCGATGACCGTCGTTGGCTCACGCGTCACGGTGATCGTGACGTTGGAAAGGTTCCCCGCTTCAGCGAGATAGGACGCGGCCGCGTTCTCGCCCTCGCGCGCGGTGCCAGCGGAGACTTGGGCCGCGTCGACCGCTTCCGCAGCTGCAGCGTTAGCGACCTGTTTGGCATGCCACCACAGCCCGTACTGGACGATGAGCATGATCCAAAACAGGACTACAGGGAAGAGGATGGCGACCTGGCTTGTCGTCACACCGCTCTCGTTCCGGAGTTGCCGCCGCACGATTCAGCCCGCGGGCTCTTCGGGAGTGGGGATGTTGTCGGCGTTGCCCTTCGCCGCGTTGTAGATGATGCCCAGCACCACGATCGCGGCGCCGACGAGCAGGAACGTGATAACAGCGATCTCAGTCGTCGTGAGCCCGCGTTCGTCTCCTGGGTCGATGCCGAGGCGAGCACAGCAGTACGCGAAGAGCAGCCGAGGGTTGGGGACTGACATCGTGGCCTCCTTGGATGTTGATGGCTCCGGTCACGGTTGAGGTCCGCTCACCGATGTGATCTGAACGACGGCGGGGTACGCGATGAAGACGAGGAAGCCGAACAGCAAAACGGCAACGGGAATGGTCATGCGTTCGGTCGCGGCTTCGGCGGCCGCTTCGGTTTCGGCGACCTGGTGGCCTCGAAGCGTGTCGGCTTTGACCGCGAGCGAGCCGCGGATGCGCGCGCCATGGGAGCCGGCGAGCGACACGCTGGCGGCGAGTTCGGCGAGCTCGTTGATGCCGAGCCGTTCATCCAGCCGCGCGAACGTGTCCCAAGGCGATTGGCCGGTGAGCCGAGCGCGGCGCAGTTCGCCGCGGATCGTCTGGTAGCCCCAGCCGTCGCCCGCGTCGGCGGCGGCGTGCAGCGCGGTCTCGATGCCCGCGCCTCCGGCGAGGAGCACATTGACCAGGTCGAGATAGGAGGAGAGGGTGTGGCGGAAGGCGCGCCGCCGCTTCTCTGCCTCCTCACGCAGCAGAAAGTCGGGCATGAAGAAACCCACCACCGCGGCGCCGAGGGAGAACATTGCGATCGCTCCGAGCGGGACTGGCACGCCGATTGTCAGGAGCGCGGTGGCGGTGAGGCTCGGGACCAGCAGCCCGGCGAGCGCACCGAGGAGTTTGTCGAAGGCGTGACGCTCCGGGGTGCGCGCGACAAGCTCGAGTGCCTGGTCGTGCCGGTGGACGTCGTAGCCCAGCGCCTCGACCGCGTGCCGCGCAATCGACCCGACATGGTCGAATCCCGAGCGCCCAGCGGGGGTGTCGTCTATGGCGATGCCCGGGCGCGTGAGCCCAGCGAGGACTGCGTCGATGCCAGGTGGCCGCGGTCTGAGCGCGCGCCACGTCAGCAACACTCCTGCACCTACTCCGGCTCCGAGCAGCGCCAGAACGAGGGCGTTCATGGCTCGGCTCGGACGTGGGTTGGGCCGTCGGCGCGTGCGGTGAACCGTTCGGGCAGGTCGATCTCGGCCATGCGCGTGAGCAGCCATCCGCCGAGGGCGAAGATGCCGCCGACGATCGCGAGCACCAGCTGGCCGCCCGCGCTGTCATAGACGGTGAGGTAGTTGCGGTTGGCGATCGCGAGGAACACCACCGCTGCGATGACGACCCCGACGATGACCTTGGTCGCGGTGCGCACGCGCGTACGCCCGACCTCGACGCGGATGCGCATCCGGGCCTCGCCTCTCGTGGCGTCCGCGAGTCTCGACAGGAGTCCCGAGAGATCGGAGGCCTCCATGCGCGAGGCGATTACGAGCGCGGCAACGACGAGGTCGCCGGATGGGTGGTTGAGGTCCTCGCCGAACGCGACAAGCGCGTCCGGGAGCCGCTGGTGGTCGAGCCGGCGAACGAGTGTCCGCACCTGCGATCCGATGGGCTTTGGCGCGACTGATGCGGTGGCGACAATCGCTTCTTCGAGGCCGGACGCGGCGACGATCGAGTCGCGGATCATCTCGATCCACGATGCGATGGCTTCGGTGCGGTCGATCGCCCGTTGCCTCGCCACCTTCCCGCCCAAGATTCCCGGAAGTACCAGCGCCGCGACCGCGGCCATGATTCCGCCGACGAGCCACCCGGTTGCGGCGAGCGCACTCAGACCGGCCACCGCGGCGATGGCGACGCGGGGAAGCATCAAGCTTCGGGTGATGCGTCGCACGGAGGTCGAGGGCTCGTCGAAGACCTGCCGGCCGGCGAGTCCGGCGATAACCACGAGCAAACCGAGAGCGACGCCGGCGGCGAGCGCGGCAAGGATCAGCGCGTTCATCGCCACCACCCCTGCGCGCCCGCGTTCGCGGTGGCGTCAAATCCTTCAGCTTCGAGCTGCGCGGCGAAGTCGGGCGTCGGCGGCGCAGCGGGAACGCCGGCGCCGGTGCTGTCGGGTCGCCACAATTCGTTGGAGACGACCTGGCCACCCTCAACCGCGCCGACGACCTGTCGGACGCTCGTGACGCGACGCCGCCCGGCCACCCAACCGAGGTGAACGATGAGGTCGACTGCGTTCGCGACGAGCAGGTTGGTGACATCGGGGATGAGCCGTTCGGGAGCCATGGCCGCGTACATGGCGAGCCGCCCGAACACGCCTCTGGACGAGTCGGCGTGGATGGAGCACATCGAGCCGTCGTTGCCCTGGCTCATGGCGAGCAGCATCGGAAGCACCTCGGCGCCCCGAACCTCGCCGACGATCACGCGCTGGGGGTCCATGCGCAGCGCGGAACGGACGAGCGCGGCGAGGGTGAACGCGCCTACGCCTTCGGTGTTCGACTCGCGGACTTCGAGCGTCTCGTGGTCCGGGTGCAGATCTTCGAAGCGCTCGAGGCCGATCTCCAGCGAATCCTCGACGGTGATGAGGCGCTCGTCTGTTGAGATCTCGTTGATGAGGCACCGCAGCGTCGTCGTCTTTCCCGTCCCGGTGCCGCCGGCGACGATGATGTTCGCCCGAGCGCGCACTGCCGCGGACAGGAAGCTGGCAAGCAACTCGTCGCAGACGCCAAGCTCGATGAGCTGCGCAACGCGGTGGATCTCGAAGTCGTGGCGGCGGATGGTGACCGTTGGCCGGCCGGTAACGGCCATGAGCGCGTGCAGCCGGTCGCCATTGGGTAGCTGCAGGTTCAACTCCGGGTGAGCATGGTCCCAGCGGCGCTCGCTACGGCCGAGACGTCGCGCGGCCGTCGCGATGAGCTCGATCAAGTCCTCGTCCGAGTCAGCGACGGCCGGGCCGCGCACCTTGGTGCCGTCGCGCAGGTTGAGCCACACCCGCTGCGAACCGGAGATGTGGATGTCCCGAACCTGCGGGTCGTCGAGGAGCGGCTGGAGGCGAGCGAGGCCATGGATGCGGTCGAGCACCGCGGCGGTCACCATTGCTTCGGCGGCCTCGTCGAGAGGTGTTCTCCCGTCTGCATAAGCACTCGCCGCGAGCCGACGCAGCTCATCGGCAAGGAGTTTGCGAGCGAGCGCGCGTTCGTCGCTCGGCGACAGCCGGCCCCGACCTGATTGCTCGTGTGCAACGTGCGCCGAGGTCAACGCCTCGCCGACACTGCGATGCAGCCCCGCAACGAGCGCCGCATCAATGCCGTCGGTCTGCCATGTTGCTTGGCCGCTCATCGTCACGCTCACGACGCGCCGACCTCCATAGGCGGCGCGAGCGCGGCGTCGACCTCGGTGCCGAGCGCGGTCACAGCCCGGGCGAGACGGGACCGCGCCAGCCGCGTTCGCCACGTGCCGCCGCCGCGCAGCGCATCTGCAGCATCACGATCGTCCGGCACTTCCCCCAGCACCGTCACATCGAGGGAGCCCTCGACATCCGCGCTGCAGTACTGGCCGTCACCGACGAGCACTACGGAGACTTGCCCGCGTATCGCTTGGCGCAGCATCGGCATGACGTGTGACAGCGCGACAAGCTGCTCGGCGATAGGGCACACCAGCACGGCGAGGAGGTCCGAGGCCGTCACGATCGGGACGAGCGTCCGCATGCGACCCGCGTCGACCACGGCGACACCGTCCGCGGCGACGAGCATCTGCGTGATCCGCTCGCCTCCGGTGCGCCAGAGTGACGCGCTTGCGGTGGGCGCATCGGGGCCTACCAACACCGGCACCCCGCCGGCGTCTTGCGCGTGCGCGCGCCAACCTTCGGGATCATCGGGATGGGAGGCCGCGAATGTCGTGAGCCCCGGTTCCCGGCCCAAGCTGTAGCGGACCGCGAGCACGCCGCCGTCGAGATCGGCCTCGACAACTGCGGCATCCGCAAACGTCGAGGCAAGCAAGAGCGCGGTGGTCGTCACGCCGGGAGCCCCTCGAACCGATGCGAGCGTCACGATCTTCATGGCGCCACCAGCACGAGCCGCAAGCCACCGGCACCGGCGTAGGCAGCGACCGCTTCGGCGTCCCCTTCGGCGGTAAGGATCGACACGAGCAGCCGATCGCTCGGCAACTCCTCGACCGCGAACACTGCCGCGTTGCGCGCGATCACGCTCGGCTCGGCGTCAACGTCGGCGACGTCAGCGCTGCGCACCACATTCACGCGGTCCCCAGGCGCGAGACCGCGCGCGGGGTAAGCGCCGGGGTCGAGCGCGACACCGACCACACCGTCGCCCGCCTCGACCGCGGTGGCCTCGGCCACTACCGACGGCGTGAACAGCGTGCCTGCGACCACGTCCACCAGCGCGACGCGCCCGACAACCCGACTCAGCTCAGAGCTGTCGAGCCGCGCCACGCCTGCGTCGCTTGACACGTACACAGTGCGCACGTCGCCGGAGTCGATGACCTCCCCGCGTTCGATCGCAGATGCGGCCGCCAAGGCCGGAGCCTTCGCGACCGCGCTCAAGTGCCACAGCACTGCAGCGAGAGCGAACACCACCGTGACCAGCACACCGACAACGACCTCGGGCACCCGGACCTTCCGCCAGGGAGGGCGAACCGCGGTGATGGCCCGCGTCGAACTGCCGTTGGACGTCTGCGCTGCGGGCCGCGACTGCGCGCGCGTCGGCGCCGCCATCGCTACCTGCCTCCCCGCGTCCCGATCGCCTGGATCTCCCCAACTTCGACATCCCGCGACGAGGTTCGCGAGATTGCGGGCAGGCCACCGCCGCTGTCGGGCGCATTCGAGAACCAGGAGACTTCGAGGGTGACCGTCGCTTCGAGATCGAACGTGCCTCCGGGGCTGCCCGCCGAAGACTTCCGATAGGTGTGCGCACAGTTGCTCGCGTCCTCAGGGAGAGCGGCGCGCCACTGCACACCCGGTCCTCGGCACGAGACGTTGTGACCGTCGCCCATGCTCCATGTCGTCGCAACCGGATTGGCGCGCACGGTCGACCACACGCGTCCGGCGCGGGCCGTTGCTTCGTATGGCTGCCACCAGCTCTGTTCCAGCCACAGCCACGTCGGCACCTGCACGTAGAGACGCCCGTTCTCCGACGGACTCGTTCGGATCGGAGGCGACTCGATCCCCACAGACGCGACTGCATCGACAGCAAGCTGGTAGGGGTCGACGAGGCCTCCTTCGGGAATCACGAAGAAGCCGTCGACTTCGACCGCGCCCTGATCCGGGCACCGGTACTCCAGCCAACGCCCACTCTCCGAGTGCAGCCGCGTGAAATCCACGTCGTACATCGCGAACTCGAAGTCGTCATCGACGACGATGTGCCACTCGCACTGCTCGTCGTCCTCGCTGCTCCCGCCGCCGCCTCCGCTCGAATCGCCGTCGTCTGCGACCGCGGTTGGATCGCCATCTGGGTCGACGTACGCACCGCCGCTGCCGCCTGGTCGCTCGTCGGCCTCCGCTGGCGCTGGAAGAGCAACGAGCGCGGCCGCGCCAAGCAGCGCAACGATCAAGAGTCGAGCGCGCATCCGGCAACTCCTTTCCACCGTTGGACGAGCCGAGCCGACGACACCTTCCAGACGCCGTCGACACGAACGAGCTCACCGCGCACGTTTTGGGTGACGACGTCGTCGTTCACGACCTCGCCCGTGTCGCGCTGCACGATCACGCCGTCGGCGACGACGCACTCCTGCACCACGGCGCGATCACCATCGACTTCGATCACCGTGACACGTTGAAAGCCCGCTGGGTGCGCTGCGCGCCGGAACGCGAGGCCCCGTTCGAGGTTGGTGCGGACCTCGTTGATGACCGTCTCCAACTGCTCGCCGGTGGCGAACTCGCGCAGTGCCGGATCGTCGGGATTGGGACTGCCGCTGTTCGCGGTGAAGCGCGCGTCCCAGTACGCGATGTAGCGCGCAACGATCTCGCCCTCGACCGTGCGCAAGGGTGGCGTCGAGGTCGTCGCCTCCGCCGCCGTGGAAGTCGTCAAGGTCGAGAGCGTTGTTGTTGCAGACGCAGTTCGGTCAGAGGCAGTGATGGCGGACGGCGTCGCTGGGTCGTTGTCCGAACACGACACCCCGACGACAGCCAGGGCGACTGCAAACGAAACACGTCGAGTGGAGCGGAGCCGCGACATGCCCCCACCGACAATCCGAGCGCTGGGCACAGCCTCGCCTCCCCACTCCGGACGCTTGCGCCGAACCGTCGGCGTCGTCGCCCGGCCGCCTCCCTGCTGCCTCGCGGGCATCGCACCCGGGCGACGCCATCTGAAATGGTAATAAAGCATCCTGAACCGATCTAGTGGGAAGAATTGGGCGGTCCCAGCTCGAGTCCCGCGCTCGGTCAGCTCGCCAGCAACAGCTCGCGGACACGTGACTCGCCGCGCCACCGCCGGTGCCACAGCACTTTGAGCGCGACTTTCTGTTCAGCCGCGAGGTCCGTCATCGACTCGCCGTAAACGCGGCTGCGGATGATCGTGCGGACCACGGCGGTAGGAACTCCGCGCAGCTCGCTCGCCGCGACAAGTTCTTCGAGGAAGACGTTGCCTACGGCCTGGTCCTCCGCCGACGGCTCGAGGCTGACGCGAGGCGCGGTGCTCGGAACGTCCGCGGTCGGGCGGTGGTCGCGGCCATACCGCTTCCGAACGTCCAGCAAGACGTTGCCCGAAACCGAGCCCGGCCGATGGGCGGGATACGTGCGGATCCGCTCCCACGCCAAGCTCACGAGCACGTCGATCGCGTCGGGGTCGCGGCCGATTCGTCGCGCGAGATTGCAAAGGCCGCCCAACAACCCCTGCAGCAAGGTGCGCGCGGCGAGCCGATCAGTCGGCGAAAGGACGGCGAGGCTGCGACGCACTTCTGGACCATCGTCCGCGCAGTAGCCGAGCGCGAGCACGTCGTTGAGGTTTGCCGCCGGCGCCAGCACTGGATGCGCGGCGGACCAGCGCATCAACGCGCGACGCGCCGCTGGAGAATCAGCGATCGCCGACCACTCCTCGTTCAGGGATTGCAGAATGCGAGCCATCGGGGTGCCTCCTGGTGTCGTTGAGCACCAGCAGGTTCCGAAGCGCGTGTCGTGCGCGACCTCCCGCCGCGCCTCCCGTCGCGCAGATTTCTCAATCCGCGCGGTCCCGATCGCTTGATCGACATCCCATTCGGCCTCCCGTTCGCTCAGTCGCGACGCCGACGCATGCGCGTTGCCGCGCGGTCAACACGCGGGCGGGGGCCTACCGGGACATGAAACGTGACGGCACGCTTAGCTTCACCCCGGTTGACCATCCCGACGCGCGCGTGCAACGTGTCGGCTTCGACCTGACCGACCCGTACGTCGAGCAGTGCTGGTCCGCTGTCGTCGGACCGAGCTCGACGCTGCTGCTTCGCCGGCTGCCCGCCCTCTGGGTTACGCAGGTGCCCGCGGAGATTGACGCCAGGGAGCTTTCGCAATCACTGGGTCTCGGCACCGGCGTCGGCGCGCACAGCCGCTTGAACACCACGCTTCAGCGACTCGCCCGCTACGGCCTCGCCCGACCGGTGTCCGACGGCTCTGGTCTCGACGTGTACCTCCAGGTTGCGCCCCTCAACGAACGTCAGGTCGCTCGCCTGCCGCAGTGGACTCGTGACGCCCACGAGCGGCTCTTCGGCGCGCACCTCGACCAGATCGATCACCTCGCACGCCATCACGCGAACGTCGAGTCGATCACCGCGCGGCTCGACCGACTTCAACACGGTGCGGGACACGCTACGAACAGCCTGCCGCCGCACGGTCAGACGCTCGATCGATGACCCTCAGACACCGAGACGAATCACGAGTCTCGCCGCCGCCTCACGTCACCGCGGAACAGCAGGTCCGGCGCGCACACATTGACAGGTTCCCCTGCGGGGAACCTGTTCGACCTCCCGCTCGCGGCACCCGGTGAAGTTCACGGTCACACCACTCGGCGGCGGACGAGCGGACACCGCCCGGGTCGTCGATTCGATCGTCCGCTACCTCCAGCCCGCGCCGAAGACGACACCAACGCCATCGACGGGAACTCCAAGGACAAGTGGTCCGGAGCACTACTACGCCGACGGCGGCGAGGAACCCGGACGCTGGCTCGGACGCACGGCGAAGAGCATGGGACTCGTCGGCAGCGTCCAGCGCCAGCACTTCGCCGCCGTGCTGTCCGGCCGAAACCCTCACACCGACGAACGGCTCATCACCGCCCAAGGTTCTGCAGGCCGTCGCCGGACCCTGGGCACCGGTAGCCACACACGCGTCGCGGCAGACGGCTATCGGCTCTACGGGGTCGCCGACGCTGCGGCGGCGCTCCGGATATCCCACCGTGAGGTCGATCGGATGCTCGATGTCGGCACCGCCGTCGCGTTGGGTTCCCTGGCCGGCATCGCAGGCCCCGGAGTAGGCGAACGCCCTCCCGCGCGACCTCCCAGCGGGGTGCCGCTGCGATCGGGACATCCCAGTGGACCTCCCGCGCGACCTCCGGCTGTTGGTCCGACCTACCCGCTCGGCGAACCGGGAGGTACCTATCTCGTCCCGTTCGTCGCGGCGGACGGCTCGCGTTGGATTCGCGCCGGCGAACTGAAGCGCTGCGCCCGCGAGCGTGACGCCGGGATTGACCCCGGCAACGTTCGGGCACTCGGCGACGCCCACGACCTGCTCACCATTCCGGAAGCGGCCCGATTGGCGGGTGTGACGAGTCGCTACCTTCGGGGGCTCGCCCGCTACCACGACGATCATCGCGACGAGATCGAAAGGTCGGTCACCGCCGGACGCCATCCGCGAAAGGCGTTCCTCGTCGCCCACCAGGACACCAAGCGCCGTTGGATAGTGACCCGCGAGCACCTCGCGGAGTTCCTCGAGCGCCGACGACCGCCGGCTGTGCGCGTCGCATACGACTTGACGCTCACAACGGAGAAGTCGCTCGGCGTGCTCGCCCTCCTCAGCGACACGACGAGACGCGACACCGTGCTGCGTTCGATCCAGGCCGGGAACGACTGGGCCATCGGGTGGCTCGAGGACCGTGCCGTCGGCCGGATCGACGGTAAGCCCGTGGCCGTCGAAGGGCTCGCGGTCGCGTCGTTTCGGCACCTCACTTCCCGAGCGCTCGACCCGTTCCCGCACCATCACAACGTCGTCATCAACACCGTCCGCATCGCTGACGGGACGCGACGCGGGGTGTGGTCGCGCTCGCTCTTCTCCAATGCGCAGGCAGCGTCCGCGCTGGCAACGGCCGAGATGCGTCACCAACTTGCGCGGCAACTCGGTGTGCGGTGGCGTCCCGGCCGCAAGTCCGGTTGGGAGATCCACGGCATCCCCGACAACGTCGTGCGCGAATTCTCGAAGCGGCGCAACGAGATCGATGACGCCCTCCGCGAGCTCGAAGAAGAAATCGGCCGCGGCGCGCACCCCAAGGAGATCGAGCACATCGTGCTGCGCACGCGCCCGGCCAAGAACCAAACACCCGCCGACGAACTCGTCGCTTCATGGCGCGATCGCGCAGCCCGGTACGGACTTACCGCCGAAGCTCTCAGTGCGCTCGCGCGACACGAACTAAGCGAGCAGGCCATCGACGCCGAGACCCTGTTCGCCTCGCTTGCCGGACCCGATGGCATCTGCGCAGGAGGGTCAGTCTTCTCCCGCTCCGATGCGCTCGCCGCGCTGGCGAACCATCCCGTGCCAGGCGACGACGATCCGCAGCCGATGTTGTGCGGCGCGCAACGGCTCTTGGAGTTGACCGACCAGTTCCTCGCGTCCCCCCATGTCGTTTCGCTGACCGACGCAGACGATTCGCTATTCACCACAGTCGAGATGCTCGAAGTACAGGACCGCATCGCCGCGCGTTACACGAAGGGACTGCATCGGGGCGCGCACGTCGTCACCGAAGCGCAGCTCGACGCCGCGCTCGCCCGCCACCCGCACCTGACCCGCGAGCAACAACGTCTTGTGAGCGAGTGGTGCCAGCGCGGCCACCGATTCCAAACCGCGATCGGCCGCGCCGGCGCGGGCAAAACCACGACCGTCGCCGCCTGCACCGACGCATGGACCGCCGCGGGCTACCGCGTACTCGGGGCGGCCGTGAAAGGCGAAGCCACCCGCACGCTCGCCGCCACGACCGGCATCGAGTGCGAGACCGTGGCGTGGTACCTCGCGCACACCGACCCCCACAAGCTCCCGCTCGACGCGCGCACGATCCTCGTGATCGACGAAGCGTCCACACTGTCCGACCGCGACCTCGACGCGCTCATGAGCATGGCCGCCGTCACGGGCGCGACTCTTCGCCTCATCGGCGACCCCGCGCAGCACGGCGCCATCGCCGCGGGCGGCATGTTCCGCGTGCTGTGCGAACGACACCCGCAACACACACCCGAGCTGACAACCACGCACCGACTTCAGAACCGCCATGACCGCGCCGCCGCCCAAGCCCTGCGCGACGGGCGGATCGATGAAGCGTTCGATCAGCTCGCCGCCGCCGGACACCTCCACGTCGTGAGCGACGACCTCACCATGTACCGACACGTCCTCGGCCGCTGGTGGGACGCGCACCGCCAGGGACTCGACCACCCGATGGTCGACCGGCGCAACAGCACCCGCCGCCAGCTCAACCGGCTCGCCCACCTCCTCCGGCGCGTGAACGGCGAACTCGGCGACAAGGAGATCACCGCGAGCGGCGACCGGACCTTCGCGGTCGGCGACCGCGTCACGGCGCGCGCCCCCAATCGCGAGCTGCACGTCGAAGGTGACCGGCGCGCCTACGTGCGCAACGGAGCACTCGGCACCATCGTCGACGTCCGCCTCAACCGAGGAGACCGCGTCCGCGACGCGCTCACTGTGGACTTCGACGGCATCGGTCGCATCGACATCCCCCGCAGCTTCTTCGATCACCACCGCACTCCCGCAGGGCGGTCAGAGGTCGGCATCGACCACGCGTACGCACTCACGAGCTACGCGGTCCAAGGTTCGACCCGAGATGTCTCGACGAGCCGCGTCGACGCCACCGCCACCCGCGCGGAGACCTACGTCGACATCACCCGCGGCCGCCACGCGAACCACCTCTACGTCACAGCCGCGATTGATCCCCTCGACGGCGAAGCACTACGCCGCGTCCCACTGGCCCCAGCCGACATCGCCGTCGCCGAACGCCTCCACCGCTCCACCGGCGAGATAACCGCCTGGGAACTTGCCCACCCCGTTGATCGAGCGGCCCGGAGAGAACAGGCCGTCGGAATATGAGGCCCCGCGAAGTCGACGTCTGGTGTGCGGCCTACGTAGCCAGAGCACCGCCCCGGCAACGCGAGGAGAAACAGCATGCCCACAACAGAGATCGATCCCGTTACCAGTCATGGATGACATCGCCGCTTTCGACCGCGAGTTGGTGCGGCCCGTCAGCCAGATGCGACAGAGCGTCGAACGCGCCCTCGCAGGCGTGGCGGTCGCGTGATGGCCGCCAACGGTTCACACAAACCTGGCATCATGGATGCTGCCGCCGAAGACACACTCTGGCTGCTCGACGTCGAGCAGGCAGCAGCCCTGCTGAACGTCTCGGTGCGCTTCGTTAGGCGCCTCATCGCCGAACGACGGATCGCGGTTCACCGCATTGGCCGCCACGTTCGGCTCACCCGAGCTGACCTCGAGGCCTACGTCGCACAGGGTCGTTCCGACCCCCTTCCGCCTCGACCAGCTCGGTCACACCGGTGAGGTGGAAATGACGAGGAAGCGCCACTTCGGTTCGGTCCGCCAACTTCCGAGCGGCCGTTGGCAAGCCCGGTATCGCGATCCTGCCGGTCGGTTGCGCCCTGCTCCGATCACATTCCGTACTCGAGCCGAGGCTGCACGATGGCTCTCGGTTCGGGAGACGGAACTCCTACGCGGCGACTGGATCGATCCGGACTTGGGGGAAATCCTCCTCGAGGAGTGGAGCGACCGAGTGCTCGCGAGCCGACCGGACCTCAAGCCCAAGACACGTGCGTCATACGACAGCCTCCTGCGCTCTCGCATTCTGCCGGCCTTCGGCTCGAGAACGATCGCAAGCGTCCGTCCACTCGAGATTCAAGAGTGGGTGTCCGAGCTGCACAACGAAGGACTGTCGGCGTCGCGCATCCGGCAGGCGGCAAACCTTCTCGGCGCCATCTTCAAGACGGCTGTCCAGGAAGGTCTTGTCGTCGTCAACCCTTGCGCGAACGTTCGGCTTCCGAGGATCCCCGACAGTGAAATCGCGTTCCTCACCGTCGAAGAGGTCGAACAGCTTGCGGAAGTCATTAAGGATCCGTACGGCGTCCTGATCCACCTTCTTGCGTACGGCGGTCTGCGATTCGGCGAGGCGGCGGCTCTCAGGCGCGGGCGCTGCGAACTCGACCGGGGGCGGATCTTCGTACGCGAGTCGCTCGCCGACGTGAGTGGCATCTTGAGTTTTGGCCCGCCGAAGACGCACCAGAACCGCTCGGTCGTCATCCCGAACTTCCTCACCGCTGAGCTCCGGATTCACCTGGACCAGAACGTGGATCGGGGCAGCGACGCGCTCGTCTTCACGTCTCCGGGCGGATTGCCGTTGAGGTACACGAACTTCCAGCGACGTGTATGGAGACCGGCGACCGGAGCGCTGGGACGACCGCTCCTCGGTATTCATGCGCTCCGCCACACGTGTGCAAGCCTTCTGATCGCGCAAGGCGCGCCCATCAAGGCCATCCAGGCTCAGCTCGGACATCGGAGCGCGGAGCTCACGCTCAACAGGTACGGCCACCTCTACCCCGACCAGGTGGACGCTCTGGCGGGCCGGCTCGACGAGGCTCGCTCCGCAGTACTCGATCGCAACGAAAGCGATGAGGAACCGAGCGAGACGAGGTCGACGAGTAGCCTCACGTACCCGGTCTTGACCGCCCCATCTGGCACGTGTGTGGCATGAAGGGCGGCACAATGGGCGCAGCGGTCCTCGCCTTTGAGGCGCTGAGCAGCAATTTCACAGCTACAAGCCCTCGTAGCTCAGGGGATAGAGCATCGGTTTCCTAAACCGTGTGCCCAGGTTCGAATCCTGGCGGGGGCGCAATCTCTGACCAGCACGTATGGGCTGCAACCGACTCGGTGGACGTGGTGGACGGGCCAGTTGCCGATCCACTTGTTCATCTTTTTCGTGTGAGGTCCCGCCACCGGTAGCCGGGCGACACTGGCTCCGCCACTTTCACGACACCTGAGCATCCGCGATCGACGCGCAGTCGACCGTCGCGTGAGGTGGCGGTACGCTCGTGCTTCGTGTCTGACCCGCCGTCGGCGCCGCCGGAACCCGGACGCGGACCGCGGGGCTGGATTCGCGAGAACCCGGTCGCCGCGAGCGTCGGCGCCGGGATCCTCCTGGTCGTCGTCGTCATCGCGGTCGTGAACAGTGGGGGCGACGACTCGCCCGACGAGGTGACGACGTCCGCACCGGTCACATCGACGACGAGTACGCCGGCCGCGGGGCTCGCAGGTGTCCCCAACGTCGACTGCGGTGAGCTGCTCACGCTCGACGACATCGACGAGGCGCTCGGCGTCGCCGAACTCCCCCAGAGCGAGCGCAGCTTCTTCGAGTTCACCCGGGGCGAGAGGTGTTCGTACCAGCTCGGCTCCGACGAGCGGGTGTTCGTGACGATCGAACCGGGATCGCCCTCCGACCTCGAGCCGGATGCCGTGCTCCTCGGGGTGGCGGGTGCGCGCACGAGCGGCGTCGCCGACGCAGCGAGATGGTTCGGCGGACCCGACAGCGATGGCGGCGGCGTGACCGGGACGCTGAGCGTCGGACAGCAGACACCGCGGGGCGCCCTGCTCTTCCGAATCAGCGTCGGGCGCCCCGAACTGAGTGCTGACGAGCAGCTCGACGTCGCGAAGACCGCGGCGTTGGCGGCCCTGCCGCGCTTCCCCGGCGTCGACGAGCCCGAGGCGTTCCCGATCGAGCGTGAGGAGATCGATCGCGCGACGGTGAGCTTCGTCGACAACATCCTCGCCAAGGAGGCGGACGGCGAGTGGTCGCTCGAACAGGGGATCGAGGCGACGCTCGCCGCCTTCGCCGGCGAAGGGGCGACCGCGGACGTCCTGCGCAGCGGGGAGGTCGCCGACGCGTCGGGGACGGCCGTCATCCAGCTGGCACGGAACCACATCTCCGACGCGGCGGAATCCGAGACGGCGGCGGAGATCGAGCGGCTGCTCGACGCGCTCGTCGTCACGGACGAGGAACTCGGTGAACTCCTGGTGGGAACCGAGCCCGTCGCGATCGAAGCCGCGACGAGCCCCACGCCGCTCGCCTCCGTCGGCGCGGCTGTGCACACTGCGCGTCCCGACGTGGTTCTCGCGAGTCGCGCGGCCCAGACCGACGAGTGCACGCCGGCCTTGCCGTGCATGGTCGAGGTGGTGGTGCCCGGGCTCGACGAGGCGTACGGCGACGGGAAGTACCGCCTGTTCGCGCCGACGGAGGAGGATGCGAACGGTTGGACGAACGCCCACCTGGTGCTCGTGGTGCGAGCGATCCAGGAGGCCGCCGCACGGTACGAGGACATGGGCACGATGCCCGAGGCGGTCCGCGTCACGGTCTGGCCTTTCAACGGCCGCGCGTCGCCGGCGTTGGTCTCCTCGCTCGACGCGGACCACTGCGACGTCGATCTCAATCTCCCGCTTCGGGCGTACGCCGACGCAGGCGCGGAAGAACAGTTCAAGCAGTGGATCGCGCGCGAGATGGGGTACTGCCTCGTCGCCGCGACGTTCCCCACCACCGTTTCGGAGCAGGCTGCGTTCGATCCCGTTCCGTGGTGGCTGCACGCGTTCGCCATCTGGCTGAGCACCGAGGTCCACGACGACGCGAACCTCGAGTGGGAAGGGCTTCAGGCGGCGCTCGCCTCGGTCGAGCTGGCGGTGACGGTCACCGAGCGCGGCGGCGAGAACTGGGTGTACTTCGAGGGCCTCGACCATGCGTCCACCGACGCCGAGATGCTCTCGCTCGTTGCCGACCTCGTCGCCTCCGGCCCGAACGGTCAGGACGACGTGCTATCGAGTGTTACGAACGCCGAGAACCGCTACCACGAGTTCGTGCGGGACCTCACCGACAAGACCTTCTCCGACGACGGAGGCGGCACGGTCCCCTACGACCCGCCCGCCGACGAGTTCGCGATCAGCCGCCCCGGGTTCGTCGACGAGACCGTCGAGCGGTTCGGTGCCGTGCGCCTCCACGCCACCGTCGACGCCGGGAAAACCGCTTGTCTCGACTACGAGACGACGGGCGACTTCCTCGTGTCGTGGCGCGCGGGTGCTCCGGGGTCGGGAGGCTCGTGGTCGCGGGACCTTCCCGACACGCTGAGCGGAGAGGCCGTCTTCATCGCGACAGCGACGCAGAACGACGCGATCTTGACAGTGCTCATCGGCGATGTCGACGAGGACCCGGAGTGCGAAGACGAGGAGCAATCGACGGACCCGTCGGACGCCGAGCTCTGCGGGCTCGAGTGCGTGACGTCGGAGTACTTCTACGAGTTGCTCGAGAGCATCGCCGACCTACTCGCAGACTGAGCAGTCAGAGCCCCTTTCACACCCCCACGCGCGACGAGTGACGGCAGCCCCGGCACATGTGCATCGGCCAGGAGCTCCGTTGACGAACCGCGAACGTGAGGCGCGAAGTCATCGCTACCAATGCAGCTGAAAGCTGACCGTGAACGGCCGGTCATCGTTGAACGAATACAGGATCACAACTTCGATGAACGGCCCGTCGGCACCGATACGAATGTCGTCGATCTCGCCGGGTGCAACGGCGAAGACCTCACTGGTGTTGATCTCGGCCGCTTCAGGCCCGGTGACCCCGCGCGCCTGGGCATACCACTCGTCGAGCTGTATTCGCTCCGAAAGGCCCCACTCGTCGATGAACTCCTGCACCCGTGCGTAGGCATCCTCGGCGGTTTGCGCCTCGAACGTGATATTGAGTTGCTCCAGTTCGTCGTGAAGCGCGAAATAGCTCACGCGTTTGACGTCGCCTGATGCTTGGAACTCCTGACCTTCGGGAAGCTGGACACGAACCGACTCCACGTTGTCGAACCCGCCGCCTTGGCGCCCGGAAATCCCGATGTCCTCGAGCGTGTGCGACGTCGCAAGATCCCAATCGAGCACAGTGGCGTCCTTTCCCGCGCAGCCGAACAGCGTCAGAACAAGCAGCGCGAGCGCGAAGAGCTTCGGCATCATTCGAACGGGACGAGGCGCAGGTCGTCGGCGCGGTCGAC
>JBQTGT010000005.1:0-67643 GCA_052390615.1 Actinomycetota bacterium
CATACGCCACCAGGGTGACCGGCTCAGCCTCTCACGCCGGCACTTCGGTCGGTCATGAACCCGGGCCCAGCGAAACGCTACGACCCCAAACGCCTCCACGAAAGCGCCCTGTTCAACAGCGTCCTAGCTCGACGTTCCCGAGGCCCTACGACACGACGATGCGGCCGCTGGCCATCTGTGCGCGCACCAGGGGCTCGAAGTGCTCGAGCGGCAGCGTGTCGTAGTCGGGATCGAACGCCGTCTGGTCCCAGTCGTCGGCGAACTGCGCCGCCAGGTCGAACCAATCCTCGCCGCGGTACTGCTCGCGAGCGTCGGGATCGCCGCCGAAGTGCGCGTAGTAGTGCCGACCCTGAAAGTCCTGGTGGGCGCGGATTACCTCGTAGACGTCGCGCCGGACATACGGCTTGATGATCGCGGCCGCGATCTCAGGATGATTCGGCACGCTTACGGCCTTGCCGATGTCGTGCAGCAGGGACGCGAATACCATGTCGGAGTCGGCGCCGGCGCGCGCAGCGCGCGTCGCGGTTTGGAGTGAGTGCGTCAGCTGATCGACGGCGAAGCCGTCGGTGATGTCGGCCAGCGAGCGCAACATGTCGAGAACGCGTTCGGCGACCCGCCCCTGGTTCGCCGCGGTCTCGCGCCCGATGACGGCCCATTGCTCGGCCGTCGATTCATCCATACGGGTGAACGTGTGCGTCTGCGTGTGCGCCATGGCGCCAGGCTACCTCCGGCGCTTTCGAGCGCCGGAGAGCTCGGCGGCGGAGTCGGTGAAGAACGCGGTCGCGCAGGCGTGAAGTCGGTCGAGCAGCTGCTGACGGACGCCCGCACCGGCCTGGTGCCGCGTCGACCCGCGTACCGCCGCGCGTGGCGAGACGCGGGCCTACCCGTCGAGCCGCGCGGCGAGGAACGCCGCGAGCTCGAGCGGTCGGTCGCCCTGGATGCTGTGGCCCGCACCTTCAACCACCTCGACCCGCGCCGCGGGGTTGCGGCGACGCAGCTCGGCGACGTCGGCATCGTCGACGACGGGTGAGTCCGCACCCCGGAGCAACGTGCACGGCACCTCGAGCCGCTCGATCGCGTCCCACAGCGTGTCGAGGCCGGGGATGATGCGACCGTCGTCTCCGGCGCCGCTGCCGCGCCGAGGCAGGTCGTAGCGCCACCGCCACCGGCCATCGGACGCCTCGATGGCGTTGTGCAGCACCCCGCGCCGCAACGACGATTCCGTGCGCGTGGGGTTGAACGCGATCGTGCGTTCGAGGATCTCGTCGAAGCTCGCGAAATACTCAGGTCCGTCTATGAACTGCGTGATCGCCGACGCCTTCTCGTGATTGACCCCGGGCGTGACGTCGACGAGCACGAGCTCGCGTACGAGCTCCGGCGCCCGCGCCGCCAACGCGACCGCGGTCAGCCCCCCGAGCGACATGCCGACGACGAGACGCGCGCTCGGCGCAAGCGCGCGCACCGCGACCTCGACCGTGACCGCGTTTTCCGCCGGCCAGTACGCGTGGTCATCTCGGTGGCCCGAGTGACCGTGACCCGGCAGATCGACGGCGACCAACGGCCGACCGAGCGCAAGCGCAACCGTGTCCCAGGTGTGGGCGTTCTGCGCACCGCCGTGCAGGAGCACGAGCTCGGGCTCGTCGGTCCCCCAGACCAGCGCGCTGACACGGCCGATGCCTACGCTCTCGCCGGCGTCGACACTCGTGCGCCGGACCGTGGGCGCGCCCCGGTCCGCCAGCCCGTACTCCTGCGCGTTCTCCTCGAACAGCCCGAACTCGTCGTAGTGCACCGCGGTAGCCAACCTCAGGCGGAGAGACCGGTGCAACCGCGCCGCTCATCCCAGGCGGTGCGCGCGGTGACGGCATCGTCACCTTCGAGCGGCCGCGGCACACCGGTGCGGATGCGGGCGGGCACCCAGTCGAACGCGTCGATCTCGCGCCCAGTCACCGTGACGAGGAGCACGCCGGTCTCGGCGCTCGGGCCCGGGTCGGCGTACCAGACGAAATTGCCGAGGCCGTACGCGACGAACGCGCCTCCGAGGCGGCCGGCCCCTTGGACGCGGTGCGCATGCCCGCCGACGATCACGTCGGCGCCCGCGTCGGCGAGCTGCCACGCGAGCTCGCGCTGGCGGTCGGTCGGACACGTCTCGCGCTCGGTGCCCCAGTGCAAGAAGACGACGACGGTGTCGCTCGTGGTTCGCGCCTCCCGCACGACCGCGAGCAGCCGGTCGATCTCCTTCGCGGAGGCGATCCCGGGTGAGGTGTCGGTGGCCGTCCACGTCGCGATCAGGTGATCGTCGAGAACTTGTGTCGCGGCGAGGATGGCGATGCGCTGGCCGTTGACCTCGATGATGTGGGGCGCGTACGCCTCCGCCGCATTGGCGCCGATACCCACGATGGGGAGGCCGTGCTGTTGCTCGGCTGCCAGCGAGTCGAGCAAGCCCTCGGGGCCGAAGTCGATCCCGTGGTTGTTGGCCATGCTCACGATGTCGACGCCGGCGCTCGCGATCGCGGTCAACCCGCGGGCGGGCGCGCGGAATGTAAACGCCTTCGGTTCGGCCGCGCCCCGCTCGGTGATCGCGCTCTCCAGGTTCACCATGGCGATGTCGGCGGACCGCAGGATCGGTGCGATCGGCGCCAGCATGCCCGCGGGGTCCGCGTCGAGTTGCGGGCCGAGCTCGCCCTCGAAATGCGTGTCGCCACCGAACGCGAACGTGACAGCGACACCGCTGCCGCGCGGCCCGCGCGTCGTGGTTGTCGTCGACGGCAGCGTCGTTGATGGCGCACCGGTCGTCGGCGCCGCCGTCGTCACGACCGCGCTGACCTCCGCATCGCCGGGGTCACCACTGTCGTCGCTACCGGCTCCGACGGCGACCGCTACGGCCGCGCATACGGACACGCCGATCGCCCCGAGAGCGATACGGGTGCGCGCCGACATTGGTCGCGACTGTACCGACGGCGTTCCGCGCCAATGCGGGCGGCGGCCGACCCGTTCGTACACTTGCGGCGATGCCGCCCGCCGCCCTGCCGCCGCGCTGGTTCCGCCGTCTCTCGGCCGCGAACGTGATCCTGCTCGGCGTGATCGTGGTGTCGGGCGCGGCGGTGCGACTCACCGAGTCCGGGCTCGGCTGCCCTGACTGGCCCCACTGCAATGCCGAAGACTTCGTCAGTGTCGGTTCACGCCACGAAGCGATCGAACAGCTCAACCGGTTGTTCTCCGGCGCGATCGGAATCCCGATCGTTGCCACGATCGTCACCGCTCGCCGGCTGCGCCCACGTCGCCGCGACCTGGTCGTGTGCGGATGGGCGATGCTGGCCCTGTTCGTCGCCAACGCGGTCGTGGGCGGCATCTCGGTGCAACTCGAGCTGGCGTGGTTCGCGGTCTTGGGTCACTTCCTGCTTGCGGTCGCACTCGTGGCAGTTGCCCTGGTCGCGCACAAGCGTGGGGGGGAGGTCGCCGGACCGCGCCGCAGCCTGGTGGGCGCGCGCACGCGTGCGCTCGCGGCCACCGTGTACGGGTTGACCGTGGGGGTGCTGGTGCTCGGCACGCTCGTCACGGCCGCCGGACCCCACGGCGGCGACGAGGACGCCCGCCGCCTCGGCTGGCCGATCGAAGACGTCGCGCGCGCACACGCCGTCACGGTCGAAGTCCTCGTCGCGTTCACGCTCCTGCTGATCGTGGTGCTGGCGCGAACCCGCCCGGCGCTGCCCGGGGCTGTCCTCAACGCCGCGTCGGTCGCCCTGGCGGCGATGGTCGTCCAGGGCGGGCTCGGGTACGTGCAGTACGCGCGGGGGGTCCCCGAGCTGTTGGTCGGTTTCCACGTCGCGGGCGCGGTCGCGGTGTTCGGGTCCGTCCACTGGTTGGCGCTCGCGCTGCGGGTTCCCGCGGCGGCGCCGACGGCGGCCGACCCCGCACCCGCGGCGCCGGTCCCGGTGACCGTGGGGGGCCGGCCGGCCTAGACCCGGCGTTCCCGACGTTCGACCCGGCGCAGCTCGGTGTCGAGGTCCTGCGCGAAACGGCGGGTCCGGCTGTGCGACGTCTGAGGGACGTGGGCGAGCGACGGACGGATGGCGGCCCGGTGCTCGGCGCCGAGGGAACCCCACACGGCGTCGCGCACGTCGGCGGAGAAGTGGCACAACGCCACCGATGCGAGGAGGGGCTGGCTAGAAACGAAGCGGGTCATCGCCGCGGCGAGGGCGCCCGGCGGGTGGCCTTCGAGGTCACGGAACGGGCAGTGGTCTTCGTCGTGGGCTAGTGGAGCCGGGAACGCGACGCCGGCCCGCACCGCGGCGACCAGGGCGACGAGGGCCTCGCGGCGCTCGTCGCCAGTGGCGTCCCGGTTCCGGCCGAGGCACTCCCGCAGCCGCACGCGCTCCGAGATCGACAGCCGCTCCGAGACCCTGACCGCGCCCGTCACCGGGATGGCGCTGAAGGCCAGCGCAGCCCGGTCGGACAGTGCGGCCATACCGTCTGGTCGTCGGATGAAGTGCTGCCCACCTGGAGCACCTGTGACACAAGGCACCAGGTCCAGGCCGAAAATGTCGGGTTTCACGGGTGCGGCGAGGCGGCACGGGATACGGTGAGCACGACGAGCCGGGCCCCCATCCCGCGCTCAGGAGGCAAGTGAGATGGACACGAGCACGTGGATCGTGATCTGCATCCTCGCGGCGCTCGCGCTCGGGGCACTCGGCACGGGTCTCGTCCTACGCCGGACCCACCGCCAGCAGCGCTCGGACCGGCTGCGCGACCGCTTCGGACCGGAGTACGGCCGGGCCGACGAAGGCGAGCTGGAGGACCGGCTGGCCCGCTACGAACGCGCGCCGTTGCGGTCCCTGGACGCGGCGACGCTCCAGGACTGCATCACGCGCTGGGCCGAAGTGCAGGCCGACGTCATCGACTGGCCGACTCGCGCCGCCGTGCGCGCGCAGCGGCTCCTCGACGACGTGATGGTCGCTCGCGGCTTCCCGGTCGAGCACAACGAACGGGTCGCGATGCTCTCGGTGCTCGCGCCGTCACTGATCGACGACTACCGCGGCGCGCACGTCATTGCGGTGCGGGCGCTTGACGGCGTTGCCAACACCGAGGAATGTCGCCAAGCGTTGCTCCGCGTCCGCCGCCTGTTCGACGGCCTCCTCGGTGAGCCCGACCACGCGGCCGCGCCGACGCCGACGCGGGAACGGCTCGACCTGCGCACGAAGGCCGGCACCGCACAAGACGTCGCCGAGCGCGCCGACGCACGCCACTAGCCCGCCTGCGACTCGCGACGCCAGTCCATCTCGCGGCCGTCCATTTCGACGACTTGGTGTGCGAGGCTGGGGCGTGCGCGTGCACCTTGTCGACGGAACCTACGAGCTGTTCCGGTACTTCTACGCGCCGAGGCCCGGCCATCTCGATGCCGATGGCGTCGAGGTCGGCGCGACCCGCGCGGTCGTCACCTCGATGGTGGAGATGCTCGCCCAGGGCGCGACGCACATCGGCGTGGCCACCGACCATGTCATCGAGTCATTCCGCAACGACCTGTGGGGTGACTACAAGACCGGCGACGGTATTGACCCACTCCTTCGCGCACAGTTCCCGCTCCTCGAGGATGCACTCGCGTCCGCGGGCATCATTGTCTGGCCGATGGTCGACTACGAGGCCGACGACGCGCTCGCGAGCGCGGCGGCGGTCGCCGCCGCCGATCCGCGCGTCGAGATGGCACTCATCTGCACACCCGACAAGGACCTCGGGCAGAGCGTCGGCGGCAAGATTGTCCAGTTCGACCGCCGACAGGACAAGGTGCTCGACGTCGAGGGCGTACGCGCCAAGTTCGGCATTCCGCCGGAATCGATTCCGGACTGGCTCGCGCTCGTCGGGGACAGCGCCGATGGGTTCCCGGGGTTGCCGGGCTGGGGCGCGAAGACGGCGGCGGCCGTGCTCGCGCGCTACGGCCACATCGAGGCGATCCCCGATGACCCAACGACGTGGGACGTGCCCGGTCAGCGCGGCATCGTTCGGCTGGCGGCGACGCTCGGTGCCGGCCGCAAGGTGGCGTTGCTGTTCAGGGATCTGGCAACGCTGCGTACCGATGCCGACGTCGGTACCGTCGACGACTGGGAGTGGCGCGGCGCCCGGCCCGAGTTCCCGACATGGTGCGCACGGTTCGGGCTGCCCGCGTTGGCCGCGCGAGTGGAAATGTTGACTGAACAGCGAAACACGAAACGATGACGTCGGGTGGACGGGTGGCGTTGGTCACCGGCGGCGGGCGGGGGATCGGCCGTGCCATCTCGCTGGCGCTCGCCGAGGACGGGGCGGACGTCGCCATCAACTACCGGCGTGACGACGGCGCCGCCGCGGCAACCGTCGTCGACATCAACGCGCGCGGTCGGCGGGCCGGTTCGTATGCTGCGTCGGTCGATGACCACGACGCGTGCGCCGCGATGGTCGGGCGGGTGCTCGACGACTTCGGGAAGCTCGACATCCTCGTCCACAACGCGGGGATTGCATCGCGCGGCCACACCGTCGCCGACACCGATCCGATCGAGCCCGAGCGTCTGTTTCGTACGCACGCGTACGGCGCGTGGGCAGTGTGCAAGCATGTCCTGCCGTCGATGCGGCAACAGCCGCGCGGCGACATCGTGATGATCTCGTCGGCGGCGGTCGTTAACATGGGTGCGAACTCGGCGCCGTACAACATGGCCAAGGCTGCGCTCGAAGCTTTGGCGTGGACGCTCGCCAAGGAGGAACGCCGCAACGGCATCCACGTGAACGTGGTCGCACCGGGATTGGTCGACACCGAGATGGGTCGCCGACTCGTGAAAGGTGCGTTCGGCGTCGACGACATCCACACCATGGACGAGCGCAGCCCGTTCGGCCACGTGTGCACACCCGACGAGGTTGCCGATGTCGTGCGCTTCGTCGTCTCCGACCGCGCGAGTTACCTCACCGCGCAACGAATTGGCGTCGACGGCGGACCGTTTTGAGCGGGTCGCGGCGAACCCACGTGCGCACCTCCCGCCTCCTTGTGCTCTTGGCCGCTCTCGCGCTGGCCCCAAGCTGCTCGGGGGACGACGACGACTCGAACGCTTCTGTCGACGATGGCGCCGCGCGTCATTGCACGCGCGCGGACGAGCCCTTCGCGCGCGCGTTGGCGCGGTGTTCCGAAGGGTCGATCGCCTTCGTCGAGACGCTGTATGCGACGGGTACCGGCGTGGTCATCGAAGCGGACCGCGAGCGGTACGTCGTCACGAATTTCCACGTCGTCGAACCGTTCGACGCAGCATCGTCGCCCAGGCACCGGTCGACGTCGCCTGGACCTCCGACCACGATCTCTGGGCGGCATCGCGTCCCGTCGAACACCGCTTCCTTGCGGTCGGTGACACTGACGAAGGACTGCTGAACTCACTCGACACTTCGATCGACTATCTCGTCAACCTCGAAGCAGGCGCGGAGGTCGAGGTGTGGGCGCGCACACCGCAGGGTGACGTCGACGTCACGATTGTGCCTCCGGACGTCGCCTACGACTTCCAGGTCGCGCTTTCGCTCGACGATAGGGAGCTCGAGAGGCTGGTCGACTCGGGCGAGGGGCTCTACGGCTATGACGTTCGCGAGCCATTCGTCGCCGAGCGATCCGGGGTACACCGGTTCAAAGTGTTCGCGTTCGGCGGTGCCGCGACGGTATTCCGCTTCACGGTGTCGCACGACGACTGAGGAGCACCCTCGGGCATGCTCCTACACCATGCCGTGCGCGCGCATCAATGCCAGCGCCTCGCCGCGCGTCGTCGGGCCGGCCGAGAACTTCGCAGGGAGGGCCGCGCGGTATTCCTCGAGCGCGACCGGATCGGCTTCGCACGGGTTGGTGACGGGCTCGACGCCGTACAGCGCCGCCGCGTTCTGTCCGAAGATCTTGCGCCTCGCGTCGTCGGTGAGCGCGGGGTAGCCGTACTGTTCTTGGAACTCGGCCGTGATCTCGAACGTGCGAAACGCCTGGATCTGATCTTGCGGGCTCCCGTACCAGATCGAGTCGGTGCCCCACAGGATCCTGTCCTCGCCCATGTGGCTGAGCAGCTTGCCGATGATGTGGGCGGCTTCGGTGGAACTCCGCATCGCGTTCCACCACGTCGACCCCAACTCCGCGTACACGTTCGTGCCGGCCGCGATCTCGGCGTCATCGAGCGACTTGATCAAGCGATCGACCCCTGCGTCCGCGTCGGCCGGGTCGTACGGCCCCTCGCCGCCGCCGTCGTAGCCCGAGTGGTACACGACGAAGTTGATGTCGGGATTCGCGCGCGCGGCCGGGCCGATGTCGAGGGGCGACGAATACCGGCTCTGCGCACCGAAGCCCTTGTGGACACACACGATGTTGGGGCCGATCTCGCGCACCACATCGAGGAACGCCTGCCCGCACGTCACCGCATCGGGATCGTGGTCGTCGAGCCACCACCCCCGGTTGTCGGGCACATGGGTGTACACCTTCCACGCACCCACCGGATGCGTCGCGCCGAGTTGACGCATACCGTCGAGCGCGGCGGCGAGATCGCCGACGTTCGGGTTCACCTGCCCGTGGAGGAAGACCCGGCCGTCACCACCGCAGATGCGCGCCGCCGCGTCGCGAGCACCTTCCATGACGTCGATCGACAGCGGATTGGGTGTGGCGATGATCGGCACCGCCGAGATGACTGCCATCGTCGTGTCCGACCGGAGGAACAGTTCCTCGAGCCAGTGATCACCGCCGAAGCACGCCCGCCAGTCGTCCTCGCCGCAGGACGCGTACGGAAACCCCGACCCGAAGCTGCCGTTGCCGGTCGTCAGGTCGAACTCGAGCAGGTGCGTCTGAACGTCGAAGATGAACTCCCGGCCGGTGAGCTCCTCGGCCGCGACCTCGGGTTCGGTGGTGGAACTCGTCGACACCGCAAACGTCCCGCCCGGCGACTCACCCTTGGATCGTCTCTCTTCGTTGTCGCACGCCGCCAGGAACACGAGTGTCGACGCCGCGCCGCACAACGACTCCAGAAAGCGGCGACGGCTCATCGAATGGCGGACGGCCTGCGCGTCGGTGTGGTCGCGCAGGCGCCGCAACGCCTCTCGCACGACGGGGCTCGGCGGATGCGGCACGTACTCGCCGTTCGAGCGAGGACCGAGGTCGAAGGCCATCGATTTCGGAGTGTACGAGCCGGTTCCCGCGGCCCGCGGTCGGTCTCAGCTCGGCGTGACCCGCAGGATCTGGTCGGCGTTCCCACCGTTCGACGTGGTGACGTAGAGGCTGCCGCCGGGGCCTTGCACCGGCGTCCGCAGTCGGCCGAATCCGGTCAACACGGTCGCCTCCGAGACCAGCCCGGTTCCCGCGCCGTCGAGCTCCATGATTCGCATCTGTGCGCCGGCGAGCGCACAGACCGCGAGGCGGCCGTCCCAGTCGCGCCATTGCGGTCCCACGAGGAACGCGGCGCCCGATGGGGCGATCGTCGACCCGCCGCTGCTCCACACGGAAGGTATTGCACCCGCGAAGGTCATGGGCACCGACTCGTTGTACCCCGGAACTGGGTTCCATCCGTAGTTTCCACCCGCGGAGAGCCGATTGACCTCGTCGTCGCGGGTGGGGCCGTGCTCGACCGAGAACGGTGTCGCGCTCGTCGGACGGAACGCGATGCCTTGCACGTTGCGATGCCCGAGTGTGTACCAGCGCTGGCCCGAGGGATTGCCGGGCGCGGCCGCACCACTGAAACGGTCGATGCGCAGCACTTTCCCGCCGAGGCTGGCCGTGTTCTGCGGGTTGGTGCCGGTCGCCGCGTCGCCGGTTCCGATCCACAGGAAACCGTCGGGGCCGACGCGAGGCCGACAGCCCGAATGTCGGCCGCTGCTCGTCGCCGGCAGCCCGCCGAGCAACGTCCCCACGCGCGTTGCGATCGTGATCGCAGTGTCGATCGTCCATACGACGACGATCACCTCCGACGCACTGACGTTGAAGCACGTGTACACGCGGCGATTGCTCGCGAAGTCGGGATCCACCGCCATCCCGAGCATTCCGCCTTCGCCGGTCGCCCGCACGTCGCCCGGCGTCGCGAGCACGCGCCGCTGACCACCGACGATCGCGTTGATGCGGCCCGGTCGCTCGGTGAACAGCAACGTGGCGTCGGGAAGGAATCCGAGGTCCCACGGGATCTGCAACCCGCCGATCACCGACGAGACCGCCAGGTTCGGAACACCCGAGGGCGGGAAGACCGCGCCCGGGAACGTGAACACGCCCCCGTCGGTGCCGAGCATCCAGTAGCCGTCGCCGTCACCGGTGAGCGCGACGTCGACGATCGGACCTTGGAGCCGCGCGCCGGCCGCGGACCCGTGGAAGCGCGCCGTCCCGAACGCGAACGCGCCGCCGTCGGCCGCGACGACGAGATAGCCGTTTCCATCGGGTGTCGCCTCGATCGCGGTCACGGGATTCAGCGATCGGGGGGTGTTCCCGAGATGCGGCGCGTTGCCGGACGCGACCACGCCACCGTCGAGCGCGAACAGGTAGTAGCCGGCACCGTTCGCCGAACGGACGAGGGTGCGCACCGGCGCGTTGAGTCGTCGGCCGCCCATCGACCCGTGGAACTTCGGCGCCGCGTCGGCCGGTGTCACCGTCAGCGTGCCGACGAGCGCGATTAGAAGCAACGCGATCGCGCGGACACCCGTGCAACACCGCTGCGTCATGGCTCTCCCTTGCCCGGTTGCGGAGGGTACCGTCGCCGGGTGACCGATCCGCCGCGCGCCGACCGCCTCGCCCGCCAGCTGCGCCGGCGCCGCCAGGTGCTCGGCATCGTCGTCGTCGGGCTTCTCACAACTGGTCTCGCGCTCCTGTTCGCCCGCGATCCGACGGCCGTCGGTACCGGCACGGACGCCACGGTCGCCGCGCGACCGCTCGACACGACCGCCACCGATGCGACGGACCCCGCGACCGTTTCCGGCCAACCGACGAGCACGACGACGGTCGCCCTCCGCGACGACCTTGTGGTCGATCCCGCATCTTTTCGACGTCCCTGGGGGACCGAGGTCGACGGCCTCCTGACCTTCCGCGGCAATCCGACGCGCAGTTACCACGGCACGGGTCCGGTTCCCGAGATGCCGTCGGTGCGCTGGACGTTCCCGGACGCAGCGATGTGCGGTCCGTCGAGCGAAGGCGGCGAGACCCGAACGTGGTGCGGCAACGGGTGGACCGGCCAGCCCGCGGTGTTCGAGCGAGATGGGCACACGTGGGTGGTGTTCGGGGCGTACGACCACCAGGTGCACTTCGTCGACGCCGCGACCGGGGTGCGGATCCTCCCCGACTTCCCGACGGAGGACATCATCAAGGGCTCGGTGACGGTCGACCCCGACGGCTACCCGCTCGTGTACATCGGGTCGCGCGACAACTACCTGCGCGTCCTCGCGATCGACCGACCTGTCGCCACTGAACTCTGGCGGCTGAGCGCGACCGAGATCGGCCCGACGCTATGGAACAACGACTGGGATGGCTCGCCGCTCGTGTTGCACGACCACCTCATCGAAGGGGGCGAGAACAGCCGCTTCCATATCGCACGGTTGCACCGCGGCTACGGCGCCGATGGGCTCGTCACCGTCGCGCCCGAGCTCGTCTTCCATGCCGCCGGGTGGGACGAGGAGCTGCTCGCCGATGTCGGCGACAACAACGTGTCCATCGAGCAGTCGGTCGCGGTGGCGGGTGACACGGCATGGTTCGCGAACAGCGGCGGGCTGTTGCAGGGATGGGACGTGTCGTCGCTGCGGACCGGCGCGGGCAGCCCGACGCGCACGTTCCGGTACTGGCTCGGGGACGACGCCGACGCGTCGATCGTCGCGGACGCAGAGGGGTTCTTGTATGTTGGCGTCGAGCACGAACGCGGGACGACCCGCTCGGACGAGGTCGGCCAACTCCTGAAGATCGACCCCCGCCGACCCGACGCACCAGTGGTATGGGCAGTGCACGACGCGGGCAGCGACAAGTCGGGCACGTGGTCGACGCCCGCGGTGCTCGACGACCTCGTGGTCTGGCCGACCCGTCCGGGCACCGTGTTCGGCATCGACCGCGCCAGCGGTGCGGTGCGCTGGGAGATCGAGCTGCCGGCGCCGCTGATGGGTTCACCGGTTGTCGTCGACGACGTGTGGATCCAAGGCGACTGCAACGGCTTCCTGCACGGCTACGACGTCTCGGACACCGCGGTGGCGCCGCCCGAACTGTGGGCGGTCGAGCTCGGCGGCTGCGTCGAGGCGACACCGGCGGTGTGGAAGGGCCGCATCTACGTCGGGACTCGCGCCGGGCGCATGTTCGCGCTCGGCTGACCGGGTCGGGCCGCGCGGCATGCCTGCAGATGACTCTGTGGAACGGCGGCACCGCTCCGCGACTGCAATTCGACTCTGTGGACGAAACTAGACGGGAAGGCACGCGCGGCGGCGGCCTACGATCGGGGCGTGCTCGTGCTCTTGTTGATCGCGTTCGTGGCCGTCCCGATCGTGGAGCTGTACGTGATCATCCAGGTCGGCCAAGAAATCGGCATCCTCAACACGCTCGGCGTGATGATCATCATGTCGGTCATCGGCGCGTGGCTGGCTCGCCACGAAGGCGCGTGGGTACTGAAGCGCATGCGCGACCAGCTCGACGCCGGCCGCATGCCGACCAACGAGCTCATCGACGGCGCCCTCATCCTCGCCGGCGGCCTGTTACTTCTCACGCCGGGCTTCGTGAGCGACGCGGTGGGGATCCTGTTGCTTTTCCCGCCGACGCGCGTCCCGTTCCGCGCGCTCCTCAAGCGCCGCTTCTCCGTCGTCACGATCGGTCGCGGCAGACCGCCAGACGACGTCATCGACATCGAGTGATCTCGTCGTCTCGACGTCTCGTCGTCTCGACGTCTCGTCGCCTCGTCGTCTCGTCGCCTCGTCGTGTCGTCTCCGTCGTCCTGACGACCGGTCACCGGAGCGGCCGCAGGAGCTCCGGCACCACCGGGCAGTCGGGACCGGTGATCGCGTCGGCGACCGAGGTGACGCCCCGCGGCCCGGCGACCCGATCGAAGCGCGCGAGCGCGCACAACTCCGACGGGTCGTCGTCGGAGACGAAGGCGTCGGTTGGCGTCGTCGTCGCCGCGACCGCGGCCGCGAACAGGTGCGTCGGCAATACGCGGCCGACGCCGCCGACGAGCCACACCTCGCGCGCGGCGGCGCCCGCTTCGTCGAGGAGCGCGCCGACCCCCGCCGGGACGAGCGCCGTGTCGGTGCCGATCGCCCGAGCAGGAACGAGCAACTGGCTGAGGTTGGTCACGCGCGCATCCCAGATGTCCGCGACCGGGATGCGCCGCTCGGTCCGGCGACCGCGCAACGCCGGTACGGGATCGGCACCATCGACGCGCACCGCCAAGACGTCGAGGTCAGCCCGCTCGGCGAGCGCCTCGTCAACCACGTACGGCCATCCGACAATCGCGATCCGCTCGCCTTCATCGAGCACGGGCAGCGACGCACCAAGCCGCTCACCGGTGCGATCGGCGTCGAACGCGCGCCCGGCCTCGCGGGCCGCCGCGACGGCATCCGGCGCCGCCAGGATGCGGGCGCATACCCACCACAACGGCCCGTGCCCGGGATGGTAGGCGAGCAGCCGTCGACACGCGACAACCAAGCTCGCGGGTTCGGACGCGAACGCCGCGAGCGCGTCCGCGGCATCGGACGCAAGTCCGTGATCGACGCCGCCGCGCCGCGTGACCGATCGCAGGCGTTCGGCCGGTGTCACGTCGCCCCCGCGCGGATCACCGCGCCTGCGGCTCTTTCGGCAGTCCGAGTACTCGCTCGCCGATGATGTTGCGCATCACCTCGTCGGTTCCGCCCGCGATGCGGATACCGGGCACGCCGAGGACGTACTCCGCCCAGCTGAAGGTGCCCCATTCGCCCGTATCGGCGACAAGGCGGGGCCCGAGCACCTCGCTGGCGAGCTCGGCCGTCCGGCGCATGTTCGATGTCAGGGACAACTTGGCGATCGACATCTCCGGGCCGGGGAGCTGACCGGCACGGATCTTCGCCATCGCCCGGAGGTTGTTGTACTTCGCCACCGAGCTGTGCATGACCAGATTGGCAATCCGGTCGCGCACGAGCGGATCGGCCGCCATTCCGAGTCGGCGGACGGTCTCGATCAGCCGGCTCGTTCCCGCGCCGCTCGCGCCCACGCCACCGCCGCCGATCGACGCCCGTTCGTTCATGAGCGTCGTGAGCGCGACCGTCCACCCCTCGTCGATGTCGCCCAGCCGGTGCGAGTCCGGGACTCGCACCTCGTCGAAGAACACCTCGTTGAACGACGCGCCGCCCGTCATCTGGCGCAGCGGCCGCACCTCGACTCCGGGGGCGTGCATGTCGACGAGGAACATCGTCAAGCCCTTGTGCTTGGGCTTGTCGGGGTCGGTGCGCGTGATGATCTCGCCGATATCGCTGTACTGCGCGCCCGACGTCCATACTTTCTGGCCGCTGAGGCGCCACTCCTCGCCGTCGCGCACGGCGCGTGTCTGGATACCCGCGATATCCGATCCCGCGACGGGTTCGGAAAACAGCTGGCAACCTACGATGTCGCCCCGCCAGAGTCTCTGGAGGTACCGATGCTTTACCTCTTCGATGGCGTGCGCCAGTATCGTCGGCGCAACCATCCCGAGGCCGATGGCGAACGGTGACTGGCTCGGCACGCGGTATTCACTTTCGAGCTCGCGGTACACGCGATCGTGGGCCGATGTGAGCCCGCGCCCGCCGTATTCGACCGGCCCCGTGATCCAGGAGAAACCGGCGTCGAACATGCGCGCCCGCCACTGCTTGGCGGCGTCGAGCTCGCGCCGCTCCTCGGCGGGACTCTTCTCCTCGAGCAGCCCGATGCGGTCTGGTCCCTTGCCCCACTCGAATGCGTCGTCAGCCTTCGGCTCGGCGTGTTCGTCGAGGAACGCCTTCGCGCGGGCACCGAACGCGTCGATGGTCGTCACGGCTAAGGAGGCTACCGACCGGTACGTGGTCTGCGCTCGGACCGATCCGAATGAATCGGCCGCCCGGCTCAGCGCATCGGCGTTGCGCACCAGCGCGTCGACATGGCCCCGCAGCCGGAGCCGACCTTGCGCGAGCGCGTGCTGCGCGTTCAGCGCGCCGCGGGAGAGCGCGACGGCGGTCGCGTAGTCCGCAATCAGCGTGAGATCGGGAATCGTCGTGATCTCGCCCGACACCCGCATACCCTCGCGGTCGAAGCGAAGCCGGTATCGCACTTCGCCGCGGCCCGGGATATCCACGACGACTTGTTCCACGGTGAACGGCGCCGAGATCGAGCACGGCGCGCCGGCGCGGGCGGCCGCGTCGAGCTGCGCGAGCCATTCGCCGCTCAGAAACTCCGACACGAGGAGCAGGCTAGGCCGCTTGTAGCCTCCAGCCATGTCCTCGCGAGCAGCGGCATTCCCCGCCGCGCTGGCCGCGGTCGCGGATCGGGTGGAGTCTCGCATCCTCGCGCTGCTCGACGACGAGATCGGGCGGTGGCGCGCGGTGGATCCGCTGCTCGTCGAGCCACTCGCCGAGCTGCGCGCCTTCGTCATCGCCGGTGGAAAGCGATTGCGGCCCGCGTTATGCCATTGTGCGTTCGTCGGCGCGGGAGGTGAGGCCGATGCGCGCGCCGTCATCGACGCGTCCGCCGCGCTCGAGTTGATCCACACTTTCGCCCTCGTACACGACGACATCATGGACGGCTCGGATATCCGCCGCGGTCGCGATGCTGTGCATCGCCATTTCGTTCGTCGCCATATCGCGCGGTCGTGGCGGGGCGATTCCCGCCGCTTCGGCGAAGGCATGGCGATACTGATTGGCGACTTTGCGTTCGTCTACGCCGACCTCCTGATGCGCGATGCTCCGGAACAGGCCCGCGACGTGTTCGATGTGCTTCGCGTCGAGCTCTGCGTCGGGCAGTCACTCGACCTCGTCAACACTGCGCGCGCCACGACCGACGGCGAAGCCACCCGCCGCATCGCGACGTACAAGTCGGCGAAATATACGGTCGAGCGACCGCTCCACCTCGGCGCGGCCCTCGCGGGCCGACGGGACGAGCTCGCGCCCGCACTCTCGGCAATCGGGATCCCGCTGGGCGGCGCATTCCAGCTCCGCGATGACGTGCTCGGTGCATTCGGTGACAGCGACGTGACGGGCAAACCCGTCGGCGACGATCTGCGCGAGGGGAAGGCGACGCCGCTGATCGCGTTGGCGACGGCGCGCGCCGACCACACGGACCGCGCGCTGCTCGGCCGGCTCGGCGCCGCCGATCTCGACGACCAGGACGTTGCCGCCCTCCAGGATCTCTTTGTGCGGACCGGCGCCCTCAAGGCGGTGGAGGGCGAGATCGAGCAGCTCGTCGGCGAGGCGCGCGCCGCCCTCGCGGTGACGCCCCTCACCGACGTCGCCAAGGAACGCCTCGGGGAGCTGGCGACCTACGTCGCATGGCGGGATCGCTGACCACCTCCGTGTCCGCTGCGTCGAACTGGCGTGACAGAAGCGCGGCTGGCGCTCCTTTGTCACGCCGGTTCGGGTAGGGCTAGTCGATCACGCGCAACTGGTGAGTCCGAGCGTTGCAGCAGCGCATCGAGCGGCTCGCGCAACTCGGCTCGTGTCGCGATGCCGAAAACGCGATCGCGCACGATGCCGTCCGCGTCGATGAAGAACGTCTGGGGGATTCCATGGACGCCGTACGCCTCGGCGACGTCGCCGTGGACATCGAACAGCGCGGGATAGCTGACGCCAAGCCGCTCGACGAACGCGGTGCTATCCGTGCGGAGATCCTGGTACGACACCGCGACCGGCGTGAACGCACCCGCTTTCTCCGCGAAGGCTTCCTCGAGCAGTCGCAGCTCGTCCTCGCACGGGTGGCACCAGGACGCGAAGAAGGTCAGCACGACGGGTGCGCCCCGAAGGTCGGCCAGCCGAAATGGCTGGCACGCGAGCGTTTCGAGACGGAAGTCGGGTGCGGCCGCACCGACCCGTGCCGTCCCGCTCCCGACGACCGCGGCGCGCGCCGCACACTCGCCGACGGGCGCGACTGTCGCGTCGCCCTCGTCGTCTCTTTCGCCGGTGAGGGCGATCGCGAGGAGTGCGAGTGGGATCGCGATCGAGATCGCGATCAGCGCGACGATCGCCCGCCTGGAAGGGCGTCGCTCTGGGTCAGGCGACGAGCGCGTCGGCGGCAACGGCGACGAACACCAACATCAAGTACACGTTCGAGAACGCGAAGAAGCGAATGGCACGGCGTGGTGCAGTATCGCGGCGCAGCGCGAGCGCTTGCAATACGAAGGCGGCACCGAGGATCGTCACCGCGGTCGCGTATAACGGTCCGACGGCACCGGTGAGGGTCAGCGCGAACGTGCACGCGACGGTCAGCGTCGCATACGCGCAGATCTGGCGCGCGGTGAACTCGGCGCCGCGCACGACCGGCAGCATCGGAAATCCGGCCGCGGCGTAATCGTCGCGGTACTTGAGCGCGAGCGCCCAGAAGTGCGCCGGCGTCCAGAGGAACACGATCAAGAACAGCACCCACGCCGGCGCGTTCAGGTCGTCGCGTACAGCCGCCCAACCGACGAGCGCGGGCACCGCGCCCGCAGCACCACCAATCACGATGTTCTGTACCGTGCGCGGTTTCAGCCAGATGGTGTACACGAAGACGTAGAACAGCGTGGCCGACAGCGTCAGCAACGCGGCGAGCAGGTTGGCCGCGCTCGCCAGTAGCACGAAGGCGACGACGTTCAGCACGATGCCGAACGCGAGGGCCCGCGACGGTTCGATCTCGCCCGCCGGCAGCGGACGCCCGACGGTCCGCCGCATCAGCTGATCGCGATCGCGTTCGATGTAGCAGTTGATGGTGTTGGCGCCGCCCGCCGCGAACGCGCCACCGACGACAACTGCGACGACGAGCCCGAACGGCGGCAGACCCCGTTCGGCGAGGACCATCGGGGGCACGGCCGTCACGAGCAACAACTCGATCACCCGCGGCTTCGTCAAGCGGACGTACGCGCCGGCCGAGCCGAGGAGTGGCCGGCGGACGGTGTCGAGGGGAAGGGCGGGGTGCACCATGAGCGCGGTGATGTCGGTGACGGCGAGTCACTCGACGAGAAGCGTGCCCTTCATTCCCGCCGCTTCGTGATTGGCGACATCGCAGTAGTACGTGTACTCACCCGGCTCGAGCTCGACGGTGCCCGAGTCTCGCGACTCGGACACCGAGACGCTGAGCTTGAAGCCATCGATCCCGCGGATGAGGAACGTGTGGTTCTGCTGCCCCTTCTCGACCAGCGTGACCTCGAGCGGTCCGGCCGGCGTCTCGATCGTCGTCGGGTCGAACGCGATGTCCTTCGCTTCGACCACCACCGACCCGTTCGTGACGGCGACAGTGCGCCCACCACCACCACCACCGCCGCACGCGGCGAGCGCGCACGCACACGCACACGCAGTCACGGCGCGGCGGGTGCGGCGGAATCCCATCGGTCGGCGAGGCTATCGGCCCCGACCGCCGCGCTCCGGTATCGGGCGCGGCCGGTACGCTGACACCCGATGTCGCACACCGACGAGGAGAAGCACTCGATTCGCATGACGGCGGACCGATTGCTGGTCGCGCCATCCGAGGAGGCGGGGGACCGCAAGTCCCGGGCCGGCATCCTCATCCCGGCCACCGCCAACGTCGACCGGAGGCTCGTATGGGGTGAGGTCGTGGCGGCGGGGCCGACCGTCCGCACGATCGAGGCGAGCGACCGCGTGCTGTTCGCGCCCGACACTGGGTACGAAGTCGAGATTCGTGGCGAGGAGTACCTCATCTTGCGCGAGCGTGACGTCCACGCCGTCGCGTCGGCGCGCGGCGAGGGCCAAACGGGTCTCTATCTCTGAGCGCGCGCCGAAGGGCGAAGCTCGCGACGCGCCCTCGGGCCCGAGCGGCCCGGCGGCGAAGCCGCCAAGAGCGGGAGCGAACAGAGTCTGATGTGATTAGTCGCCGACGCGTTCGACACCGCGCTTGTGGCGCTGGGCGAGCTCCGCATAGGCGCCCGGGTTCGCCTGCACCCACATCTCGGCGCCGCTGCCCTTCACGACCCGCTTGATCACGGCGGGCGCGCCCGCCACAAGGAGGCCGGCCGGGATCTTGGTGTTGGCGGCCACGACCGAACCCGCCGCGACGAGCGTGCCCGCGCCGATTGTGCATCCGTCGAGGACGATGGCTCCGTTGGCGATGAGGCATTCCTCCTCGAGAATCGAGCCGTGTATGACGCAGTTGTGCGCAACGGTCACACCCGGACCGATATCGGTCGTGAGCCCGGGCGGTCCGTGGATCGTCGCGTTCTCCTGCACGTTCGCACCGGCGCGCACGATGACCGGGGCGTAGTCGGCCCGGATCACCGCGCCGTACCAGATCGACGCGCCGATCTCGACGATCACGTCGCCGACCAATGTTGCGGTTGGCGCGATGAACGCCTGCGGGTGCACCTGGGGTGACAGACCCTCGAACGAATACAGCGACACCGAGACCCCCCGACTACAGATACGCCCGCGCAACCGCAAGCGCCCTCTGGGCAGCCGCCCCGTCGGCGACGACATTCGTCGCCGCGCGGCGCGGCAGGCGTTGTACGAACACCCGACAGTACTCACCGGCAGGACCGGTGATGCGCGCCTTCGCGTCGGCCGGGCCATACGACCAGGTCGCGCCGGACGGCAACGTCAGTTCGACCCGCAGCGAGTCCGGCGGCGGCTCCTGACCAGCGACCGTGAACGCGTACGGCAGGGCGCGCGTCGCCAGCCACGCGACGTGCGCGAGGCGATCGGTGTCCTGTGCTGCGACGCCGAGCGCGGCGTGCACATCCAGGCCGTGCGCCCACGTCTCCATGAGCCGCGCCGCGACGAACGATGTCGCGCGCATGCCGATGCCCCACGGCACCCTCGCCGCCGGGTCCAGCGCGCGCAGGACGTCGCCTTCCGCGGCGGAGGTGTCCTCCCACCAGCGCAACACGTCCGCCCCACGATGCCGGCGACCGCGCAGCACGCCTTGGTACGTCGTGTCTTCGCCCGCCGCCGAACGGCCCGCCACCTTGTTCAGCGCGTGCGGTCCGTCACGGACGGTGTCGATCGCCATCTCGTCGGTGTCGGCCAGGTGGGCGATCGTGTCGCGCACATCCCACCCCCACGCGGGCGTTGGTCGCAGCCAGTCGTCCGCGGCAATGGCGCGCACCACGTCCTGGATTGCCCGTTGCTCGGCGGCGAGGTCGTCGACGCTCGCCGATTCGACGACCACGGTCCTCACGGCCTCCGCAACCGGGTACGGCCCATCTTCACCGACACTTCGGCGGGGTGTGGCATGGGCGGCGTCGCGGATGCAAACCGTGTGTCGATGTACTTCGCGAGTTCTTCGTACACCGCGTCGCCGAGCATCAGGCGCAGCTCCGGCTCCATGCTCTTGTATACGGGTTCGTGGCCGGTGAACGCCTCCGGTGCCTCGGTACACCACCACGCGAACTCCTCACCGCCCTCACCCCAGCCGTCGCGACCGAACTCGGTGAGGATCGTGGTTGTCGAGTCGTCCTCCTCGTCGCGCTCGATCGCGCGCAACGGCAGCTGCCAACAGACCGTCGGCTTCGTCTCGCTGAAGTGCTTGCCGGTATTCATAGCGTGCAAGTGCAGCGCGCAGCCCGGTCCGGCCGCGAAGCCGGGGCGGTTGAGGAACACACACGCGTCCTCGACGAGGCGGGTCCGCCAGTCGTCTTTCCCGGCACGCGCCCACACGCCCTTTTTTATGCCGTGGCTGCGAAACTGCCACTCGTCGTCAGTGAGGCGCTTGGCGAGCTTCTCGACCTTGTCGTGGTCCTTCTTGTCGGAGGCGTGGGCGCCGTACGAACAGCAGCCCTGCGACAAGTCGGAGGCCGGTTCGGTGAGCACCCCTTGGCAGCCCTGACCGAAGATGCAGCGGTAGCTCGACGAGAGGTAGGTCACGTCGATCTGCCACTGCTTCTTCTCTTTGCCCGGAACGGGGATCGTGATCCACTCGCGCGTCGGCCCGACCATCAGCCCGGAAGGGTACTGCGACGACGTCGATAGGCTGCGGACATCGCCGCGAAAAGAACCGACGCGTTGCTCGACGACCTCCGCGCCGCGGTCGGCGCGGACCGCGCGAGCGCCGAGCCCCTCGAACTCGCGCTGTACGCGCGAGACGCCGGCGTTACGGCCGGAGCCGCGCTCGCCGTGTGCTGGCCCACGTCGAGCGATGCGGTCGCGGCCGCGGTGCACGCGGCGCGCCGTAACGGACGTCCATTCGTCGCCCGCGGGAGCGGCACCGGCCTGGCCGGCGGCGCGATTCCGCTCGGAGATCCAGTCGTCATTGTCACGACCCAGATGAACCGGGTGCTGACGGTCGACCCTGATGCGCGCATCGCCTGGGTCGAACCGGGCGTGCTCAACCTCGACCTCTCGCGCGCGGTACGTCACCTGGGCCTGCACTACGCCCCCGACCCGTCGTCCCAGCAGGCGTGCACGATCGGGGGGAACGTTGCTACGAATGCGGGCGGACCCCATTGCCTGGCGTCCGGGGTCACGAGCGCGCACGTGCTCGCGGTCGAAGTCGTGCTGCCCGACGGCGAGCGAACGACGCTCGGCGGCCTCGAGCCCGACCAGCCCGGCTACGACCTGCGCGGCTGCTTTGTCGGTTCGGAAGGGACGATGGGGATCGCGACGAAGATAGCGGTCCGACTCACACCCGATCCACCGACCGTGGCGACGCTCCTGTGTGACTTTGCCTCGATCGAGGATGCCGGCGCGACCGTCAGCGGCACGATCGCGGCGGGCGTGCTCCCCGCGGCGCTCGAAATGATGGACGCGCGCATCACCGCCGCGGTCGAAGACTACGTGGGCGCGGGCTACCCGCGCGATGCCGCCGCGGTACTGCTGATCGAGGTCGACGGCTTGCCCGCCGGCGTCGAGGAGGAGGTCGACGCGGTGCGCACGATCGCGCTCGACCACGGCGCCCGCGGCGTTCGTGTCGCAGCCGACGAGGAAGAGCGCGCCCTGTTGTGGAAGGGCCGCAAATCCGCGTTCGGCGCAATCGCTCGAATCGCGCCCGACTACTACCTGCACGACGCGGTCGTGCCCCGCACAAAATTGGTCGACGTGTTGCGGCGCGTCTACGAGATCACTGATGCCAATCGGCTCGTCACGATGAACGTATTCCATGCGGGCGATGGGAACCTGCATCCGTTGATCGTCTTCGACCGCCGTGAGCCCGGCATCTGGGAGCGAGTACACGACGCCGGCAACGCGATCCTCGAGGCGTGCATCGCGGCGGGCGGAGTGTTGACGGGTGAGCACGGCGTCGGCGTCGAGAAGCGCGACCTCATGCATTTGCAGTTCTCGGACGACGACCTCGACGCGCAGGCGCGACTGCGCGACGCGTTCGACCCTGATGGTATTGCCAATCCGCTGAAGGTGCTGCCGCGCGGCAGTCGGTGCGGCGAGTTGCAGCGAGTGCCGGAGGGAACGTGGATTTGAACGCGCTCGCCACGCAGGTGGCCGACGCAGAGTTCGTCGTCGCGGCGGGCGCGCGGACGCAATGGGACGTCGGTGATCAGCCGCGATCGCGCGATCGGCTGCTCGAAGTGCGGGCGCCCGCGGGCGTGATCGCGTACGAGCCCGCCGACATGACCGTGACCGTGGGCGCGGGCACGTCGTTCGCCGAACTGGACGCCGTGCTCGCGCCGCACGGCCAAGAATGCGCGCTCGATCCCGTCGACCCGCGCGCCACCGTCGGCGGGATTCTGGCATGCGGGCTCTCGGGACCGCGCCGGCTCCGGCACGGGCCGGTGCGCGAACACGTGCTCGAGGTCCGATTCCTCACGGGCGACGGGCGCGTCGTCAAAGGCGGCGGCCCGACCGTGAAAAACGTGACCGGCTACGACGTGCCGCGCCTGTTTGTCGGCGCGTTCGGCACCCTCGGGGTGCTCGTGCAGGCGACGCTGCGGTGCCGACCGCGCCCGGCGTGCGCACGGTGGTTCCGGCGCGACGTCGAAGACGACGGTGCTGCGCTGTTCCGCCCCGCGGCCGTGCGGTGGGACGGTGCACAGTGCGCGGTGTTGCTCGAAGGCGCGGCCGCCGATGTCGACATGCAGTCGAGCGGGATGGTCTCGACAGTCGCGCCGACGCCGCCGAGGGGCGCCCACCGGGGGCGGATATCGGTGGCGCCCGGGGCGGTGCGCGCGGTGGGTGCCGCGCTCGACGGCCTCCGATGGAGCGCGGAGTTGGGCGTCGGCACAGTGCACGTCGCCGCCGACGACGTCGACGGGCTGCGCCGGGCTCGCGAGGTTGCCCACGCGCACGACGGCTGGCTCCTGCGCGAAGCGGGCGGCGAGGGCATCGACGGCTTCGGCCGTCCCTTGCCGAATGCGACGCTGATGCGCCGCATCAAGGCCGCGTTCGACCCGACCGGCAAGTTCGCCCCCGGAAGACTGCCGCTGTGACGCGACTTGGCCTCGACAGCGACGAACTCGTCGCGTGCGTCGCCTGCGGACTCTGCCTGCCGCACTGCCCGACCTATCGCGTGACGGGCCTCGAGATCGCGTCGCCGCGCGGTCGAATCGCGGCGATGCGCGCCGTCGAAGGCGGCGCGCCGGTCGACGCCACGTTCCTGCGGGCGATGGACGAATGCGTGCAGTGCCGGGGTTGCGAGGTGGCGTGCCCGTCGGGCGTGCAGTTCGGGCACTTGATGGAGCACACGCGTGCCGCGGTTGCCCGGGGATCTCGGCCGCGACGGGTTGGCGAATCGATCGCGTATCGCGTCGTCTTACCGCGGCGATGGGTACTGCGCATGCTCACGAGGTTGCTGTGGTTGGCCCAGCGCGTGCGATTGGTTCCACGCCGCCTGGGTGTCCCGCCGTTGCGGGCGCGATCGCTGCGCCAACTCGACATACCGAGCGGCGGCGCGCCGGACGCGTGGTTGTTCACCGGCTGCGTCATGGACGCGTGGCAGCGCGATACCCACCGCTCGACCGCGATTGTGATGCAGGCGGCACGGATCCACGCCGCGACGCCCGGCGCCGGCGGTGCCTGCTGCGGTGCGCTGCACCTCCATGCCGGCCGGGTGGACGGCGCCCGCCGACTTGGCGCGCGGGTCATGCAGTCGATGCCGGGCGACGCGCCCGTCGTGGTCAACAGCGCCGGATGCGGCGCCGCGATGAAGGACTACGGACGACTGCTCGGAACTGAGGGTGCGGTCGCATTCGCGTCGCGAGTCCGCGACTTCGCCGAGTGGCTCGTCGAGATCGGTCCACCGCCGACGCGCGCGACCGGGACGACCGTGGTCGTGCAAGACCCGTGCCATCTGCGCCATGTCCAGCACGCCCACGGCGCCGTCGCCACCGTGCTGGCGGCCGCGTACGAAGTGCGCGCGACCGACGACGACGGACTGTGCTGCGGCGCGGGCGGCGCGTACGCGGTGTTGCAGCCCGCGCTCGGCGTCGCCATCCGCGACCGCAAGGTTGCCGCGCTGGCGCAGGCGGCGCCCGGAGCCGTGGTCGCGTCCGCCAACCCGGGTTGCATCATGCACCTGCGCGCCGCCGGGGTGGACGCCCGTCACCCCGCCGATCTCATCGCCGAAGCCCTCGAACCATGAGCGACGACTACGACGCCATCGTAGAGCGATTGGCGAGCATCGAGGAAGAGTTGCGCGATCGTGCCTACGAACGGCTCACGGCAATCGCCGACGATCCGAACAGCGCGGACGCGGCCGTCGCGGCTGTCGAAGAGAAGCGGCTGCTGCAGGCGCGTCGCGCGATCGCCAAGGCGATCGCCGCGCTTCACCGCGATCCCACATGACGGGAGCGCCGGGCCGCCGAAATGCCCTTTGACGGCAGAACCCGCGCGCACAGCCCACCTTTGGGCCTTTGATGGCAGTTCGTTGGGGTGGTGGGAATGGAAAAGGCGTTGGCGGACTGACCCCCGGCGCGCGCGGTGGCGGGTCAGCGGCCGTTGAGCCGGTTGATGAGCGCGCGCAGACGGGCCCAGCCGTGGCGGTCGAACCGGAACCGCAGACGGTCGAGCTCGGGGGCGTCGTTGTCGGCGAGCTCGGCCTTGCTCGGTTCCGCGCGCTCTATCTGACCACGGGCGACCACGTCGGCGAAGTCGTCGTTGTACTGCGCCAACTCGTCGTCGGTCGGCGCGCTGTGCAGCCGCAGCACGAGGTCGCCATCGACGAACCGCAGCGAGTGGTAGTTCGCGTAGAATCCGGTCACCTCGTCGATCGCGACGGCGACGTCGTCGGTGATCTTCACGAGATTCATGTCCTCACCGGTGATGTAGCCGCGGTCGCGAAGCTCCCGCTCGACGAACTGCATCCACGTCTGCCAGTACGTGCCGCCGGGGACGTCGAGCAACACGATGGGTGCCGGGGTCGCCTTGCCGGTCTGCACGAGGGTCAGCAGCTCGAACGCCTCGTCGAGCGTGCCGAACCCGCCCGGCAGCAGAACGAAGGCGTCACCTTCCTTCACGAACGTGACCTTGCGGGTGAAGAAGTACCGGAAGTTGACGAGCTTCGGATCGTCGGCGAGAAACTGCGACGTCGCCGCCTCGAACGGGAGCCGGATGCTGACGCCGAACGAGTTCGCGGCGCCGGCGCCTTCGATACCTGCCTCCATGATCCCGGGACCGGCGCCGGTGATGACCATCCAGTCGGCTTCTGCGAGCTCGCGCGCGAGCCGTACGGTCTGGTCGTACAGCGGATCGTCCTGCTTCGTGCGGGCCGAGCCGAAGATCGCCGCCTTGCGCGCGGCCCGGTAGGGCTCGAAGACCGCGAACGCGTAGCGCATCTCCTTCAACGCCGCGTTCGCCATTTTCAAGTCGCCTCGGGACGCGTGATCGCGCGCGAGGCGAACGGTCGACACGACGAGCTCGAAGAGGAGGTCGGTGTCCCTGACGTCGTCGCCGAGCAACCCGATGAGATCGGCGATCTGCTGGTCGAGCTCGGGATCGCCGGTTCGGTAACGCGGCATGCGGGGCATTGCCCCAGCGTACGCGCCGCCGCGCCGCCTCCATCTCCATGGGTCGGCTCCGCGCTTCGCTCCCTCCGGTTGCTGCACGCTCGCCTCTATCTCCATGGGGCGGCTCCGCGCTTCGCCCCCTACAGTTGCTGCGCTGCCGCCTCTATGCCGACCCGGCGCCGTACAAGCGATCGCCGGCGTCGCCGAGCCCGGGAACGATGAACGCGTGCTCGTTCAACCCGTCGTCGAGCGCGGCGGTGAAAATTCGTACGGTGGGCGCGGCGGCTTCGACGCGGGCGACACCTTCCGGCGCGCCAATCAGACAGAGCGCCGTGATCGGGCCCGCTCCGCGCGCGAGCACCATCTCGCACGCAACCGCGAGCGAGCCGCCCGTCGCGAGCATCGGATCGACGATGTAGGCGGGGCGCCCCGCGAGATCGTCGGGAAGACGTTCGAGATAGGCGAGCGGCCGGTGCGTCGTTTCGTCGCGTTTCAGTCCGATGACGCCAACCTCGGCGTCGGGCAGGGCCGCGAGCACGCCATCGAGCAGCCCGAGCCCGGCCCGCAAGATCGGCACGACGAGCGGGCCCGGCACCGCGGGCCGGCGGCCGTGCGCAACCAGGCCGAGCGGCGTGGTGACCCGACTGTCCTCGGTCGGCAGGTCGCGGGTCGCCTCGTAGACGAGGAAGCTGGCGATCTCGCGGGTCACCCGGCGGAAGTCCACCGACCTGGTATCCGCATCGCGCAGCGTGAGCACACGATCGGCGACGAGCGGATGATCCACGACGGTCAGCGCCATGACGGATCGGGAGGCTATAGAAGAAGCCGTGCAGCCGCTGCTGTGCGCGATCGGCGACCTCCTCGAGGACCTGGTCGTCACGTGCGCAGTGCCGCCGATACGCGGCGCTGACGTGGGCGCGCGGATCACACGTCATCGCGGGGGGAGCGCGGCGAATGTCGCGGCCGCGGTTGCGCGCGTCGGCGGCCGGGCTCGCTTCGTCGGGCGCATCGGCGCCGACGAGATCGGCGATCGGTTGTTGGCCGAGCTCCAGGCACTCGGCGTCGATTGCCGGACGGCGCGCGGGGGCCGGACCGGAACCGTCGTTGCTGTCGTCGAACCGGGCGGCGAGCGCACGCTGTACAGCGATCGCGGTGCCGCCGGCGACCTCGAGCATTGTGACGAGCGGTGGTTGGACGACGCAAACGTGTTGCACGTGCCCTACTACTCGCTGAGCTCCGACCCGATGGGGCGGTCGCCCGCCAGCTCATCGAGATCGCACGCGCTCGCGCGGTTCTCGTTCAATCGACGCTTCGTCCGTCGCCCTGCTCGACCACCGGTTCGCGGCGCTGGTCTCGGCCTGCGAACCTGACGTCGTGTTCTGCAACGACGACGAAGCATCCGCGCTCGACGTCGAAGCGGGCGGGCCGGCGGCGGCGAAGCTCGTCGTCGTGAAGCGGGGAGCGCAGCCGGTGCGGTTGCTCTGCGCGACGCGCGCGGAAGTTCCGGCGCGCTCGATCGCTTCGCCGGTCAACACGACCGGAGCGGGCGACGCCTTCGCCGGTGGGTTCCTGGTCGCGCTGGCGCGCGGCGCCGACCCTGAGAGCGCCGCGCGCGCGGGCCACGCGGCGGCTGCGCCGGTCGTGCTCGCTACCGGCGCCGACCCCGACCGAGCGGATCGCTCGTGATCGTCGTCGCCCACGAGGTACTCGACGCGTTGGCGTCGGGACGGCCGGTGGTCGCGCTCGAATCGACGATCTTCTCGCCGTTCGGGCTGCCGGAGCCGATCAATGCGAACGCCCTGGTCCAGTGCCTAGACGCGGTGCGCGCCGGGGGTGGCGTGCCGGCCGTGACGGCAGTGTTGGATGGGTGCGTGCGCGTCGGGCTCGGACCGGCCGAACACGAGCGCTTCTCGGCGGCGGCATCAAGGTTGCCCGTCGTGACCTCGCGGTGGCGATGGCGCGCGTCGAGCCGGTCGGCGTCACGACGGTGTCGGCCGCGCTGGCCGTCGCGGCCGCGGTCGGTATCGAGGTGTTCACGACGGGCGGCATCGGCGGGGTCCATCGCGGAGCGGACCGCAGCGGCGACGTCAGCGCCGACCTCGGCGCCCTCGCCGACTTTCCGATCGTGACGGTCTGCGCCGGCGCCAAGGCATTCCTCGACCAGGCCCGCACGCTGGAGCATCTCGACACGCTCTCCGTCCCGGTGCTCGGCTGGCGCACCGACGACTTCCCACAGTTCTGGTGTCGGTCGAGCGGCCTCCCGGTGCCGCATCGTGTCGACGATCCGGCCGCAGTAGCCCGAATCCTGCGCGCGCAGCGCGAGCTCTCGTTGCGGAATGGCGTTCTCGTCGCGGTACCTATCCGCGAGAATGCCGCGATCCCTCGCGAACAGGTCGAAGCCGCAATCGCGAGCGTCGATGCGTCCGGCGCCGCGGGCTCCATCGTCACCCCGCACGTGCTGCGCGCGAATCGCGAACGCCACCGGCGGCCGCACCGTCGACGCGAACGTCGCGCTCGCGGTGCACAACGCGGTGGTCGCGGTCGAGATCGCCACGGCATTGACGACGCGCTCCCCGTCGTGACCCGGCGCGAGCATCGCGCCCCGGCGTTAGTCTCCGTCCCGTTCGCACAGCGCCGTGGGGCGCGGGGAAGGAGCAACCGGTGAGCATGCGAGGTTGGAAACGAGCCATGGCGCTCGGCGCGGTCGTCACCCTCGCCCTCGGCGCATGTGGTGGCGACGACGATGACGACGCCACTGAGGCAACCGAACCCGGAACCGAGGAACCCGGTACCGATGCGTCGGACAAGACGGTCGGTCTCGTCTACGACGTCGGCGGGCGGGGCGACCTGTCGTTCAACGACTCCGCGGCGGAAGGGTACGACCAAGCACAAGCAGAATTCGGCTTCCAAACCGAGGAACTCGAACCGGCCGCCGGCGGCGAGAACCGCGGCGAGCTGCTGAACACCTTGAGCGGGCAAGGGCCGGCGCTCGTGCTCGCGATCGGATTCGCGTTTGCCGACGCGGTCACAGAGGCCGCCGCGGCATTCCCGGACGTTCACTACGCGATCGTCGACTCCGTTGTCGACGCGCCCAACGTCGCATCGCTGACGTTCGCGGAAGAGCAGGGCTCGTTCCTCGTCTGCGCCGCTGCGGCGTTGAAGTCTCAATCCGGCAAGATCGGCTTCATCGGCGGAGTCGAAACCGAACTGATCCAGAAGTTCGAGGCGGGCTGCCTTGCGGGAGCGACGGAGGTCGACCCCGAAATCGAGGTCGACGTGAAGTACATCTCGCCCGCGGGCGACTTCTCCGGCTTCAACGACCCGGCGAAGGCAAGGGAGATCGCGACCGCGATGTACGACGGCGGGGCCGACGTCGTGTACCACGCCGCCGGCGGATCGGGCGCCGGGCTCTTCGAAGCAGCCGCCGCCACGGGTCGCCAGGGCGAGGTCTGGGCGATCGGCGTCGACTCCGACCAGTACCAGACCGCCGCCGCGGAAACGCAGCCATACATCCTCACGTCGATGTTGAAGCGTGTGAACGTCGCGGTCTACGAGACGGCCAAGGCGGAGGCCGAAGACGCCTTCGCAGCCGGCGTTGTGAACTTCGACCTCGGCCGGGACGGCGTGAACTACGCAACCTCGGGCGACCAGGAAGCCGCGCTCGGCGACGACATCATCAGCCAGCTCGAGGAGCTGAAGCGCCAGATCATCGACGGCGAGATCGAGGTCCCGACAACTCCGTAACGGATCGGGTCAAGGGGATGCTCACGGCACCGGGCCCGGGACGTCAACGTCCCGGGCCCGGGCCCGTGCCGTCCGCCCGACGCGAGGCCAGACCCGAGGAACCGACGTGACCGAGGCCGCGGCCCATCCGGTGCCACCTGCAATCGAGCTGATCGGGATCACCAAACGGTTTCCGGGCGTCCTCGCGAACCAAGACGTGAACCTGTGCGTCGAGACCGGCACATTGCACGCGATCGTCGGCGAGAACGGTGCAGGCAAGTCGACACTGATGAGGATTCTCTACGGCCTGCAGCGTCCCGACGCGGGCACGATCAGCGTCAACGGCGAGCCTGTCCACTTTCGCTCGGCGCGCGACGCGATCCGCGCGGGCATCGGCATGGTGCACCAACACTTTCAGCTCATGGACAACTTCACGGTGCTCGAGAACATCGTGCTGGGCGACGAACCCCGCACGCGCGGCGTGCTCACGGACTTCGAGACCGCCCGGCGGCGAATCGGCGAGCTGAGCGAGCTCTACGGGCTCTCGGTGAGCGCGGAGCGCCTGGTCGGAGGCCTGACGGTCGGCGCGCGCCAGCGCGTCGAGATCCTCAAGGTGCTGTACCGCGGCGCGCGCATCTTGATCCTCGACGAACCGACGGCCGTGCTCGTTCCGCAAGAATCGCAGGACCTGTTCGCGAGCCTCGACGACCTGACCGATCAAGGCGTGACGGTTGTGTTCATCGACCACAAGCTGGACGAGGTGCTGGCCCATGCCGACGCGATCACGGTGATGCGCGGCGGCCGCACGATCGACACTGTCGCACCCTCCGAAGTCACCGTCCATCAGCTCGCGGAGCTGATGGTCGGCGCAGAGCTGCCGACACCGTCGACGGATCCCGAGCAGGAACCAGGACCGGCGGCGCTCGAAGCACGTGACCTCACCAAGCGCGCCGACGACCGGTTGGCGCTCGACGTGGAGGACCTGACGGTGCGGCGCGGCGAGATCGTCGGGATCGCCGGTGTCGAAGGCAACGGGCAGCACGAGCTCATCGAGGCGCTGCTGGGCATCGCCGCCATCACGTCCGGCCAGGTACTCCTCGACGGCAAGGACGTCACCCACGCGTCCACGCGCGATCGGCGCGAGGCGGGGCTCGGCATCATCCCTCACGACCGCACGCGCGACGGGCTGCTGCTCGACTCACCGCTGTGGGAGAACGCCGCGCTCGGGCATCAGAGTCAAGTGCCGTACGCACGCGGGCCCTGGTTCAGCCGTCGAGGCGCGCGTACCAAGGCACGCGAGATCAACGAGGTCTACGACGTTCGAACGCCGAGCGTCGACGTTTCCGCGCACGCCCTGTCGGGTGGAAACCAGCAGAAGCTGATCATCGGTCGCGAGATGGCAATGGACCCGCATGTCCTGATCGCGGCCCATCCGACCCGCGGCATCGATGTCGGTGCCCAAGCCGCCGTGTGGCAGCAGCTTCGGATCGCACGACGTCAGGGTCTGGCCGTGCTCCTGATCTCGGCCGACCTGGAAGAGCTCCTCGGACTGTCCGATGTGTTGCGGGTCATCTTCCGCGGTCGACTGGTTGCCACGCTCGACCCTGGGACCGTCACATCCGAGGAACTCGGTTCGTACATGGCGGGATTTGGCGCGCAGGTGACGTCGTGAAGCTCGATGACATCACCAACCCCCGACAACTCAAGGGGATCGGTTACCTCGTCCTCGCACCGGTCCTCGCGATCGCCTTCTCGTTCCTCATCTCAACGATCGTGCTCGCGATCTCCGGAAACAACGCACTCGACGCGTATCGCGAGATGTGGAAGTTCGGCACGCAACTCGAGTCGGTGATCTCGACGATCAATCGAGCTGTCCCGTACTACATCGCCGGCGTCGCGGTCGCGATCGGCTTCAAGATGAACCTGTTCAACATCGGCGTCGAAGGTCAGTTTCGGATCGCGTACCTCATCGCGGCGTGGGCCGGAGCCGAACTCGCGCTCCCGGGTCCGATGAACATCGCGTTCATCGTGGCCGTCGCGATGATTGTCGGCGGCGGCTGGGCGGCAGCGATCGGGCTCTTGAAGGTCACGCGTGGCGTCAACGAGGTCGTGTCCAGCATCATGTTGAACTACACGTCGTACGCGCTGATCTCGTACTTACTGCTGACCCATCTGCAGTATGACGACCCGAATAGTCTGCTCACACAGACACGACGACTCGACGACGACTCGCGCATCCCCAATCTCGACGGGTTGGTGAATGCCATCCCCGGAGTTCGAGACCTGCGACCGATAGAGCACCTGTCGGGCTTCATCTTCGGTGCACTCATCGTTGGTATCGCGTACTACCTCCTCGTGTGGCGCACGCGGTTCGGATACGACCTCCGGGCTTCGGGCGCGAACGCCGCGGCGGCGCGCGTCAGCGGCGTCGACGCGGGTCGCATGATCGTGACGACGATGGTGCTGTCGGGGGCGGTCGCCGGGCTCATCGGCATGAACGAGCTGCTCACCGAGAACTATCGCTTCGATACCGACATCGCCACCGGCCTCGGGTTCACGGGCATCGCCGTGGCACTCCTCGGTCGCAACAACCCGGTCGGGATTCTGTTCGGCGCGCTCCTGTTCGGCTTGCTCGAGAAGGCCGCCCAGATTCTCGACCTGCGCGACATCCCGAAAGAGATCGTTCAGATCATGCAGGGAGTCATCCTCATCTCGGTCGTCGTAGCCTACGAAGTCGTCGATCGCTTCCGGCGCGCCAATGAGGCGCGTGAAATTGCTCGTATCGCACCGGAGGCGGTCGCCGTTCCCGGCGTCGGCGCGCCCGCATGACGATCGTCGACGGCGCCGGACCGGACCCGGCGTCGACACGGCGCGAGACGGAACCGCCGCCGGCGCGTCCGCCCCGGCGCATCGGACCGCAGACCGCCGTGATCGGCGGCGCCGTGGTGTTGGTCTTTGTGTCGTTCGTTCGTCTGGTGACCGACGATTCCGACGATCTGACGTCGTCCGGTACCGCCGGCGCTGCGCTCAGGCTGGCCGTCCCGATCATGCTCGCGGGTTTGGGCGGCATCTACGCAGAACGGGCCGGCGTCGTGAACATCGGGCTCGAGGGCATGATGATCCTCGGCACGTGGTTTGGTGCGTGGGCCGGCATCGAGTACGGCCCCTGGCAGGGGGCGCTGATCGGCGCGCTCGGCGGGGCGCTCGGCGGGCTTCTCCACGCGATCGCCACCGTGACCTTCGCCGTTGACCACATCGTGTCCGGCGTCGCCGTCAACATCTTGGCCGCGGGTGTCGTGCGCTTCCTGTCCACCGAGGTGTTCGCCGGCATGCAAGGCGGCGGCGCGACGCAATCACCACGCGTACGAGCGGACGTCGGCGACTTCAGCATGCCGATCCTCTCCGGCGGGTCGCTGTTCGGGTGGGACAGCCCCGACCTCTTCGGTTGGATGCGCGAGAAGGACTGGTTCTTGGTGTCCGACGTCGGCGGGATCCTCGGCGGGTTGACGCGAGATCTGTCGCTTCTCACAGTCGCGGCGTTCGTGCTCATTCCGCTGAGCGCCGTCCTGCTGTGGCGAACGCCCTTTGGCCTGCGGCTGCGATCGGCCGGCGAGAACCCAGTCGGCGCAGAGACCCTCGGCGTCAACGTGTACTTCTACAAGTACGTCGGTGTGATGGCGTCCGGTTCGCTCGCCGGGCTCGGTGGTGCCTTCCTCGTGCTCGAACAGGCCGGGATATACAAGGAGAACATGACCGCGGGACGCGGCTTCATCGGCTTGGCTGCCATGCTCTTCGGCAACTGGATGCCCGCAGGCCTCGCGCTCGGCGCCCTCCTCTTCGGGTACGCCGACGCGTTGCAACTTCGTTCTGAGAGCGCAGTGCACGCGCTGCTGTTGTTCATCGGCCTCGGCGCAGCGGTCCTCGCGATCAGGTCTGCGTTCGCAGGTCGGCTGCGCGCGGCCGTCATCGGTGCAGCATCGTCGCTCATGTTCCTTTGGTGGTTCGCCTCGACCGACGAGGTCGCCGGGGACATCGTGAAGATGACGCCGTACGTGACGACCCTAGTGGTGCTCGCCATCGCGACCCAACGAACACGGATGCCCGCCGCCGACGGTGTGCGCTGGCGGCCTCGATCGGGCGTGTGATGGGGGACGTCGATTGGCCCGCACTGCGCCACGCAGCCCGTGAGGTCGCGCAACTCGCGTATGCCCCGTACTCTCGATTGCAGGTTGGCGCGGCTGCGCTCGTCGACGACGGTCGCATCATCAGTGCCTGCAACGTCGAGAACGCGTCGTACGGATTGACACTGTGTGCCGAGTGCGGCCTCGTGTCGGCGCTGCACGCATCAGGGGGCGGCCGCTTGGTCGCGTTGTCGTGCGTCGACGGCGCGACCGGCGAACCGCTCGCGCCGTGCGGTCGCTGCCGGCAGCTCCTGTGGGAAGCGGGCGGTGCGGCGCTGCAGGTCGACACGATCGCGGGTCCGGTCGGCATGGCGTCGTTGTTGCCGGGCGCGTTCGGCCCCGACGATCTGCCATGACCGGCACGTTCGACGCCGTCGACATCATCCGCACCAAGCGCGACGGCGCCGACCTCACCGCGGAACAGATCCGCTGGTTCCTCGACGCGTACACCCTTGGCGACATCGCCGACGAACAGGCAAGCGCCCTGTTGATGGCGATCTTCTTCCGTGGCTTGTCGCCCGACGAACTCGCCGCGTGGACCGCGGCGATGATCGAGTCGGGCGAGCGACTCGACTTGTCGGGCGTCGGACGACGCACCGTCGACAAGCACTCGACCGGCGGTGTCGGCGACAAGGTCTCACTCGTGTTGGTGCCACTCGCCGCGGCGTGCGGCGTCGCCGTGCCTCAGCTGTCGGGCCGCGGACTCGGGCATACCGGCGGGACGCTCGACAAGATGGAATCGATTCCGGGGTGGCGCGCGAGCCTCTCGCCCGAGGAGATGATCGCAGTGTTGCAGTCCGTCGGTGGTGTGATCGCGGCCGCCGGACCCGGGCTCGCACCCGCCGACCGCAAGCTGTATGCGCTGCGCGACGTCACGGGCACCGTCGAGTCGATCCCGCTGATCGCGTCGTCGATCATGTCGAAGAAGATCGCAGAGGGAACCGACGCGTTGGTACTCGACGTCAAATTCGGCGCGGGTGCGTTCTTGCCCGACCCCGCCGCCGGGCGCGTGCTCGCCGAAACGATGGTCGCGCTCGGAAACGCGAACGCCGTGGAGACCGTCGCGCTGCAGACCTCGATGGAAACGGTGCTGGGCTGCGCGGCGGGCAACGCTGTCGAGGTGGCCGAGTCGCTCGACGTGTTGTCGGGCGGAGGGCCATCTGACGTCGTGGAGGTCACCGTGGCCCTTGCGCGCGAGATGCTGCGCCTTGCCAAGATCGACGATTTCGATCCCGCCGACGTGCTGGCTTCGGGCCGTGCGCTGCCCGTGTGGCGCGCAATGGTGGCAGCGCAGGGCGGCGACGCCGACGCGCCGCTCCCGCGCGCGCGTGAGATCGAAACCGTCACTGCGCCGCGCTCGGGTGTGCTGACGCGCCTCGACGCACGCGCGGTGGGCGTGGCGGCGTGGCGACTCGGTGCCGGGCGCGCACGCAAGGAGGACGCCGTCTCGTCGACGGCCGGCGTTGTCTGCCGGGTGAAGCCCGGTGACTCGGTGGTGCGGGGTGACGTGCTGCTCGAACTGCACGTCGACGATCCCGCCCGGCTTCCCGCGGCGCTCGAGGCCCTCCGCGACGGCTACGAGATCGGTGATACCCGGCCCGAGCTCCCGGCGTTGGTCCTCGCACGCATCGCCAGCACATGACGCTACGCGACGACCTCGAGCGCGACGGTTTCGCGGTCGTCCAGCCATGCGTCGACGCCGAGACCTGTGCACGGCTCATGTCGCACGCGAGCGAGCTCGTAGCCGATTACGAGCCGCCTCCCGAGCGATCGATCTTTACCACGCACGAACAGGCCCGGACGTCTGACGAGTATTTCCTTGCCTCCGGGGACCGCATTTCCTTCTTCTTCGAGGAGCACGATCCGCAGGTCGTGAACAAGATTGGCCACGCGCTGCACGATCTCGATCCCGTCTTCGCGCCGTTTTCGCGTTCGCCGGCTCTCGCGTCCATGTGCACCGCGCTGGGCATGCAGGATCCGTTGCTGGTGCAATCGATGTACATCTTCAAGAACCCCGGCATCGGCGGTGAGGTGACACTGCACCAGGACGCGACCTTCCTGTACACCGAGCCCGTCACCGTGGTGGGCCTGTGGTTCGCCCTCGAGGACGCAACGGTCGACAACGGATGTCTCTGGGCCGTCCCAGGGGGGCATCGTTTCGGACTCCAGCGTCGGTTCCGCCGCGCGGCCGGCGGCGGGACCGAGTTCGTCGATCTCGCCGACGGCGCGGCACCAACCACTCGCCCGGTCGCAATCGAAGTGCCGGCCGGTTCGCTGGTCGTATTGCACGGACTGCTCCCACATCGCTCCGACGCGAACATGTCGCCGAAGTCTCGGCATGCATATTCGCTCCACGTCATCGAACGGAGCGCTTCGTACCCGACGGACAACTGGTTGCAACGCGGTCCGGAGATGCCGCTGCGCGGCTTCGCTGACGTTCGCTGAGCAATACAGTGGGCGGATGAGCCGGCCGTCGCTCGCGCTGCTCCGAGAAGCGCCGAAGGTGGTGTTACACGACCACCTCGACGGCGGCCTCCGGCCCACGACGATTGTCGAGCTCGCCGCAGCCGAAGGGTACGACAATCTCCCCACCAACGACCCCGGCGAGCTCGCGGCGTGGATGACGCGTGGGGCCAACCGCAGCGACCTCGTGTTGTACCTCGAGACGTTCGTGCACACCGTCGGGGTCATGCAGACACGCGAATCCATCACGCGTGTCGCGCGAGAGTGCGGCGAAGATCTCGCGGCCGACGGTGTCGTCTACGCGGAGGTGCGGTTCGCGCCGGAGTTGCACATGCAACAGGGCTTGACGCTCGACGAGGTCGTCGAAGCCGCGCTCGACGGGTTCCGGCAGGGGAGCGAGGGCCGCAACATCGTCGTGCGGGTGCTGTGCACCGCGATGCGGACCGCGGCCCTGTCCCTCCAGATCGCCGAGCTGGCGGTGCGCTGGCGCGACGAAGGCGTTTGCGGGTTCGACATCGCCGGCGCCGAAGCCGGATACCCGCCGACGCGACACCTCGACGCCTTCCAGCATGTGATGCGCGAGAACTTCCACATCACGATCCACGCCGGCGAGGCGTTCGGCCTCCCGTCGATCTGGGAAGCGCTGCAGTTCTGTGGCGCGGAACGACTCGGTCACGGGGTCCGCATCGTCGACGACATCGTCGTCGACCGTGGTGAGGCGAAGCTCGGTCGACTCGCGAGCTACGTCCGCGACCTCCGGGTCCCGCTCGAGATGTGCCCCAGCTCGAACGTGCACTCCGGTGCCGCGCCGTCGATCGAAGAGCACCCGATCGGGTTGCTGAGCAGACTGCAGTTCCGCGTCACGGTCAACACCGACAACCGGCTGATGAGCAACATCACGATGTCGCAGGAGTACGACAAGCTCGTCGACGCGTTCGACTGGAGCTGGGAGGATGTCCGCCGCACGACGATAAATGGCATGAAGAGCGCGTTCTATCCCTTCGACCAGCGCCTCCACATCATCGAGTCAGTGATCAAGCCCTGGTACGCGACGCACATCCTCGACTGAGCCGAAACGCCCAAACACCGAAGAGAGGGTCGCCCGGATGTTCGGGTGGCGAGCGCCGTTGCGCGATGCCATCACCCCAGCCGCCAGCGCGGCGGAAGTACTCGGCGACGATTTCACAGTGCTGTTCGTCGGTCGTCAGGAGCCAACCGCGGATCGCCTTGGTGGGGAAGCACCGATTCGAAAAGGTCAGCACGAACGGGCCTCCAGGGCGCACCACACGCGCAACATCGGCGAAGACCTCAACCGGCCGCACGAGGTAATCGACGGACACGCGGCACACAACCGCGTCGAACGCGTCATCCGCGAACGGCAGCCCGGGATCGGCATTGAGATCGTGCACGACCGTCGCCGCCGCTTGCGGGTTGTCGGCGAGCTCGCGTTCGTTCATCCCGAGCACCGTCAGCCGACGGGGTCGCTGTCGAAAGTGCGAGATCCACGATCCCATGAGATCGAGCACCTCGCCGTCGATGCCCAGTTCCTCATACAACGCGCCGACAGCCACAATCGCGGGGGCATCGATGTGGGCAACCAGTCGAGCGGGCGCGTAGAACATGCGATCGTCCGTCTGGTCGTCGCGATCGAAGAATCCCGCCGGGAATCCGTCGTCCATCGCCGCAGTCTGCCCGGAGCTAAAGGAGCGCGGCCGGGGCGATAGCCCCGGGCCGCGCTCCAAACACGTCTAGTGGTGGCGGTAGACCTCTTCGCCGAGGACCTGGCGGTAGCGGTCGGCGCCCACAGCCGCGCGCAGATCGGCGGACTGGCTCTCCTGCGCGATCATCGCGCGCTCCTTGAGGTCGAGCAGCTCGCCGGTCACCGCGAACGCGATCGCGAGCTCCGCAGTCGGTGTCCGCGGTATCGACGCCGCGGCCATCAATGCAGCCGAGAGGTAACCCTCGTCGTCGGGGTGCGCCCACACGCCGAGCATGGTCCCGAGGCTCGTCACAGCCCTGCCACCACGCCGCGCAGGAGCGCCGTCATCCGCGGTCCCGCCGCCTTTCCCGCTTCGAGCACCTCGGCGTGGGCGAGGGGCGCCGGCGCGATCCCGGCCGCGAGGTTGGTCACGAGACTGATACCGAGGACGCGTGCTCCGAGATGACGGGCCGCGATCGTCTCGAGCACCGTTGACATGCCGACGAGGTCCGCGCCGAGCGTGCGCAGCATGCGGATCTCCGCGGGCGTTTCGAAGTTGCCGCCGAGCAACCCCGCGTACACGCCGTTCGGCAGCGACCCGTCGATACCGCGCGCAAGGTCGCGCAGGCGTGAGTCGTACGCGCCGGTGAGATCGCAAAACCGTCCGCCGAACTCCTCCGGCGGGTCCTCACCGACCATCGGTGACGTGCCGGTCAGATTCAGGTGGTCGGTTATCAGCACGGGCGTGCCGACCACGACGTGTGGATCGAGGCCGCCCGCCGCGTTCGTGAGGATCACGACTTCACACCCTGCGAGCACCGCGGCCCGCACCGCGTGCACGACCGTGTGGACCGAATGACCCTCGTACAGATGCGACCGTCCCGCGAGCACGAGCACGCGGCGGCCTCCTGCGTCCACGGACACGAGCCGCCCGCGGTGGCCGCCGACGGTGGGCCGGGGGATCCCCGGGACCTCGGAGAGCGGCCCTTCCCACGCGACCGGGCCGAGCTGGCTCGCGGCCTCGCCCCACCCCGAACCGAGCACGATCGCGACATCGTGACGATCGACGGCTGTCAGCTTCGCGATCGCCTGAGCGGCATCGGCCGCGGCTGCATACGGGTTCACGCGTCGCTCAACCTCTCGACCAACTCCGGTACCTGCGCGATGTTCTCGAGCACCCAGTATCCATCGTGCGAATGCGGCGGGTCGGCCTCCTCGAGTGCCCACGTGAGGCGGTACGGCACGTGCGCGGCTTGCCCGCCAACTTCGAGCACCGGCAGCACGTCGGACTTCACAGAGTTGCCGACCATCAGAAACGTCGCGGGCTCGACATGGTGGCGGCCGAGGACCCGCTCGTACACCGAGCGATCCTTCTCGGCGACGACCTCGATCGCGTCGAAGCGTTCGGCGAGGCCCGAGCGCGCGATCTTGCTCTCCTGGTCGAACAGGTCGCCCTTCGTAATAAGGAGGAGGTTGTAGCGGTCGCCGAGCTCGTCGAGGACGCCGGCCACGCCGGACAGCAACTCGACGGGATGCGCGAGCTGATCCTTCGCGAACGACAAGATTCGAAAGATGGTTGCAGCGTCAACCTTTCCGTTAGTGACTTCGATCGCGCTCTCGATCATCGACAGGGTGAAGCCCTTGACGCCATAGCCGTATACCGCGACGTTCTCTCGCTCGGTTGCCAGCAGCCGTTCGTCCAGCTCGGCGCGCGCGGCGTAGTCCTCGAGCAGTGCGCAGAACCGGTCCTGCGTCATCGAGAACAGCGATTCGTTGTGCCAGAGCGTGTCGTCGCCGTCGAACGCGATCGAGCTGATCACCGTCAGCCGCCCTTGGGGTGCCAGACGGTCTTGAGCTCCATCGTCGCGGTGACTGCGTAGGGAGACTCGTCGAGATCGGCGTGGCGCACGACGCGCTTGACGTCGTCGGCGGCCATGCGCTCCATCTCGGCCACGAGGTCCTCGTTCGCGCCGGTGACGTCAATCGTGTCGACGTCACCGTGCCCCGCGAGCCACGGCCCGATCTCGGCCTTCTGACCGGAAAGGATATTCACGACGCCCGCAGGCACGTCCGACGTCGCGAGGATTTCGCCGAGCGTCAGTGCGACGAGCGGCGCACGTTCCGACGTGATCGCGACCACCGAGTTGCCGCCACAGAGCGCGGGCGCGACGCACGCGACGAAGCCCGCGAGCGCAGGCGTCTCGGGTGTGACGATGCCCACCACGCCGACGGGCTCGGGTGTCGTGAGATCGAAATACGGTCCCGCGACCGGGTTCACCGTGCCCGCGATCGCGGCGATCTTGTCGGCCCAGCCCGCGTACCACACCCACTGGTCGATCGCGATCGCGACCTCTCTGTCGGCGTCGTCCGCGCCGGTGGCGCGCAGCTCCTCGCCGAGTTGGACCGCGCGTCCTTCCATCATCTCGGCCACCCGGTACAGCACTTGGCCCCGCAGAGACGCGGTCGATCCCGCCCACTTCTGCTGCGCGGCGCGGGCCGCCTTCACCGCATCGCGTACGTCCTTGCGCGACGCGCGCGGCGCCCACGCGATCGTCTCGCCACGCGCGTCGACGACGGGCGCCGTGCGGCCCGACTCCGACCGCGGGAACGCGCCGTTGACAAACAGCTTGTACGTCTTGCGCACGGCGAGTCGGTCGTTCACGACCCCACCTTCGCGAGATTCACGTACGGGTACAGGCCCGCAACGCCGCCCTCGCGGCCGAACCCGCTCTCCTGGAATCCGCCGAACGGGCTCGCGGGATCGAACCGGTTGAACGTGTTCGCCCACACGACACCCGCCCGCAGGCGGTCGGCCATCCACAAGATCTTCGATCCCTTCTCGGTCCACACGCCCGCCGAAAGTCCGTACGGCGTGTTGTTCGCCTTCGTCACCGCCTCATCTGGTGTGCGGAACGTCAGCACCGACAACACCGGCCCGAAGATCTCCTCACGGGCGATGCGATGCGATTGCGACACGTTCGTGAACACCGTCGGGCAGAACCAATAGCCCTTCTCGGGCAACGTGCACGCGGGTTGGAACGGCTCGGCGCCCTCGGCGACACCCGCGTCGTACAACTCCCGGATGCGCTGCAACTGCTCGGCGCTGTTGATCGCGCCGAGGTCCGTATTCTTGTCAAGTGGGTCGCCGACGCGCAACGTCGCCAGCCGGTCGTGGAGCTTGTCGAGCACGATGTCGGCGACGGACTCCTGAACGAGGAGTCGCGAACCCGCGCAGCACACGTGACCCTGGTTGAAGAAGATCCCGTTGACGATGCCTTCAACCGCCTGGTCGAGGGCGGCGTCCTCGCAGATGATGTTCGCGGCCTTGCCGCCCAACTCGAGCGTGACCTTCTTGTCGGTGCCGGCAACGGCGCGTTGAATCGCCTTGCCCACACTCGTCGAGCCCGTGAAGGCGATCTTGTCGATGGCAGGGTGCGCAACGATGGCGGCGCCCGTCGCGGGACCGCCGGTCAGGATGTTCACGACACCGGGCGGTACGCCTGCTTCGTGACACACCTGGGCGAGCAACAGCGCGGTAAGCGGTGTGGTCTCCGCCGGCTTGAGCACACACACGTTGCCGGTCGCGAGCGCGGGCGCGAGCTTCCATGCGGCCATCAGCAGCGGGAAGTTCCACGGGATTATCTGACCCGCAACACCCACCGGCCGCCCGACCTGGCCGGGGAACGCGTACTCGAGCTTGTCGGCCCATCCCGCGTAGTAGAAGAAGTGCGCGGCTGCGAGCGGCACGTCGACGTCGCGTGATTCCTTGATGGGCTTGCCGCCGTCGAGTGTCTCCAACACCGCGAACTCCCGGGCGCGCTCTTGGAGCAGCCGTGCGATCCGGTACACGTACTTGGCGCGCTCGCCCGCCGGGAGGGCAGCCCAGCTCGGCCAGGCGTCACGCGCGGCGCGCACGGCGAGATCGACGTCTTCCTCGCCGGCGTCCGCGAACTCGCACAACACCTCTTCCGTCGCGGGGTTGATCGATGGTTGATATCGACCTGACTTCGGTCCAACCCACTGGCCGCCGACATACAGGTCGTAGCGGTCGGCGAGGGACACGATCCCGCGCGGCTCGGGCGCGGGCGCATACTCGACGCCGAACTCGGCGCGCCGTTCAAGTTCAGCGTCTTTCTTAGTCAATCGTGAACCTCGCCGGCTTCTCGTAACGTCCGGTGCGGAGCTTCGTGCGCTGCATGAGCAAGTCGTTCAACAGTGTCGACGCGCCGATGCGCATGCGGTTGGGCGTCATCCACTCCTCGCCGAGCGTTTCCAGCACGATCACGAGGTACTGCCAGGCTTCCTTCGCGCTGCGAACCCCGCCCGCGACCTTCAGGCCGACGCGTTGGCCGGTGTCGCGCTCGAAATCGCGGATGGCCTCGCCCATGCAGAGAGCGGTCGCCAGCGTGGCGGCCGGCGTGATCTTGCCGGTCGACGTCTTGATGAAATCAGACCCGGCCGCCATCGCAAGGACGGACGCCCGGCGGATCTGATCGTAAGTGCCGAGCTCGCCGGTCTCGAGGATCGTCTTGAGGTGCGCGCCACCGCACGCGTCCTTTGCCGCTGCGATCTCCTCGAACGCCTCTTGATAGCGGCCCGCGAGAAACGCGGAGCGATTCATCACGATGTCGATCTCGTCGGCGCCGTCGGCCACGGCTCGGCGGATCTCGGCCAACCGCAGGTCGGGATAGGAGAGCCCCGACGGGAATGCGCCCGCGACGCTGGCGACCTTGACGTTGCGGCCCGCGAGCGTCTCGGCCGCGACCGCGACGAGCGTCGGGTAGACACAGACCGCCGCCACCGGCGGCACATTCGGATCGAGCGGGTCGGGCTGCATCGCCTTGGCGCACAGCGCCCGTACCTTGCCTGGTGTGTCCGCGCCTTCGAGCGTGGTGAGGTCAACGCTGCGGATCGCGAGGTCGAGTGCGGCTTCCTTCGACGCGTGCTTGATCGAACGTTGGGCCAGCGACGCCGCGCGCGCTTCGAGCATGACCGCGTCGACAGGGGTCACCGTGATGCCCCGCGCCGCGAGCTCGGGCCACGGTCGCGCGCTCCGGGCGAGTTCGACGGTCACGCGGGAAGGTTACCGACGATCTCCCTGCCCAAACTGTCCGCAACCGCGGTGCGCAGCGCCCGCAGCCGCTCCTCGGCCCGCGGCCGGTCACCGGACGCCTCGACGACCTCGAAGTAGCACTTCACCTTCGGTTCGGTCCCCGACGGGCGGACCAGGACGCGGCTTCCGTCCGCGAGTTCGAACGCGAGCAAGTCCGCGGGCGGGACTCCGTCGACACCCGTCGCGTAGTCCACCACGCGGGCGACCTCGACAGCATCGAAACGGCGGGGCGGGCGCGCACGAATGGTCGCCACGAACGCGCGGGCCGTCGCCATGTCGCTGAACCGCCGCGACCACTGCGCAGTGACGTGCACACCGTGCGCGGCGGAAAGCTCGTCGAGGAACTCGAGCACGGGTCGCCGGGCCGCAAGATCGGCCATCGCGACCGCGGCAGTGAGTCCGTCCTTGTCGCGCACTGCCGGCATTACCGTGTAGCCGAGCGCTTCCTCGTAGCCGAACACGAGCCGGCGACCGTCGGGATCACCGGCGCGCGCGATCCACTTGAACCCGGTCAGTGTCACCCGGCAGGGGACACCTGCGGCCGCCGCGATGCGATCGAGCATGCGCGAGGACACGATCGAGCGCGCGACGACGCGATCGTCACCCGTGGTCGACGCGAGCATGTGCGCACCGAGCACCGCCCCGATTTCGTCACCCGTGAGAACCCGCCACGCGCGGCCGTCCGGAACGGCAACCGCCAACCGATCGGCATCGGGATCGTTGGCGAGCACAATGTCGGCGTTCTTCCGGCTCGCCAACGTCAGCGCGAGGTCGAGCACACCCGGTTCCTCGGGATTCGGAAACGGTGCGGTGGGAAAGTCCGGATCGGGATCGGCTTGGTCACCGACGACGAGCGCCGGCGGAAAACCGACGCGTTGCCACAACGGGCGGAACACAGCCAGGCCGACGCCGTGCACCGGTGTATAGACGACCTTCAGCGATCGTGGACCGGTCGGGACGCACTGGCGTGAGTCGTCGAGATAGGCCGCGATGGCTTCATCACCAAGCCGCGTGATCAGCGGCGACGCCTCATCGCAGGGGATGTCCGCGGCCGGGCCGATCGACGCAATCAAGAGCGCGATCTCCGCGTCGACCGGCGGAATGATCTGCGCACCGGTCTCGTCGTAGACCTTGTAGCCGTTGTCGGGCGCGGGGTTGTGGCTCGCCGTCACCATCACGCCCGCGCCCGCGTGCAGATGCCGCACGGCGTGCGCGGTGATCGGCGTCGGCCAGTGCCGCGCCGCGAGGTACACCGGTATTCCCGTGGCGGCCAGCACGCCCGCGGTGTCGCGCGCGAACGAGTGCGACCCATGCCGGTGGTCGAACCCGACGACGACGCCACCGACGGCGGTTCCGTGGTCGTGCAGCCATCGCGCGAGGCCCGCGGAGGCGGCGCGCACCGTCGCAACGTTCATGCGACTGGGTCCCGCACCCAGTGGCCCCCGTAAGCCCGCCGTTCCGAACGTCAGCGGCCCCGCGAAGCGCGCCGTGAGCGCGGCGGTGTCACCCGCGTCGAGGAGCGACTGCATCTCTTGTCGCGTGGCCAGATCTGGATCCCCAGCAATCCAATCGCGTGCCTGCGCCGCGAGGCAGTCGGGGACGGGCATCAACCCACGAGCGACTCGACGAGCGCCGCCAGATCCGTCTCGGGTCGCGCGCCCAAGTGCGAGATCACCTCGGCGGCGGCCAGAGAACCGAGGCGCGCGCAGGTGTCGAGCCCGAGGCCTTGTGTATACCCGAACAAGAACCCCGACGCGTACAGATCGCCGGCTCCAGTCGTGTCGACGAGCCGATCGACACGATGCGCGCCAACAGTCGCCGTGCTCCCGCCCGCGACAATCACCGAGCCTCGCGCCGATCGCGTGAGCGCCGCAATCTTGCAGTGCCGGTCGACCTGGCGCTTGGCGCTGTCGAAATCGCACTCGTACAGCGAGCAGATCTCGGCTTCGTTCGCGAACAGAATGTCGACTTCGTCCGCGACCAGCGACCGCCATTCGGACCGGTGCCGATCGACGCAGAACGGGTCTGAGAGGGTGAGCGAGACTTCGTGCCCGGCTTCGTGCGCGATGCGGGCGGCCTTGCGGTACGCCTCCTTGGCCTCGGGTCGGTCCCAGAGGTACCCCTCGAGATACACGACGCGCGCGGCTGCGACGAGCTCGACGTCGACGTCTTCAGGACCGAGGTAGGCGGACGCGCCGAGGTAGGTGTTCATGGTCCGCTGGGCGTCCGGAGTCACGACGATCAGGCAGCGTCCGGTGCTCGGGCCGTCGGACGCGGCGGGTGACTCGAAGCGCACACCAGTCGAGCGGATGTCGTGGGCGAAGACGGTGCCGAGCTGGTCGTCGCGCACCTTGCCGACGTAGGCAGCGGTCGCGCCGAAGTGGGCGAGCCCGACGATCGTGTTGGCGGCCGAACCACCCGAGATCTCCACGCCGGGACCCATGGCGCCGTAGAGCGTGTGGGCGCGAGCTTCGTCGATCAGCGTCATCGCGCCGCGGTTGAGTTCCATGCTCTCGACGAACGCGTCCGTTTCGTGCGACAGCACGTCGACGAGCGCGTTCCCGATGCCGAGGACGTCGATTGGGGTCACGGCCACGCGGTTGCTCCAGCGGGCTTGCGGCCCACTGCGATGGGTTCGTGGTCATTGGGCGGGCGCAGGCGCCGACCGACGGTCGTCGTGCGCCCGTACAGCGTGGTCCGCTGCGCGAGCGTGCGACCAATCGGCGTCACAATCGCGCGGAACTCCTTGTCGTCGAGCTCTTGGCCGTGCGCCGCGCCCGCGGCGCGCGAGATGTTCTCGTCCATCAGCGTGCCGCCGAGGTCGTTGGCGCCGGCCTGGAGGATCTGGCGGGCCCCTTCGATGCCGCACTTCACCCACGACACTTGCACGTTGTCGATCCAACCGCGGTACGCGATCCGGCCGACAGCGTGCACGAGCAGCACCTCGCGAAACGTCGGTCCGCGCCGTGCTCGACCTTGGATGAACAGTGGCGTCGCCATGTGCACGAACGGGAGCGGCACGAACTCAGTGAACCCGCCCGTCTCCTTCTGGAGCGAGCGCGTTCGCACGATGTGGCGGGCAATATGGATGGTCCGCTCGACAGTGCCGTGCATGATCGTGACATTCGAGCGCAGACCGATGCCGTGCGCGGTGCGGTGCGCATCCAGCCACTCGTCGGTGGTCACCTTGTCGGGGCAGATGATCGCCCGCACCTCGTCGTCAAGGATCTCGGCCGCGGTGCCGGGCAGAGACGCGAGGCCAGCGTCCTTCAGTCGGCCGAGGTATTCGGCCAGCGGCACGTCGAGCCGGCGGGCGCCTTCGGTCACCTCGAGCGCGGTGAAGCCGTGGACGTGAATGCCGGGGGCGATGGCCTTGACTGCGCGCGCCACGTCGACGTAGTAGTCGCCGTCGAAGTCGGGATGGATGCCGCCCTGGAGGCACACCTCGGTCGCGCCGCACTCGAGGGCCTCGACGACGCGCCGCTGCATTTCCTTCAGTTCGAGGAGGTACGGCTGCCCGCGGAGGTTCAGCGAGAGCGGGCCCTTCGAGAACGCGCAGAAACGACACTTGAACGTGCAGACGTTCGTGTAGTTGATGTTGCGGTTGCGGACGAAGGTGACCTCGTCACCGACGATGTCGCGGCGCAACTGGTCGGCGAGCTCGGCGACGGCGGCAATTTCGGGACCGCGCGCCGACAGGAGGGTGACGATCTCGTCGACGCCGACCTCCTCGCCGGCGCGTACTCCGGCGAGCACTTCGCCAATCGCGCCGCCGGCGCGCGCCGGGACGGGCGGCGGGAGCAACACGGGGGGCGTCATGTCGTCGCGACCGGGAGCCCACTCGGTGTCGCGTGCGAGGCCTTCACTGTCGGAACGCGTGAGCACGGCCGTGCGCAGATCCGTATGAATCCACTCGTCCGGTCGCTGCACGTACTCTGGGTAGATCGTCAAGCGCGGCGCGAGGACTTTGCCCGCTGCCTCCGTCGCCGCGCGCAACCGATCGAGTGCCGGCCATGGGCGCTCGGGGTTGACGTGGTCGATCGTGACGGGCGAGACACCGCCCCAATCGTCGATGCCGGCCGCGAGCAAGGGCGCGATGTCGTCGCTCAGGTTCGGCGGCGCCTGCAGGTGCACATCGTCGGGCAACACGATGCGCGCGACCGCGATCGTCCACAGGAACTCGTTGGTGTCACACGGAGCGGCTCGGTGCATGGCGGTGCCGGGCTTGGGCAGGAAGTTCTGGACGATGACCTCCTGGACGTGTCCGTGGCGCTCGTGCGACTGGGCGATCGCGACCAGGGCGTCGATCCGCTCGGCGCGGGTCTCGCCGATCCCGACGAGGATTCCGGTGGTGAATGCGATGCGGGCGCGTCCGGCCGCTTCGAGCGTCGCCAGTCGCCGTTCGGGAGTCTTGTCGGGTGCGCCCGCATGGGGGCCGCCCGGCTCGCCGAGGCGGGCCGCGAGCGTCTCGATCATCATCCCTTGGGAGGGGCTCGCGGCGCGCAACCGCGTGAGCTCGGTCTCGGTGAGCGCGCCGGCGTTCGCGTGGGGGAGCAGGCCGGTCTCGTCGACGACTTGTTTCGCGATCGCGACGAGGTATTCGACGGTCGAGGAGTAGCCCTGCTGCGCCAGCCAGTCCGCCGCCTGCGGGTACCGCGCTTCCGGTGCTTCGCCCAGCGTGAACAGCACTTCGTGGCAACCGAGTTGGGAGCCGCGCTGCGCGATCGACAGCACCTCGTCAGGAGTGAGGTACGGCGATTCGAGGCGGGCGGGCGGTTTCGCGAACGTGCAGTACCCGCACCGATCGCGGCACAGCATCGTGAGCGGCACGAAGACCTTCGGCGAAAACGTGATTCGGGTTCCGAAGCGCGCGTCGCGACGGCGGGCGGCCTCGTCCATCAGCTCCGGAAGCGGTTGGTGCAGCAGGTCGCGCACGGTTCGGGACCTTACTGGTTTGCCGAGTCCGATCCGAGGGCTGCGGGGTCGACGAGCCAGATCACGCGCTCAGCCCGGATGCACGACGCCGGGAGGTCTTCGCCGGCGCGGATGCGCGCCAGCGCCTCGCGCTTGGCTTCGCCCCGCACGGCCACGACCACCACCCGCGCCCGCGCGATCGCGGGAAAGGTAAACGTCAGTCGCGGATGGGGGTGGGCGTCGTCGCCGGTCGCGACGACGAGACGCTCGCGCTCGTCGAGCGCGAGGGAGCCCGGGAACAGCGATGCGGTGTGCCCGTCCGCACCCATCCCGAGGTGCACGAGGTCGATCGGCGGCGCACGGCGGACGCGAGCGTCGTACTCGGTCGCCGCGATCTCGATCGGCTTGGGTTCGTACATGGAGTGGACGGCGCGGGGATGCACGCGCTCGAGCAATACCGCGCGCGCCATGCCGCCGTTCGAATCCGGATGGTCGAGCGGGACAAACCGCTCGTCGCTGAAGAACACGTCGACGTGGGACCAGTCGTACGGCGCACCCGCGAGCGTCGTGTAACAGTCGCGCGCCACCTCGCCGCCGGACAGCGCCACCGAATCGGGTTCGACCTCCAGGAACAGGTCGGCGAACGCGACCGGCACGTCATCGACGACGAGAACCTCGCCAGGAATACCCACGGGAGGAATTTGCCCGATCCGGTGCCGTTCATGCGCGATGCTCGGCGAATGCACCACGCAACGGTCGATGTGTACGAGCACCGGGTCGACGCCTGGATCAAGCAGCGCAAGCGCGCCGTGCCGCCCCAGCTCGCCGAGTTCGTCTCGAAGATCGGTGCGGGGCCCCGGGCCGATCTCGGCTGCGGACCGGGCTGGCACTGCGCGCACCTCGGCGCGCCGGTCGTCGCCCTCGATGCCGCCCTCGCGATGGTGCAACGCGTTCCCCAGTTCGCGCCGGGCGCGTTGCCGATCCGGGGCGATCTCGAGCGTCTTCCGTTCCGCGCCGGCGCGCTCAGCGGGGCGTGGGCGCACAAGTGCTACATGCACCTGCCCGGCGTGAACCTGCCGCTCGCGTTGGCAGAGCTGCACCGCGCGGTCGCGCTCGGCGGCGCGGGTGCACATCCGAGTGACGTGCGACCGACTCCGACATGACCTCGACGACAAGTTCCCCGGTCGGCACTTCGAATGGTGGCCGGTCGAGCGGTTCCGTGCTGTCGTCGAGGGCGCCGGGTTCGAGATCGTCTCGAACGCCTCCGACGGCGAGGAGTGGATCGACGTCGAGGCGACGCGTGCGCGCATGCTGCCTGACACCGTGGGCGCCGACATGCGCGTGTTGCTCGTCGGCCTCAACCCGAGCGAACTGTCGGCGGACACGCGCGTGGGTTTCGCCCGGCCCGGCAACCGGTTCTGGCCCGCGGCGTTGGCCGCCGGCATCGTGTCGCGCTCCCACGACCCGTACCACGCCCTCCGTGAACACGGCGTCGGCATGACCAACCTCGTCCGGCGCGCGACCGTGCGTGCGGACGCGCTGCACACCGACGAATACCGCACCGGCGCGACGCGACTTGCACGCCTTGTCGAGTGGCTACAGCCGCGCTCCGTCTGCTTCGTCGGGATCACCGGATACCGCGCCGCCGTCGATCGCCACGCGTCAGCCGGCTGGCAGGCGTCGCGCTTCAGTGGCGTACCGACGTATGTCATGCCGAACACGAGTGGACTCAACGCCCACGCCAAGCCCGCCGACTTCATCGAGCACCTGCGCGCCGCAGTTATGCCTTGAGCTCGCGGGCCTTCTTCTCGAGCGTATCGAGCGCGTCGTGGTACGACGAGCTGAACGCGGCCACGCCCTCTCGCTCCAGCGTTTCGGTCACGTCGTCGAAGTCCACGCCCGCAGCAGCGAGTTCCTCCATCACGGCACGTGCACCATCGAGATCTTCGGTCACGGTATTGGGGCGCAACGTGCCCTGGCCGGCGGCGAGCGCATCGATCGACGCCTGCGCGAGCGTGTTCACCGTGTCAGGACCGATGAGCTCGTCGATGTACAGGGTCGGCGAGTACTCCGGGTTCTTGGTCGACGTCGACGCCCACAACGGTCGTTGCAGTTGCGCGCCTGCCGCCGCGAGCGCGTCCCAGCGCGGCCCCGAGAATCTCTCGCGGAACAATGCGTAGGCGAGCTTGGCGTTGGCGACGGCGGCCAGGCCTCGGAGCGGATGCCGTTGCGGGAGCCGCCGGTCGGTTTCGGTGTCGACTCGGCTCACGAAGAACGATGCGACCGACGAGATCCCGGCGATGTCCTCGCCCCGTGCGACCCGCCGCTCCAATCCGCCGAGGTACGCGTCGATGACCTGCGCGTGCCGGGCAAGGCTGAAGATCAACGTGATGTTGACGTTGAGACCGGCAGCGGTCGCGGCCGTGATCGCGGGCAACCCGGCGAGCGCGGCCGGAATCTTGATCATCACGTTCGGGCGGTCGAGTCGCCCGAAGAGGTCGCGCGCCTGCGCCAGCGTCCGGTCGGTGTCGTGCGCGAGATCGGGATCGACCTCGATCGAGACGAAGCCGTCGCGCCGGTTCCACCGCTCGTAGTCGGGCCCGAAAAGATCGGCCGCGCGCGCGATGTCGTCGAGCACGAGCGCCCAGTACGCCTCGGTCGCACCGACACCGGCCGCCACGAGCTCGCGCAACTGCTCGTCGTAGTCGTCGCTCGACGCCATCGCCTTCTCGAAGATCGTCGGATTCGACGTCACGCCGCGAATGCCGTGCTCGTCGACCAGCGTGCGCAACCCGCCGCGCGCGTGCGGGCGCGTCAGGTTGTCGTACCACGGGCTCTGTCCGAACTCGATCAGTTTGGCGATGGGACTGGCCATACCGATCACTCTCCGAGGAGCGCAAGGGCGCGGGCGGCGACGTTCTCGGGGGTGTACCCGAAGTTGGCGAGCGCCACTTCGCCCGGTGCCGATTCGCCAAAGCGATCGATCGCCATGACGTCGTCGGCCCAGCGCGACCACCCGAAACTCGACGCCGCTTCGACGGCCAGCGTCGGCACCTCGGGCGGCAGCACCGCGATGCGATATTCGTCGGGTTGCGCGGCGAAGAGGTCCCACGACGGCATCGACACGACTCGTGCCGACACTCCTCGTTCGCTCAACATCTCGCGCGCGCCCACGCACACCGAGACCTCGGAGCCGGTACCGAGCAACACGACGTCGGGGTGGCTTCCGTCATCGACTAGCACGTACGCGCCCTTCGCGACGCCGACCGGGGCGCGCTCGGCCGTGCCGTCGAGCACCGGGATATTCTGGCGCGTCAACACGATGCCCGTCGGACCGCGGCCGTCGACGTGCACCCGCCACGCGGTGGCCACCTCGTTGGCGTCGGCGCAGCGAATGAGCCGCAGGCCCGGCAGCGCCCGCAGCGACGCGAGGTGCTCGATCGGTTGGTGTGTCGGTCCGTCCTCGCCGAGACCGACCGAATCGTGCGTCCACACGAACGCGACCTTGGCGCCCATCATCGCCGCGAGACGGACCGCCGGACGCATGTAGTCGCTAAACACGAAGAACGTCCCCACAAACGGCAGCGTGCCGTTCAGCGCCAAGCCGTTGGCGGCTGCCGCCATCCCGTGCTCGCGGATGCCGAAGTGCACGATGCGGCCCGACGCGTCCTGCGGTGTGACGATCCCACCGCCCTTCACCTGCGTTCCCGTGTTGCCGGTCAGGTCGGCGCCGCCGCCGAAAAGCCCGGGCACCACATCGAAGATCGCGCCGAGCACCTCCTGCGACGCCACGCGGGTCGCGAGCTGGGTTCCCGGTTGCCACGACGGCAGCTTCTGTTCCCACCCCGCGACGCCCCGACCAGCCCGGCAGGCCTCGAACGCCTCGGCGCGTTCGGGATCGCGGGTCGCGAACGCTCGCCGTCGTTCTTCCCACGCGGCGCGCACGGCGCCGCCGCGGCGACCGGCCGCTCGGTAGTACGAGACGACGTCGTCGGGAACGAAGAACTCGTCGTCGGGCGGCAGGCCGAGGATCCCCTTGACCGCCTGTACCTCGTCGATCCCGAGCGGGTTGCCATGCGCTTCGGGCGTGTCCTGGAACTTCGGCGACGGATATCCGATGTGCGACCGCAGTACCAGCAGCGTCGGCCGGGTCGTTTCGGCCATTCCCTCGCGCAGGCCCCGTTCCAGCGCATCGAGGTCTTCGGCCGCTTCGCCCAACTCGACCACGTGCCAGCCGTACGCCCGAAAGCGGGTCGGGACGTCGTCGCTGTAGGTCAGCTCGGTCGGACCGTCGATCGTGATGTGGTTGTCGTCGTAGACCAGCACGAGCCGCCCGAGCTGGAAGTGACCGGCGAGCGACGCCGCCTCGTGGCTGACGCCTTCCATCAGGTCACCGTCGCTGCAAATGCCGAACACGTGGTGGTCACACAGTTCGGCACCAAACCGCTGGCGGAGGTGTTTCTCGGCCAACGCGATACCGACCGCGTTGCCGACGCCCTGCCCGAGCGGACCGGTCGTGACCTCGACGGCCTTCGTGTGCCCCTTCTCGGGATGCCCCGGCGTCTTCGAACCCCACTCGCGGAACGCGCGCAGGTCGTCGAGCTCCAACCCGAGCCCGCACAGATAGAGCATCGAGTACACGAGCATCGACGCGTGACCGGCCGACAGCACCAACCGGTCGCGGTCGGGCCAGTCTCCGTCGTCGGCGTCGTAATCCATGATGCGCGTGAACAGCACGTGCGCGAGTGGTGCCAGGGCCATCGGCGTACCCGGGTGCCCCGAGTTCGCGCGCTGCACGGCGTCCATCGCGAGCCCGCGCACGACGTTGACCGCACGTCGTTCGAGTTCAACGGTTGCCACGGCCGGATCCCTCTCCTCCGCCACCAGGCCAGACTACGCGCCACCCTCGGCACCGCCGCGGCGTATCGCCTTGCGACCGAGTGCGCCGACCAGAAGGGCTAGCAGCGCGCTCCGAGACCTGCTTGGTCCGTCGCCGTTGCCATTGCACCGGCGGGTGACCGAATACCTGCGCGCGCAACGCACCAAACGATGCCTGACACGGCATCAGCCGAAGATCGCGAGGCTGGCCGTGAAGCCGTGCAGGAAGTTGCGGCCGCCGACCGGGCCGATCTCACCCGCGCAAAACGCGCCGGCGAGCGGCAACGGCCCGAGCACTTCCTCGACCAGGCGGGTGTCGTGGTCGGGTGTAGTGAAAAAGCGCGTGCCGCGCCCATTGCAGGTGAACAGCAGCGCAGCATCACCGTCCACCCGCTCGAGCAGCAGCCGCAGGTCCTCGTGGGCCGCGTCGGCGTCGCGCACGTGGAACTGCACCGTCTGGCCGACTTGGACCCGATCACCGATCGCGAGCGCACCGTTGCGCTGGTCGGCGCCGAGCAGGTTTCGCACGAGGAAGTCGCCCCGGGCAAAGTCGAGCTTGTGCTCGTCGACCACGACGCCGATGTGCAGACCTTGGCGCATCAGGTCCCGTTCCGGGTCGTCGGCGGCCAGCACGAGGTCTTGCAGTCGTTGCATCGCCGACTGACCGCCGAGCTCATACACGAGATTGCGTTCGGCACTGGTGACGGTGAACGGCTGCCCGATGGGCCGACAGCCTTGCGAAACGACCGGCCGCACGGGAACGTCTCCCGACAACAACACCGCGGCCGCGCCGCTGGTCACGACCCGTTCGTTGCAGACGAGGCGGTTGCCGCCCGGTCCCGCGGCCGACGACGCCAGTCCGCCGACGACAGCCAGTCCCGGGACCTTGGCGTTGCACAGGCGCAAGAAGTCGGGGATCGGAAACGAGAACGGGTCGGCGAGCAGCAAGAGTGTGCCGCGCGCCGGGAGTTCGTCGGGCCAACCCGAGATCTCGAAGTCATTGTCGGTCTGGACCGCGTCGAGCGCGAACGCGTCCGCCTGCCCCGCCCCGAACCGGGCCGCGAAGACACTCAGCGCCGGCGCATCCTCGACCTCGCGGCCGCCGCCCGCGATCGCGACCGCGCTGGTCCCGATGAAGGTTGTCGGTTCGAGCAGCTTTTGCAGCCCGCCCGCGACATCTTCGAACGCGCCGACATGGTGGGCCGACGCGAAGCACACGAGGAGGTCGGGCCGATCACCCTCGAACCGCTCGAGGATCTCGCCCGCGGTCTCACCCACGGCCTCGACCGGGGTGGGGTGCAGCGAAAGCGCGGCTGCATACCGGTTCACGAGATCCATGCCTTCGCGGATTCGACCGACTGCCGAGGGGGGTTGAGCAGATTCACAGCGCCGTGAGCGGGATCGTCACCGCCGAGCCGCTCTCGAGGATGCGGCAGCGAGCTTCGATCGTGCCCGGCGCGGCGAATTCCAGCTCCCCCTTCACCAGGCGATATCCGAACTTTCCGGGCTCCACGAAGAAGCCCTGTCCGTTCCGGCCCACTTCCTCACCGTCGTCTCGTACGAACACCGTCTCGAGGGTCCCGTTGCCCTCGCCGCCCACCGGAACACGCACGAGGACCACCAGGTGAGGTTCGATGCGCACCGGGTACGAATCCACCTTCGTGGAGAAGAAGGCACCCGTGATATCGATACGCGTCGACGGCCCCTCGACCTGTCGGAAGTTGATGCCTTCGACGAACAGGCCCGCGACGATCTCCATACCCGCAACTTACCCATCGCCGTCCGCGAGAACGAGGCCGATCGTGAGCGCGAGCTCCAGGGCCGGCGACTCTTCGCGAATTACGCACCCGCGAGGCGACACCTGCGAACTGGCGTGACGTAGGCGCGTGTGGCGCGCTTTTGTCACGCCAGTTCGGCGGGTAGGCGCGGCCTAGGCTGCCGTCGTGGCCTCCCGCGTGCTCACGAGTCGCGCCGATCGCCGCCAACCCACACCGACCGCGGCGTGAGCGTGGTGGGGTCGAGCGCGACGATGTCGGCGCGAGAACCCGGTGCAAGCCGGCCACGGTCGCTCCGACCGAGGATGCGCGCGGCGTTGCCGCCGGCCATCCGCACCGCCTGACCGATCGGAATGCCCATACCGACGACGTTGCGCACCGCGTCGACCATCGTGAGCGTGGAACCGGCGAGCGTGCCGTCCGCGAGCCGCGCGGCGCCGTCACGAGCGGGGACGTCGACTGCCGCAACCGCGTCGGTCACCAACACCAGGTCGGGGCGGGCGACAACTGCGACCCGCACCATCGCGGGATGGACGTGCACCAAGTCGGCAATCAGCGTCGGAACGAGCCGCCGGTCGTCGAGCGCCGCCCCCGCGACACCCGGCGCGCGGTGGTGCAGCGGGCCCATGCCGTTGAACACATGCGTGACGACCCGCGCGCCCGCGTCGGCCGCGGCGCGCGTCTCGTCGTAAGACGCCGTGCTGTGCCCGACCGAGACGATCACGCCGCGTTCCGCGAGCGCCCGGGTCGCGTGCAAGCCGGCATCCGCCTCGGGAGCGAGGGTCACGAGCTGCACGAGGTCGCCGAAGCGGTCGCAAGTGCCGAGGAGCCAGTCGAGATCGACGGGACGGACGAGATCCGGTGAGTGCGCTCCCGGCGCACCGCCAAGGAACGGCCCTTCGAGATGCACACCGAGCACCGCCGGCACGCGCGCGCGCACCGCCGCAAGCCGCTCGAGTGCGGCGCCGTATGACTCGAGCGGCGCGCTCACGAGTGTGGGCAGCATTGTCGTGCAGCCGCCGTCGACGAGCTGCTCACACGCGACGACAACCTCGCCTTCGGCCGCAGTCGCGAAATCGGTGCTGGCGGTGCCGTTCACCTGGATGTCGACGAAGCCGGGGGTGAGCAGTGCGTCGCCGAGATCGACGACGTCGCCGCCGGGCGGCGCGCCGGTGCCCGTGGCGGTGATGCGCCCGTCGGCGAACGCGACCCACGCGGGTGCGGCACTGAGACCACCGTCGCCGCTGACGACGCGCGCCGCGGCGAGGACCGTCACGCTGTGATGGGGTCGCGGTCGCGCCACAGCGCGATCCGCAGTTTCACAAGGCCGGCAATCGTGCGGGGCACGCGGCGCAGGATAGAGGTGCGCGCGGGACGGAGCTCTATCACCGCGACGGGGATCCCGTCGGTGCGCAGCCCCGCCCGCTCGACCCGCAGGATGAGCTCGGTGTCGAAGAGGTCCTTTCCGAACGCGCACCGGCGGGCGTAGGGCTCGACCGCGACGCGGTTCATGGCCTTCATCCCGTGGGTGTCTGAGACCTTCAAGCGGAACACGACACGCAGGAGTGTGCTGAACGTCGCGGTAACGAGCTTGCGCAGCAGTGGACGCGTGTCGTTGGCACCGACACCGCGCTTCGACCCGACAACGATCGCGGGACCGTCGGGCTGCGTGACCCGCGTCACCGCCGTCTCGAGGAAGTCGAGGTCGTAGTAGTCGGTGTCGAAGTTCACGACAGCTGTCCCGCGCGCCAGGAGCAATCCCGCACGTAGCGCGCGGCCGTAGTCGGCCGCAACGAGATGGTCGACGCGAACCTCGGGAAACTTCTCGGCGAGCTCGTGCGCGAGTGCGAGCGTGCCATCGGTCGAGCCGTTCTCGGTGACGACGAGCTCGAAGGACACGTCGCGTGCGCGCAGTCCCTCGACGACCTCGCCGACTGAGCTCTCGAGGATGGCCGACTCGTTGAACGCCGGCATCACCACGCTCACGTAGGGCGCGTGGGAGCTCTCGGTCATGTCAGCCTCGGATCGCGGAACGGGAGCGGGATCTCGACGCGCGTCGCGTACGGCCCCGAACGCACAAGCGTCATCTGGCCCTCGGCGTCGAAGTACCCGTCAGCGTCGATCGCGCGCTCCTCACCGTCCACGAAGACGCGCACGTCCGATGGTGCCGCGCCCCACCAGCGCTCGTATTCCCGCACGGCCAGGCGGCATAGTCGGTCGATGACATTGGCGTCCTCGCGGAGCGCGAGTCCGACGTCGAGGCCGGCCCGCCCGTCACTGAGCTGCACCACCGCGGGGTAGACCGCGAACCGAGGACCGAACACGACCTTCTCGTTCGACCGGGCCGACGCCCAACTCAAGAGAACCAGGAATGCCGCGTGTGTCGCGCGCGCCGCGTCGGTCGCGGCGGCCCGACCCCGGGCACCGTCGATCACCGCGATTGGCCGCAGCTGCTGCAGCAGCCGGCCCGCCGCCAGCCCCGCATCGGCCTCGATCGCGGCGGCCGTCGCCCAGGGCGCGAGCTCGACACCGAGGGCATCGGACTCGGCGGTGAACGTCGTCCGGAGCTCACGCGTGGCGCGCAGGGTCTCGGCAAGGACGTCTAGCGCGTCGACCCACCCGGGGCCGTCGATCTCGTCGTCGAGCGTGTCGACCAGTGCGTTGAGCGCCAGCACATCGGTCTCGGCGAGCGGGCTGTCGGCGCACGCGTCGGCGAGCGTCCCCAGCGCGACGCACTGCGCCCCACCCACCTCTTCGAGCGCGACGTGCCACTCACGCCGCGGTTGATACTCGTCGGGCTGGGAAAGGAACGCGGCCGCAGTCGCGAGCGCAACCTTCGACGCGCGCGCGAGCGGCATTGGATTGCACAGCACGCCGCGCACGACCATGGCGAGTTCGGGGTCGCGACCGCGGTACGGGCCCAAGTGCACCGAGTGGGCCATCGTCCCGTCGTTCACGGGGTAGTTGTCCCACACCAGCGGCGGGCGGCCGCCCAGCGCGGCGGCCCATCGGGTCGCGTCGAGCGCGGTGATCGTCGGCGAGCACACGGTGGGCCCCGTCCACATGACGTCAACGGCGGCCGGCAACGCGGCCCCGAGATCCGCGAGATACGGCGACGGATGAGTCCCGACGTACTCGGTCGGACACACCGTCAGCGTGGCGTCCGAACGTGCTGTCTGCAGCGCGTCGAGCAAGAAGCTCGCGAGCTCGCCTTGACGGGCGGCGAGGCCGGGCTGCAGCGGAATGTCGTCGAGCAGAAGGAAGAACCAGGCAACGCCGACGTCGAGGAGCGAGCCCAGCTTGGCCAGCAGGGTTGCGCGGTCGTTGCCGGACTCGTAGGCGATGTCGAGCCCGGGGGAGATTGCGAAGCCGAAGCGCACACTGACTTCGTCGGCACGTCCAACCAGCTCGGCGAAGAGCTTCTGCTCGTCGGCGGCGTAGGGGACCCGCCATTCGCCCCGGTGCTTCGCGTCGTCCTTCGGTGCGTACGCGTACGCGTTCATGTCGTGGTCGGCGAGAAAGTCGAGCATCTCGAGCCGCGCATCGTGCGACCACGGCGTTCCGTAGAAACCCTCGACGACGCCTCGCACTTCGAAGGAGCGACTCACCGTGAGTAGCGTAACGGGGACGTCCGTCAGGGCGCCGGGGAGGAACACCAATGAACGCGCCGCTCGACGTGCTCGCGGTCCACGCGCAGGCGCAGCCGGACAAGGTCGCCGTCGTCGTCGACGGCAGCAATGGAGTTCGCGCCGGTACCACGACATTCGCCGGGCTGAACGCGGCCGTGAACCGTCTCGCTCACGGTGTGCGGGCCGCCGGCGCGCGAGGTGGTGAACGGCTGGTCTGGTGCGGACCCAATTCGCTCGAGGTGCTGATCACGATTCATGCCGCCCGCAAGCTCGGACTGGTCGCAGTGCCGCTCTCGTATCGGTTTACCGCAGAGGAGATGGCGTACGTCATCAACAATTCGGACGCCACCATGGTCATCGTCGACGCGGAGCAAGCAGCGCTCGTCGCGCAAGTGCGCGGAGAGATCCCGAAAGCGCACACCGTCATCGTGTACGGCGGCAGCGCCGTCCCCGACGGGTGCCGCGCGTGGGATGACGTCTGCGATGGGCAGCCCGACACCGAGCCCGAACTGAAGGGCGACGTGAATCCGAACGAGGCCGGCGCGGCGATGATCTACACGTCGGGCACGACCGGCAAGCCGAAGGGCGCGCTGCGCACGACAACCGATCGGACGTTGGTGTTCGCACTGCTGGCAGAGTTGCGATTGCTGCACGCCGACGCTGTGCACCTGACGACTGGGCCCATGTACCACTCAGGGCCACTCGCGTTCGCGTCGCTCGCGCACACGCTCGGCGCCCCGGTCGTCGTGCTGCGCAAGTTCGACCCCGTCCGATGGCTCGCCCTCGTGAAGGAGCAGCGTGTCACGAACACGTTCTCGGCGCCGACCCAGCTCAAACGAATCGTGTCGCTCCCGCCCGACGAGCTGGCGAAGGCGGACTTGTCGTCGATGATCTGCCTCATCGCGAACGCCGCGCCCGTCCCGTACGCGTTGAAGCAAGAGATCGTCGCGAAGCTGGGCGACGGATTCCTCTTCGAGGTCTACGGCTCGACCGAACTCGGCGTCGACACGGTGCTTGCGCCCGAGGACCAGCTGCGCAAGCCCGGATCCTGCGGCAAGCCGTACGCCGGAATCGAGATCCGAATCGTGACCGACGACGGCGCCGATGCCGGCGTGAACGAACCGGGTGAACTGTTCGTCCGCACGACGCTGGCCATGGACGGCTACCACCGCACCGATCAGCAGCTCACCGAGCTGCTCGGGAGCGAATGGAAGTCGGTCGGCGACGTCGCGTACCTCGACGACGAGGGGTACGTGTACATCTGCGACCGCAAGAACGACATGATCATATCGGGTGGCGTCAACATCTACCCGGCTGAGATCGAAGCGGTGCTGTACGAGCACCCGCAGGTGATGGACGCGGCGGTGTTCGGCATCCCCGACGATGAGTGGGGCGAACGCGTCCACGCGATCGTGCAACCCAAACCGGGCGAGGAGATCGACCTCGCCGAGCTGCGCGCGTTCGTGGAGCCGCGGCTCGCGCGGTACAAACAGCCGCGCGCCTACGAGGTGCGAGCGGCACTACCCCGCACCGACTCCGGCAAGCTGTTGAAGCGCTTGTTGCGAGACGAGTTCTGGAAGGGCTCGGAGCGAGCGGTATGAGCGCGACTCGTAGCGCGGTCGCGTTCTGTCCCTTGGGGACAACGAAGACCGGCAGCGGTCCGATTCTGTCCTTTGGGGACAACTACGATCCGCGGCCCGTGCCCACGCTGTCCGAAGCCGCATCCAAGGAACTGCTCGCGCGCTACGGCGTGCCGGTTGTCGACGAACGCACCGCAGCCGACCCGGCCGGCGCCGTGAACGCGGCGGCCGCACTCGGATACCCGGTGGTCGTGAAGCTGTGCGGTGATGCGATCGCGCACAAGACCGAGCGCGGGCTGGTCCGGCTCGCGCTCGGCGACGCGGAATCGGTACGCGCGGCGGCAACAGAACTCCTCGCGGTCTCGACAACAGCCGACGGTGCGGTCGAGCTGCTCGTCGCGCCCATGATCACGGGCACCCGGGAGCTGATCGCAGGGCTCGTCCGCGATCCACAGTTCGGGGCGTGCGTGATGCTCGGCGTCGGCGGCGTCCTCGCGGAAGCACTCGGCGACGTCGCGTTCCGGCTCGCGCCGATCGGAGAGCGCGACGCCGACGACCTCCTCGACGACCTCGCCACGCAGCGCGCACTCGGGCCGTTCCGCGGGGAGGCCGCGGTCGACCGCGGCGCGCTGCGGCGCGTCCTCGTCGGGCTCGCGCGGCTGACGGAGGATCGCCCCGATGTCGTCGCGGTCGACGTGAACCCGCTGATAGTCGGCGCGGACGGCCGCGTGGTTGCGGTCGACGCGTTGGTCGAAGTCGGCGTGGCGCCACCGGCGTCCGGGCCGGCGCGCACGCGACCGACTGACGATGCGTTCCGCGCGCTGTTCGAGCCGCGCGGCGTCGTGGTGGCCGGTGCGTCGACGCATCCCGGAAAGTTCGGGTTCGTCGCGCTGCACAACATCCTGGCCGGCGGGTACGAGGGGCGGGTTGCAGCGACAAATCTCGAAGGCGCGCCGGTGCTCGGCATCGACGCCGCTCGAGGGATCGACGAGCTTCCGGACGGGCCGTGGGACCTCGTGTTCGTGTGCACGCCGGCGCCGGCGAACGCGGACCTGCTACGCGCGTGCGCGAAGAAGGGCATTCGCGCGGCGTTCGTGACGAGCGCCGGGTACGGCGAGGCGGGACCCGACGGTCGGCGCGCCGAACAGGAGCTCGTCGCGCTCGCGTATGAGCTCGGCGTGCTGCTCGCTGGCCCGAACGGGCAGGGCATCGTGTCGACCCCGGCCCGGCTGTGCGCGCAGATCGTCGCGCCGTGCCCGCCGCCGGGGCGGATCGGCATTGCGAGCCAGTCCGGCAATTTCGTGTCGTCGTTCCAAAACTGGGCCGCGCAAACGGGCGTCGGCGTGAGTCGCGCGGTCAGCGCCGGCAACGCGGCTGCGGTGACCGTCGCTGACTACCTCGACTGGTACGCCGACGACGACGCGACCGCAGTCGGCCTCGCGTACGTCGAGGGCGTGGCCGACGGGCGCACGCTGTTCGAACGGCTCCTCGGCGTGACTCGCCGCATGCCGGTCGTGCTCGTGAAGGGCGGTGCGACGGCGGGGGGCCAGCGCGCCGCCGCGAGCCACACCGGCTCGCTCGCATCGGACGACCGGATCTTCGACGGGCTGTGCCGACAGGCGGGGGTGACGCGCGCGGAAACGATCGAGGAGGGGTTCGAAGCGGCGGCGACGTTCGCGACGCAACCCTTGCCGCACGGTCCGCGTACGGCAGTGCTGACGACGGCCGGCGGCTGGGGCGTCGTCACCGCCGACGCGATCGCTCGCACCGGCGCACTGGAGCTCGTGGTGCTGCCCGACGACCTGCGGGCGGCGATCGACGAGAAGCTGCCGCCCCGCTGGAGCCGCAACAATCCGATCGACTTCGCGGGGGGCGAGACGCGCGACACCCTTCCCGCGGTGATGGAGCTCGTCGCGCAGCATCCGGGCATCGACGCAATCGTGTATCTCGGACTCGGGATCCAGTCCAACCAAGCCGCGCTCATGCGATCGGGCCGCTTCTATCCCGACCACGGGCTCGAACGGATTGTCGCCTACCACGAACGGCAGGACGCGCGGTACGCGGCGGCCGCCGCCGCGATCAGCGAACGGACCGGCAAGCCGATCCTCACCGCGACCGAGCTTGCGATCGCGGCGCCGGATAATGCCGGGCCCGCGGCAGTGCGGGCCTCGGGCCAGGTCTGTTACGCGTCGGCCAACCGCGCCGTGACGGCGCTCGCCCACCTGTGGCGCCACGCCCGGTTCCTCGATCGCGTCGGCTGACCGGCCGCGGCCGCGTCGCGCTGCGCGCGGTCGCCACCGTGTCCTTTGTCGCGGGCCTCTTCGGCGGCTTCGTGGTGGCGCGCGCCGACGAGGACACCACGGCGGTCCCGATCGCGCGGCCGCGCGCGAGCACCGCGCTCCTCTCGGCGCGGCGCCTGCCGTACGTCTTTGTCGACGCGGTCGCGCGCACTCGCCTGCAGACCAGTATAGCGGAGTTCGTCGCGCCGTACGATGCGTGCCTTTCGGTGGACGACGCGGACGCGGGCAACGGCGTGCTCGCAGCGACGCCCGATCGTCCACTCATTCCCGCGTCGACGCTGAAGCTGCTCACGGCCGCCGCCGCGCTCGAAGCACTGGGTCCCGACCACCGCTTCCTCACGCGCATCGTCGGCGACGACGAGGAGCTGACGCTCGTTGGCGGCGGCGACCCTGTACTGACGACGCCTGAGTACGAGGCCCGCCTCCGGGACGGGCCGCGCACCGCCGCCGATGTCGTCACCCGACTTGCCGACCTCGCGGACGCGATTGTGGCCACCGGTATCGGCGCGGTTGCCGAGTTGTCGGTCGACGACAGCCGTCACGACTCGGTGCGATTCCTTCCCGTGTGGCGCGCCGAGTACGACGAGGACGTCGGGCAGTTGAGCGCGGTGACAGTCGACGACGGTTTCGAAGGAACCACGCGCGTCGACGACCCGGCGTTGCTCGCGGGGCGGCAGCTCGCGGCGCTGCTCTCGGCGCGTGGCGTCATCGTCGGCGCGGTGGCGCGGGCGACGGCGCCGCTCGACGCACGGGAGGTGGCGCGCGTTGAATCACCGACGGTTGCCGAGATCGTCACGAGCATGCTCACTTCGAGCGACAACCTGACCGCGGAGCTGCTGTTGCGAGAGATCGGTCTCGCGCGTGCCGACGCCGGCACCACCGACGCCGGCGCGCAGGCAGCCGTTGCAATCCTCGACGAGCTCGGCGTGCCGACAGAAGGGCTCGTCCTCGCGGACGGCTCTGGGCTGGCGCGCAGCAACCTCGCCACCTGCGGCACGCTTGTTGCCGTGCTCGGGCTCGCATCCGATCCGCGGTTCGCCGCGCTGGACCACGGGCTTTCGATCGCGGGACGATCGGGCACGCTCGCGACGCGCCTGCAGGGTGATCCGCTCGAAGCAATACTACGGGCCAAGACGGGATTCCTGGACGACGTCGCCGGGCTCGCGGGAGTGCTCGACGATGACGAGGCGCTGCACTTCGCGTTCGTGGTCAACGACGACATGAGCACAGAGACGGGACGCGCACTTCAGGTCGACGCCGCGCGCCTCGTCGCGGGATTCCCGGATGCGCCCGCGGCCGCCGATCTCGTCCCCGCCCCGTAATTCGTGTGCCACAGGTTGCGATGCGACCCGCCGGGGGAGAAGACTCCGGAGCCGTTTCCGACCCGACCGAAAGATCCGAGTGGCCGACAACCCGCAACAAACCGTTCGAGAGCTGAAGGAGCTGATCGTCACCTACGCGAGGCAGGAGACCATCGACCCCCTCAAGGGCATGCGCCGCTACGTCGGCTACGGGGTCGGGGGTGCGCTGCTCATCGGTGTCGGGTTCTTCTTTCTCGCGATCGGCGCGCTCCGCGCCCTGCAAACCGAGACCGACACCAACTTCACCGGCAACCTGTCGTGGGTCCCGTACGCGCTCGTGATCGTCGGTCTCGTCGGGTCGGCGGCGATCGCGTGGTGGGCGCGCGGGAAGCGGAAGGTCCAACGGCCGTGAGCCCGAAGAACGCAGCCCTTGCACCGCCGAAAAAGGTGACGCGCGACGACATCGAAGCGAAGATGCGCGAACTCCAGGGCGAGGTCGACGAGCGCGTCGAAGGCGCCAAGGTACCGGCCATCGCGATCGCCGTCGGCGTCGCGGTCGTCACCATCGTCGCCGCGTATTGGTTCGGGAAGCGCAAGGGGAAGAAGCGCCAGATGGTCCTCGAGATCAAGCGCATCTGAGCCGTGCTCGTCGCCGTGCTCCGCCGCCTCACGAAGACCGGACTGCGACGCGGGATGAGCGGATCGCGCGCGTGGATGGTGGTCGGCATCACGGCCGGTGGCCTGCGCGCCCTGCGCCGCGTGGCACGCAACGAACCCGACGTGCTCTACCGCACCCGGGTTCGCGCCGGCGACCGGTTCGTCATCACGACGCGGGAGCCTCGGTAACCGGCGGCAGTAACCTGGCGCGATCATGAAGGTCGTGCTCCGCAACCCGCGCCGTGAGGTCGACTTGCCCGCACCGCGCACGGTCGAGCAGCTGTTGCACGAACTCGACGTGGTGCCGGAATCAGTGCTCGTGATCAGGAATGACACCCTCGTGACCCGCGACCAGCGCCTCCGCGAGGAGGACGTCGTGGAGATCCGACCGGTCATCTCGGGTGGGGCCACATGAAGTGCCGGCGCTGCCGGGAGCCCGCCGTGATCGACATACGCCGCCACAACGCCGCGTTCTGTCAGCCGTGCTTCCTGCACCATTGCCGGGAGCAAGTCCGGCGGACGATCGACGAGTTCGCGATGATCGCTCCCGGCGAGCGTGTCCTGATCGCCGTATCGGGCGGGAAGGACTCGCTCGGCCTGTGGCACATCCTGCGCGAGCTCGGCTACGACGCGGACGGGCTCTATGTGGGGCTGGGAATCGGCGACTACTCCGATCGCTCGGCCGACTTTGCGCGCGACTTCGCGAACGCACACGGCTGGAAGCTGCTCGAAGTCGACCTGCCCGAAGACCACGGCTTCGACATCCCGACCGGCGCGCGTGCGGCCAAGCGCGCGCCGTGCTCGGCGTGCGGGCTGTCGAAGCGTCACGTCTTCAACGACGCCGCGATCGCGCACGGGTACGACATCCTTGCGACGGGTCACAATCTCGATGACGAGGCTGCAGTCCTGTTCGGCAACGTCTTGCGGTGGGACGCGCCGTACCTCGGCCGCCAGCACCCGGTCCTCCCCGCGGCGCCTGGGTTCGCGCGCAAGGTCAAGCCGCTGATCCGCCTGGGCGAGCGCGAGCTCGCTGCGTATTGCGTGTGCACGGGCATCGACTACATCGTCGAGGAGTGTCCGATGGCGGTCGGAAATCGTCACCTCGGGTACAAGGAGGCGTTGAACGCGCTGGAGGAACGATCCCCGGGAACCAAGGCGTCGTTCTTGTTCGGGTTCCTCGAACGCGGCTACGAGCGGTTCGAACTCGACGCGGCCGACGAACGCGCGGACCTCCAGGCGTGCACTCGCTGCGGCGCGCCCACCCCCGGCGACGTCTGCGCGTTCTGTCGACTGCAGGCGCGGGCGACGGGCCGATCCATCCCGGTCACGGTGAGCACCGACGGGGCGTCGGCATGAGCCGCCGCGCGTTCGCTGCGGGCGATCGCGTGCTGTTCGTCGACAACCGCCGACGGCGACACCTGATCACGCTCGAGTCGGGCGGCCAGTTCCATACCCACGCCGGCGTCATCGACCACGACGCGATCATCGGGCGCGACGAGGGGACCACAGTCCGCACGACGAGGGGGGCGCGCCTCGTCGCGGTGCGACCGACGCTTTCGGAGTACGTGCTCGAGATGCCCCGCGGCGCGCAGGTCATCTATCCGAAGGATCTCGGGCCGATCCTGATGCTCGCCGACGTGTTTCCCGGCGCGCGGATCCTCGAATCGGGTGTTGGATCAGGAGCCCTCACGAGCGCGTTGCTGCGCGCCGTCGGCCGCGACGGTCGCGTGACCGGCTACGAGATCCGCGCCGACTTTGCCGACCGCGCCCTGAAGAACGTGCACGGCTTCCTCGGCCCGGATGTGCCCCTCGACGTGCACGTTCGCGACGTGTACGAAGGCATCGAGATGACCGACCTCGACCGGGTCGTTCTCGACCTGCCCGAGCCGTGGCGGGTCGTCAAGCACGCGGTCGAGGCGCTTCGACCCGGCGGAATCCTCGTGGCGTACCTCCCGACGATCCTGCAGGTCGGTCGGCTCCGCGAGGCGATTGCGGAGGCACCGTTCGGCATGGTCGAGACCATCGAGGTGCTCCAGCGAGGATGGCACGTCGAAGGACAGTCGATTCGACCCGACCACCGGATGGTTGCCCACACGGGGTTCTTGACCCACGCGCGCATGCTGCTGCGCGAGTAGTCCCAAAGGCCGACGCAGTTGAACGCGCTCGATGTCGCAGTCGTTGTCGCCGCGCTCGCCGCCGGGATCGGTGGTTGGCGGCTCGGATTCATCGCGCGCCTCTTCGCGTGGGCGGGAGTTGCGCTCGGGCTCGTCGTCGGCGTGGCCTTCGTCCCGCGCGTGATCACCGCGTTCGGCGGGACGAACGCCGACGACCGCGTCACGGTCGCGGTGTTGTTCCTCCTGCTCCTTGCGACGATCGGGCAGGCACTCGGGCTCGGCATCGGCGTCCTGGTGCATCGCTTTCAGCCGGACCCGAAGCCGCTGCCGCGCTGGGACCGGGCCGCGGGCACGACGCTGGGCGTGCTCGGCGTCCTCGTGCTCGTGTGGATGGTGATCCCATCGTTGGCGACCGCCAAGGGATGGCCGGCCCGCATGGCACGGGGATCGGCGGTCGTCGCCGCGCTCGAGCAGCTCGCACCGGATCAACCCGACCAGTTCGCGGCGTGGGGACGGACGATCTCCGACGCGCCGTACCCGTCGGCGCTGTCGCCACTCGACGATCCGCCCGACCCTGGTATCCCGCCCGAACTCCAGATATCGGCCGCGGTGGACGAGCGCGTGCGCCAGTCCGTCGTCAAGGTCACGGGTCGCGCGTGCCGCCAGATCCAAGAGGGCAGCGGGTGGCTGACGCCGGACGGGCTGGTCGTTACCAACGCGCACGTGATCGCGGGTGAGGACACGACGACGGTCGAGGAGGCGAGTGGCGTCGAACACGAAGCGACGGCCGTCGCCTTCGACCCCGTGCGCGATCTCGCGGTGTTGACAATCGATGACATGGGCGGCGATGACGTGGACGCGCCCGGGCTGCGGCTCGGTTCGGCGCAAGCGGGTGACGTCGGCGCGGTGTACGGGCATCCCGGTGGTGGTGAGCTGCGCGCGGCTCCGGCCGGGATCGGCGAGGAGATCCTCGCGGTGGGGACGGACATCTACCGCACGGGAGAGAGCCGCCGGCAGGTCTACGTACTGGCCGCCGCGCTCGCACCCGGCGATTCCGGCGCCGCGTTCGTGAATCGCGAGGGTCTCGTGGTCGGCGTCGCGTTCGCAATCGATCCCGGTCGCGACGCAACGGCGTACGCGGTGACCGAGGAAGAGGTGCAAGTGGTGCTCGACGCCGTCACTCCCGACGGCGTCGACACCGGCAAGTGCCTGACGGGTTAGTTGGGATGACGCCTGGCGGCGCCGCTCTCGTCGGATGAGAATCTGGTGCGTCGGCCGGGCTGCCGTCGTTCGTCTATGGCGCTCGGAGCCCGCGGTTAGTTTGACGCGGAGGTCTCGTG
>JBQTGT010000006.1:0-2539 GCA_052390615.1 Actinomycetota bacterium
AAGAACGCCCTCGACGAGGTCCCTGCCCTGGTCGACGCCTTCGACTTCGCCGTGAACGAGCAGTGCTTCGAGTACGACGAGTGCGACGCGCTGCGACCGTTCCTCGCCCGGGGCAAGCCGGTGTTCAGCGCCGAGTACGCCGAGGAACTGCGCGACAACCACGACGACCTCTGCGCCGACGCGCGCGACCGGGGCTTGCGCACGCTGATCCTTCCCCGCGACCTCGACGACTCGTTCCGGATCTCGTGCGACGAGCCCCCGCCCGCGTAAGCGCGACGGCAACGACCAGTTCCATCCCGAGCAGGGCAACAACACTGTGTTCGGCGACCCGGGCGGCGACTTCATCTACACGAGGCTGAATCCCTCAGCCGGTGCGAAGAACGTCGTGCAGGGCGAGGGTGGTAACGACATTTTCGAACTCAAGCAGGGCATCAGGGACGACGTCATCGGCGGCGGCGGGTACGACTCGGTGTGCGCCGACCCCACAGGGCTGGGGGAATTTCAACGAGCAGGTCTGAGGAGATTCACACGAGCGTTGTCAGGCTCGCCACCATCGACTTCTTGTCGTGCGTCTGAGGCATCCGCGGCCAGCGGATCAGCTCGGGGGACCGGCGGCTCGGTCCTCTCACGCGATGCCGAGCGAACCCATAGGGAGCCATGGCATGGGCATCACCGACGTCGAAATCGTTCACGATCACGTGCTCCGGCTCGGCTTCGCTGACGGCGCGGAAAAGATCATCGATCTCGACCCCCTACCTCCGCGGGCCGGCGTTCGCCCAGATCCGTACGGACCAAGCCGCATTCGCAGCAGTCAGAGTCGACCCTGACGCCGGAACCATCGTCTGGCAGTAGATCTGCTGTGCGACACGAGATACACGCCCGTTGCCGCCATGCACGAGATCCTGCGGGCGACCGAAAGCCTCGTGGTCGCCGCGGCCGAGCGTGATCTTTCCGCAGACGAGATCGACTGCTCGATCGTGCTCCAGCCGGCGCCACGGAGGACGGGCTGGGTTCGGCACGGCCGGGGATGGGTGCACCTTCCCGCCCTCAAGCGCGCCTTCGCCGACCTCGTGGGAGCGTCGTCAGCCGTCTTCGCGACGCCGCTCGGCGACGGCACCTCGCGACTCGTCGCGTACTACGCGCCAAGCGTCGGGCACCAGAGCGTCGGCGACGTCCACGCCGCCTTCGTCCGGGCACTCGATGACCGGTCCGACATCAACGCCCCGGACCACTACGTCTGGTGCTCGGGTGAACCGCGCGACCTGAGCGACGAGCATGGGTGGCGTCACTGCGCCGTCGTGGAGGAAGGCAGCGGCCGGGACACCAAGGAGACGCCGACGGGCGATCTCGAGTCTTGACCGCTCGGCGCGCTCTTGCCGCGCTCAGCGCCGCACGTCAATGCCATGGCGATCGAGGGCGCTCCTGACGCTGTCTAGCAGCTCAGCCCTCACCTCGAGCCGGTTCGGGAAGTCATCGTTGCGATCCGCTCGCCACGCGGCAACGATAGCGAGCACGAGGATCCGGCAGTCGCGGAGGAGCGACTGGTCGGCGCGCGCGTAGTGGTCGCCGACCTCGTCGGGGGCGTGGGCGATGTCGAACTCGACCGGGCCGTAGCAACACGTCTCCAGGTCGATGAACCGCATGCCGCCCGCGGTCCTCAGCAGGTTCCCTCGGTGGGGCTCCCCGTGCAGTAGCTGCTCGTCCGCGCCAGGCTCCACGATGGCCTGTCGAAGGGTGCGCAACGAGTTGACGAGGAGGTCACGGTCCTCGTCCGTGAGGTCCGGGCTCTGCGCAGGATCGGCGACGATCGACTGCGCTTCGTCGATTCGATCCGTGAAGTGCGGCGCAGGCGCATCCATCTGCCGCATGCCGCGGTGGAGGTGCTCGAGCGCCTGCGCGTACTCGACGGCCGTGGTGTCCTCCGCAGGCAAAGGCTCGTAGTACTTCCAGTACGTGATCGCGAAGCATGGACTTCCCGGTCTCCCGAACGATCCGCACCGCACCCTCGCGAAACTCAGGGTCGTACTGACGTCGTGTCTCTGGCATGGCCTCACCTCATAGTTGAGGCCTCCACGGTTTGGGGGGATGCCCGGGACCTGCTACGCGACCTCAAGCGGCGCGGTATGCCGGCACCGGTGCTCGCGGTCGGTGACGGGGCGCTCGGGTTCTGGGCGGCGCTACGCGAGGTGTGGCCCGAGACCCGCGAACAACGCGACTGGTGGCACAAGACCTCCAACGTCCTCGATGCGCTCCCGAAGTCGGCGCAGCCGAACGCCAAGGCGATGCTCGCCGAGATCCGTGACGCCGAAGACAAGGACAAGGCGCTCGTGGCCGCGAAGCATTTCGTGAACGAGTACGGGGCGAAGTTCCCCAAGGCGGCCGCGAGGATCAGCGACGACCTCGATCGGCTCGTCGCGTTCTACGACTTCCCGGTCGAGCACTGGATCCATCTCAAGACGTCGAACCCGATCGAGTCGACGTTCGCGACCGTCCGGTTGCGCACCAAGGTCACCAAGGGCCCGGGCTCGCGTGCTGCGGG